>JBGAIL010000097.1:0-17971 GCA_044225565.1 Steroidobacteraceae bacterium | reverse complement strand
AGCGCCCCTCCGCCCCCTCCACCCTCCGAAAATCCAGGTCGTGGAAGTCGTAGCTGAAATCCGTCGCCGGCGACACCGCCCGCATCGTCATGCCCTCCACCTTCCCGTCGTACCCCTGCGCGAAGCGCACGAAAGCGTCCGCCTCCAGGCTCCGGTCGTTCCACCGCACGATGAAGATGTTCCCGCTGTAAGGCGTCAGCGGGCCTTCCATCTGCGTGGTGCGGCTGAACTTCAGGACCAGCTTGTCGCCCTCCCGGCGAACCGTCGCATCGCCGCGCCAGTCGTCGTGGTAAGTGCCGGCATAAGCGTCCAGCGGCAAAGTAGGCTGAATGCTGCTCGCCGCCACCTTGGCCGCTTCGTCCTCCACCGCCTTCGCCTCCGCCATGCGCTTGCTCGTGCGCTCCGAGGCCATCGCCACCCAGTCCCGCTTCGGCGCGCCCAGATACGCATCGAGGATCTGGTTGCCCACGGACTCCATCGCCGCCCCGCTCTGCTGGTTCGTGAACACCAGGATTCCCAGGTTCAGCTCCGGAATCATCGTGACCCAGGTGACCGTTCCCGGCACACCGCCCGTATGCGAGACCCGCTTGCGGCCGAAGGTGTCCTGCAGTCCCCATCCGAGCCCGTAACCGGCGAAATGCGAGCGGCTCATCGCGCCCCGCTCCGGATCCACCGGCAGCACGGTGGACACCGTCCACATCTCCGCGCTGCGCTCGGCGCTGAAGAGCTGCGCACCGCCCGGAGCCTTGCCTGCGGCCAGCTGCGTGGTCAGCCACTTCGCCATGCCGTTGATGCTGCAGTTGATGGTGCCTGCCGGCCCGACCGGCGCGAGGTCCATCACCGGAACCACCGTGAGCTTGCCTTCGACCACGATGTGCGGTGACGCCACGTCACTGTGATCCTTGATGCGGCCGTAGCTCGCGGCGCAGGCCTGCATTCCGAGCGGCGCGAAGATGCGCGCCTCGACGAACTCCTCCCACGACTTGCCCGTCACCGCGGGAATGATCTCGCCCGCCACCATGTAGAGCACGTTGTCGTAGTCGAACCTGGAGCGGAAGCTCGATACCGGCTTGAGATAGCGCAGCCCGTGCATGATCTCCTTGCGGCTGAAGTCCGTCGCCGGGATGAACATGAGATCGCCCGCGCCCAGCCCGAGGCCGCTGCGGTGCGTGAGCAGGTCGCGGATGGTGAATTCCCGCGTGACGTAGGGATCGTACATGCGGAACTCGGGGAGATGGTCGATGACCTTGTCCTCCCAGTGGAGCTTGCCCTCGTCCACCAGGATGGCGAGCGCTGCCGCCGTGAACGCCTTGGTGTTGGAGCCGATCTGGAACAGCGTGTCCGCGTCCACGCGCTCCGGCTTGCCCAGCTCGCGCACGCCGTAACCTTTCGCGTAGACCAGCTTGCCGTCCTTCACGATGCCGACCGAGATGCCTGGCACCTCGAAAGCCTGCATCGCGCGCTCCACGGTACGGTCGATCTGGGCGGATGAGATCGGCAAGGCCGCCGCAGAGGCGACAGTGACGACGAGCGAGCAGCCGATGAGCGCGGCGGTGGCCGCAGAGGTTCGGAGGTACGAGAGCACGAGGATCTCCTGTCTGTCCGGAACCGCTATCCTAGCTCCGAAGGAGCCACTGCGAAGCTCCGAATGGCTCTTTCTCGCGGGCAATCCCGCGCGCTTGCCGCTAGAATCCGGCCTCGATCATGGAGAATCCGCGACTCCCTCCACGTCCCGGCACGTGGCAGCGCCGCTTGCGGCGCGAGCTGGGTTGGGCACTGCTCGGAAAGCTGGCGGCACTCGTGCTGCTCTGGGCCCTGTTTTTCTCCCCTTCTCACAGGCAGCGCGTGGACGACGGCCTCGCGGGCGGCCGCCTCGGCGTCGAGCCGGTTCCGGCCGCCACATCGACGCCACCATGACACCGAGGGCCGGCACGTGATCGATTTCGAGGCCGTCAACCTTTCCCGCCTGCAGTTCGCGCTCACCGCGCTGTACCACTTCCTGTTCGTGCCGCTGACGCTCGGCCTGTCCATGATCCTGGTGATCATGGAGTCCGTGTACGTCATGACCGGCCGCGAGGTCTGGAAGCGCATGACGCAGTTCTGGGGCCTGCTCTTCGGCATCAATTTCGCCATGGGCGTGGCCACGGGCATCACCATGGAATTCCAGTTCGGCACGAACTGGGCGTACTACTCGCACTACGTCGGGGACATCTTCGGCGCGCCGCTCGCCATCGAGGGGCTGATGGCCTTCTTCCTCGAATCCACCTTCGTCGGCCTCTTCTTCTTCGGCTGGGAGCGACTGTCGAAGGTGGCACACCTGATCGTCACCGGGCTCGTAGCCATCGGCTCGAGCTTCTCGGCGCTGTGGATCCTCATCGCGAACGCGTGGATGCAGAACCCCGTCGGCGCGGAGTTCAACTACGAGACCATGCGGATGGAGCTCAGCTCCTTCTCCGCGGTGCTGTTCAACCCCGTCGCGCAGGCCAAGTTCGTCCACACCGTCGCGGCGGGTTACGTCGTGGGCTCCGTGTTCGTGCTCGCCATCAGCGCCTGGTACCTGCTGCACGGCCGCAACGTCGACGTCGCGAAACGGTCGATGGCGGTGGCGGCGAGCTTCGGACTCGCCTGCTCGCTCTCGGTGGTGGTGCTCGGTGACGAATCCGGCTACGTGGCGAGCGAGAACCAGCGGATGAAGATCGCCGCCATCGAGGCGGCATGGCACACCGAGCCTGCGCCCGCCGGCTTCACCATCTTCGGCTTGCCGGACGTCGCTGCCCGCGAAACGCATGCCGAAGTGAAAGTGCCCTGGCTGCTCGGCCTCATCGCTACCCGCTCGCTCGACAAGGAGGTTCCCGGTATTCACGAGCTCGTGGAGCATGCGCGGGAGCGGGTGACAAGCGGCATGAAGGCGCACGCGGCACTGCAGCGCCTGCGTGCAGACGGCGCGGATGCCCAGGCGCTCGAAACCTTCGAGGCGCATCGCGGCGATCTCGGCTACGGCCTGTTGTTGCTTCGATATACGTCCAATCCGGCAACCGCGACCGCCGAGCAGATAGACCAGGCCGCCTGGTCCACCGTGCCCAACGTGCCGGTGCTGTTCTGGAGCTTCCGGCTCATGGTGGCGATCGGCTTCTTCCTCATCGCCCTCTTCGCCACGGCGTTCTATCTCGCGTCGAAGCATCGCTTCGAGCAGAACCGGTGGTTCCTTCGCATCGCGCTCTACAGCCTGCCGCTGCCGTGGGTCGCGGCCGAGCTCGGCTGGATCGTCGCGGAATACGGCCGGCAGCCGTGGGCCATCGACGGCCTGCTCCCCACGTTCCTGGGCGTATCGACCACCGCAGCGTCGAACGTGTGGCTGTCCCTGATCGGCTTCGTCGTGTTCTACACCGGGCTGGCGATAATCGACGTGTACCTGATGCTGCGCATGATCCGGCGAGGGCCTGAACAGCTCGGGTACTGGCCGAGACCGAAGGCGGATCCGCACGCGGAACTCGCCCGCGCGCCCGCGCAACACTGAGCGGAGAATCGAGAGATGCCCGACTACGAGACATTGCGCATCGTGTGGTGGCTGATCCTCGGCGCCCTGCTCATCGGCTTCGCGGTCACCGACGGGTTCGACATGGGCGTCGGCGCCATCTTCCGCTTCGTGGGGCGCAACGACGAAGAGCGGCGCGCATTGCTGGAGTCGATAGAGCCTGTTTGGGAAGGCAACCAGGTCTGGTTCATCCTGGCGGGCGGTGCGGTGTTCGCAGCGTGGCCGCTGCTCTATGCCGCGTCGTTCTCGGGGCTGTACCTCGCGATGTTCCTGGTGCTCGTGGCGCTCATCCTGCGCCCCGTGGGGTTCACGTTCCGCGGCAAGCTCACCGAGCCTCGCTGGCGCAATGCGTGGGACTGGGCGCTCTTCGTGGGTGGCGCGGTGCCTGCGTTGCTCTTCGGGGTGGCGTTCGGGAATCTGTTCCTCGGCGTGCCGTTCCATTTCGATGAGCTGCAGCGGCCCACTTACACGGCCGGCTTCTTCAATCTGCTGCATCCCTTCGCGCTGCTGTGCGGAATCGTGAGCCTTTCGATGCTCGTGATGCACGGCGCGGCCTATGCGGCGCTGAAGGTGGATAGCTCAATTGCGGGGCGTGCGGCGGCAGCGGGCCGGGTTGCGGCGCTGGTGTTTCTCGTCAGCTTCGTCGGTGCCGGTGTGTGGATGGCGGGAATCGATGGGCACCAGGTCGTGTCCCCATTCAATGGCTCGGGGCCGTCGAATCCCGTGCTGAAGCAGGTTGCCGTGGAACGCGGTGCGTGGCTTGCCAACTATCACGCGCACGGCGCTCTGTGGCTTGCGCCTGCCGTTGCCGTTGCGGGGGCCGCGCTGACATGGCTTCTGCTCCGCGCTGCCCGCCATGGCATGGCGTTCACAGCCAGCGCGCTTGCTCAGGCGGCCACCATTCTGACGGCGGGGATTGGGCTGTTTCCGTTCCTCCTGCCCTCCTCCACGCAACCCTCACATGGGCTCACCGTGTGGGATGCCTCGAGCAGCGAGCGGACACTGGGCATCATGCTGATCGCCGTCATCGTGTTCCTGCCGGTGATCCTGCTCTATACGGCTTCGCGCTGGCGTTCGGAGTGCTGAACGCCATCTGGTACGAGGTGAAAGAGCAGACCGCGACGGACGACTTGTAGAATCGGGCACATGAAGTACCTCATGCCGTCCTTGCGGGGCCTCATCGCCTCAGCCCTCCTCACGGTCGCCTCGGCGACTGCGTTCGCTTCCTCCACGCTGATCCGTGACGTCCTCGTCATCGACGGCACGGGGGCGCAACCCTATCCGGGCGCCTTGCGACTCGAGGACGGACGCATCGTGGAAGTCGGTCGTGCGCTCGCGGCTCGGGACGGCGAGCAAGTGCGGGAGGGCAAAGGGCAGGTGCTCGCACCCGGCTTCATCGACACGCATAGCCACCACGACCGGGCACTGGCTCGCACCCCGACGGCCGAGCCGCTGCTGAGCCAGGGCGTCACGACGATCGTGGTCGGCCAGGACGGCGGCTCGGTGTTTCCTCTGGACACCCTGTGGAAACGCCTCCGGTCCAAACCGGTGGCCGTGAACGTCGCCTCGTACAGCGGCCACAACACGCTGCGCGAGAGCGTGCTCGGCGAAAACTACAAGCGCCACTCGACGCCGCAGGAAATCGTTCGCATGGGCAAGCTGCTCGAAGCCGACATGCGTGCCGGAGCCATCGGGCTCTCGAGCGGCCTGGGGTACGACCCCGGCATCTACTCCGACGCCACTGAGCTCGTCGCGCTCGGCAAGGTGGTGGCGCCCTACGGCGGGCGCTACATCAGCCACATCCGCAGCGAGAGCGTGGAGTTGTGGAGCTCCATCGACGAGCTGCTGAGAGTCGGCCGGGAAGCGCGGATTCCGGTGCAACTCTCGCACGCCAAGCTTGCCTTGGTCTCGCTATGGGGGCATGCGCCCGAGCTGCTGAAACGTCTCGACGCCGCGCGCGCCGAAGGCATCGACGCAACGCTGGACGTGTATCCGTACGAATACTGGCAGTCGACCATGCAGGTCGTGCTGCCCCAGCGCAATTTCGAGGACGTGCAGGCCGCCCGCTTCGCCCTCACGAATTCCATCAAGCCGGAGGGCGTGCTGTTCGGCCGCTTCGATGCGGATCCCTCCATCGTCGGCAAGACGCTCGCGCAGGTCGCCAGCGAGCGCAAGGCCGATCCGGCGGAGTTGTATCTCGCACTGATCCGCCAGTCGATCGCCGCGAACGCGGAGGAAAGCATCATCGGCACCAGCATGCGGGACGACGACATCGCCACCTTGATGCGCTGGCCGCACGCGAACATCTGCTCGGACGGCGAGCTGTATGGCGCCCATCCGCGCGGTGCGGGCTCGTTCACGCGCGTGCTGCGCAAATATGTGCGCGAAGATCACGCCCTCTCCCTTCAATCGGCGATCAGCAAGATGTCCGGACAGGCGGCAGATCATATGGGTTTCAAAGATCGCGGCTACCTCAAGGCTGGAATGGTCGCGGACCTGGTGCTGTTCGACCCTGCCACGGTGAACGACCATGCGACGACGAAGATGCCGCACGCGCTCTCGACCGGCATTGCCGCAGTGTGGGTCAATGGCGAGCTCGCATGGGAGTCGGGCAAGGCGACCGGCAAGCTGCCGGGCAAACCCATCCTGCGCACCTCACTTGCGAAGGGGGATCACTAGCGCATTCCCGGCGGAGAATGCCGGGCTGCGGAAATCCCCGCCGGAGCGGCGGCAGGCTCCGGTCACCACGGAGCCGGAGGGCCGGCCCCGAGTACTTCTGATGAGCGATGCGGCCCCTCGCACGACCGGGCTCCGTATCGACAGGTGACTACTGAATATCGGCAGGGCGTACCTCGGCGAGGTTCTGCGCGGAATAGATTCGACCGTTCTTGATCACGTAGCGCAAAGTACTCAGATTTCCGAGGTCGCGGGCGGGGTTGGCGTCGAATATCAGCAGATCCGCATACTTCCCCGCTTCGAGCGTGCCAACGTCGTCCGCCCTGCCCACCACAGCGGCGGAGGAGCGCGTCGCCATCTGCAAAACCTCATGGGGCGTCAGGCCACCAGCGGCCAATGCTTCCATCTCCCAGTGATACCCGAGGCCCTGCAGCTCGCCATGTGAGCCCACCCCGACATGACCGCCAGCGCGGAATATCCTGGCGGCAGATGCCGCCAGCCGGTCGAAGATGAAGGCGCTGCGCGGCGCCCACTGGACATCCCGAAGGCGCTCGACGATGACGGCGCGCGGCATGAGACGATTGAGCTTCTCGTCCTGCAGGATGTCGCGCCGCGATAGAAAATAGGCCAGAGCGGGCAGACCCGCCTCTCCCCCGACCAGCGTCGTGGGCGAATAGCCGATCCCCGCCCTGGAGTACAACTGCGCCATGTCATCGTAGTAGTCGATAGCGTCGGAGGCGTGCTCATTCGTCGAGAAACCATCCAGCGCCTGGGTGATTGCGTACCGCGGTGCCCCCCAATTCTCCGTCACCACCATCAACCCGAGCCTTCTGGCCGCCACCGCCATGTACTGACGCTGCTGCCTGCTGCCGATCAGATAGGATTTGACGATGCCGGTACGGTAATGCTTGCGGTATCGAGTCAATATGCAGGATGCCTTGCGGGTGCCGTCTATCCCGCTCCATTGGAAGATTCCCGGCCCGGTGGTGTACGCACGCGGCCCTTTGACGATGCCCGCATCAATCAGATCCTGGTAAACGAACAGGTCGGGGGTGCTGGATTGCGGATCGAGCGATGTCGTCACTCCATACGCCAGGGCCATGGGCAGCTCCCAGGTGTCGTACTCGATGTTGCGCTTGCCTGTGTTGTCGTAGTGAGCATGCGTATCGACGAATCCGGGAGTGATGAACTTTCCGGAGACATCGACCTCGATGGCCTGCGAAGAAACGCGCCCGCCACCCTGCAGAATGACGGCCGCCAATCGATTGTCGGCGATCACGACGTCGCCGATCTCGCCGTCACCCTTCCCGGCCATGGTGACGACGGTAGCTCCTCGCAACACCAGTTGGCGCCGCGGGATGTCACGTGGAAGGGTCGCCGTGATCTCCCATCGCCGCCTTGACGACTCCATGCAATCGTTCCGGCTCGCAACGCCGCTTCGCAAGACATCGGCAAGAGCTGCCGAGTAGACGGTGGAACCGACCGACCAGGTCACGCGCGCACCGTCCCTCGACCACGCAAACTCATCTGCGCCGATCTCCGTCAGCTGGCGCACATGCGCCGCTGGATCAGACAAGCTGATGACGCCGCCAGACCCACCGTCCGCCGGCAGCGGAACCAGGAAAAGCTGGAAATTATGCAGCGCCAGTGCCCATCGTCCATCAGGACTGATGGCCGCATCATCCACTTCTGCGGAGAACGCTGTGGCTTTGGGTCCCGTGATGCGCCACACCACCTCGGACGCGCTGCCGGCTAGCGGAAACTGCATCAGTCCGCCCGGCGTATGGACGAAGACCGCCGTACCCCCTGCATCGAAACGCAGTCGCCCGCTGTCGGCCACGACAGGGCTCGTATTGAACCCTCCGTTCACGTAGCCCAACGTGGTCTCCACGCCTTCGCGCAACGAGATCCTGATGAGCTCTCTCGCAGCCAGGCGTTGCTTGGTGTCCCCGCGCACGGAAACCACATGCTGCTCTTCGTCGGTTGCCGAGCGAAGCGCAATAATCGATTGGCCATCGGGAGCGAAGGCAGGTCTGCTGTAGAACGCAGGAAATCGGCTCAGACGCTGCGGCTCACCGCCATTGAGACGGATCCTCCAAAGGTGGCCGCCCACCTTCCGCGACCAGGTGGTGTACGCCAGCCAGCGGCCATCGGGAGACCAAGTGGGATAGCTCTCGCTGACATCGTCGGGCGCGAACGTCGTTTTCGATACCCTCCTCGAGCGAGGCTCACCGAGAACAGCCACGAATACCTTGCCGAACGCCGAGAATGCGACGTGCTGGCCATCAGGGGAAACCTCTGCGCCTTCAATGACCCGCGCCCTGACGGGGCCGGCCTCACTGACCGGCTGTTGATGGACGCTCGGCTGGATGCGCGCATCGATACGCGCGCGAAACGCGATGATGCGCGAGTCTCCGTTCCCGACGTCCACCCGGCGAAGCTTGCCCCCGTATCCAATGACGATTGCCGCCGAATCCGGGGTGAACGCGAAATGCGGCAGTACCCCCTGGTAGGCATGCTGGGAGGCGGCCAGAGACATCTCGATCGGATAGGCCACTCTGCGATCGGTGCCGCTGTCGAGAGAGCGTACACGCAGCTCCGTTCCTCCCTCGATGTCCACTGCATACGCCAGGAGACGGCCATCGGGAGAGGGGGTCGGCTGCATGACTCCCGCAGCACGAGAGCGGCCACTGACCACGATGGTGGTGGTGGAGAAGCGCAGATCCCGACGATAGATGTCGTAGACACCGCCGGCGCGCCGGGCTGAAAAGTAGAGCGCGCGCCCATCCTTCGTCGGCGCCGCACCGTGAATCTCCGACAGCTCGAGATCCGGGTCCAGGCCGAGCATTTCGCGGGAGCCTGTCAGAGAGAACTTCCACCGTGCGCTTTTGACGCCGCTGTTACGTCGATTCCGATCGTTGATCCGCGTAACGTATATCGCGCTCGCATCGGCGGACCAGGCCGGACCGACGAACACTGCCTGCGTATCGTGGCTCAGCATTCCGAGCTGGGTGCCGTCAGCCTCGGCAACCCACAAGTTCTCGCTGCCGCTCCTGTCGCTGATGAAAGCGATGCGTCGGCCGTCCGGCGAATACATCGGATGGGCATCGAAGGCATCATCGACGAGCAACGGAAGCGCATCCCCGCCACCCGGATCGAGAGTAAACAGTCGGCCCAGCACATCGAATGCAAGCCTGCCATCGGCCGGCGAGCTATCTACGGACAGCCATGTTCCCTCATCTACCGTCAAGGAGGCATCGGTGCCGGCATTGACGACACCCATGCTCGCGAGCAGGAGAAGGAAGCCGCGGCGCGGCGCATACTTCCTCGACCGCATCCTCCTCATAGGCTCTCAGAACCGAACGTTCATGGATGCGTACCAGGCACGTCCGCGGACATCGTGAATGCTCGAGATATAGCCGCTGTTTCCCGGGCTGTAAGGGATCTCTTCATTCAGAGCGTTCACCACCCCCACAGTCAGCGAAGTCTGCCGTACGCCGGGGATCTTTCCCGCTCCAACGTCGAAGCGTACGGCGAGATCTGCGGTCAGGAAGGAAGACACCCTGAAGTCATCGGTCGGGGCAAACACATCGTGCATCCCCTGGACGTAATTCGCCCGCCCGATGAGCGTGTATGCGCCCTTGGACCAGCTCACGCCACCCGTGCCGCGCAGCTTCGGCAAGCCGCCGAAATCGCCGAACGTACCGACGTGCGAGACGAAGCCCTGACCATCCAGCACGTTGGACCGGAAGGAGAGCAGATAGTGAGCAGCGAGGTCGAGCGACAAGGCGGATCCGTCACCCAGCTCGCGATCGTAACGCGAGGAGTAATCCAGTCCCGACACGCGGCGCTTCGCCACGTTGGTCAGTTCGGCGATGATCAGGACATCCTCACCGCCAGGCCCGATGTCGGTCTGGAAGATCACGGTGCCCGGAATCGTGCCGTCGTAAATGGACTGCGGATCGGGCGCGATGATCGCGTCCTTCTGATTCAATCGATAGTAGTCGAGCGAGACGAAGAGACCGGGCGCGCTCCGCGGTGTCAGTATCGTCCCCACGCTGATCGTGTCTGCACTTTCGGACTTGAGATCCGGATTGCCACCGAAGATCGCCGCCGCGTCGATCACGGCGGAGGTGACGGGGTCTCTGATGTCCGCTTCCTGCATGGTCGAGTTTGGAATCAGGTCCTCCAGATAAGGAGCGCGGAAAGAGGTGTTGTAGGAGGCGCGCAGCGCGACATCCGGGGTCACCGCCCATCTCAGCGAAGTCAACGGATCGAACGTGCTGCCGAAATCACTGTAGCGTTCGTAGCGTGCGGCCAGACCGAACTCCAGCGGCGACTCCACCATATCCCCGGAAGGCGCCAGCAGCGGCACCCTGATTTCCGCGAAAGCGGATTTCACGTTGCGGCCGAGCTGGATCTCTTCCTCTTCCGATTGATCCATGGCGCCACCCGCACCCGGTCGAATCAGGCCATCGGGTGCGTGATGAATGCTCTCGCGACGATACGCGGTGCCGAATACCGTACGAACATCTCCGGAGGGAAGAGAGAAGAGGCGCCCGGAAATCCGGGCATCGAATTCGCAGAGCTGTGAAAAGTCGAAGTTCCGGATCGGAACGATCACGCCCAGGAGCTGGGCCGGGCCATTGGCCAGGTTGCCGAACGGATTCAGCGCATCCGGTGTCGTTCTCGCGATGGCCTCGAGGACCCCGACGGTGGAGTACCGGGTGGGAATGAATTCCTCCTGGCGGATGTGGGTCAGGTTCGCGCCTGCACTCAGCTCGAACCGCTCGGTCAGCTGATGCTCGAGCCTCAGGCCGCCGGACCGGGTATCCGCCTCGTTGTTGTACACGGAGGGCAGGACATCCAGGCCCCGATAGCGCGCCACGACATCGACGCCGAAAGGATTGTAGTAGTTGCTCGCCGGCACGGTGACGGAGAAGGTGGGCGTGCCTGAAACGCTGTGATCCTTGGTAGAGTCGAGCAGGAAGTCGCCGAGCAGCCTGGTTTTCCCGGAAAGATTCAACTCACCGGAGAACACGAAGGAAGTGCTTTCGTTTCCACCGAGCAGCGTCGTGCCCGTCGCGGCGCGATCGTGCGCGTCCCTGTCGAAATCATAGGGCCGGTAGTCGCCCGGATCCATCGAGGTCGTTCCCACGGGAAACAGCTCGGTGTTGATGATGACGACCTCGCCGCTCGGAAGAATGATGGGCGCAGGCAGGGAGCTGGTGCTGCGGAAGTCATAGCCGCCGAGAGCCGTTTGATTGTTCGAGGCGGTGCCGGGACGCTGGCTGTTGAGCAATGCACCCTGCTCGCGATGGCGCACCGATGCGAAGTAGCTGCCCCGCTCGCCTTCGGCGCCCATGTAAACCGAGAACTGTCGTTCGTCGTAGCCGCCAGCGGCATCTCCGTAGCGGGCACTGGCGCCGAAGCCGTCTTCCTTCGTTTTCAGGACGAAGTTCACCACTCCGGCCACGGCATCGGACCCATAGATGGCGCTGGCGCCCGCCTTCAGCACCTCGACGCGCTCGATGGCGTCGAACGGAATTGCGGCGATGTTGGCCGGGCCGTTTATGCCGGTGCGGCGGCCGTTCACCAGCGTCAGCGTATACTGATCGCCGATGCCCCGGAGATTGAGCGTGGATGCGGCAGAGAAACGACCGATCTCACCGCTGTTGCCGAAGAATACCGGCTCCCTGCGCATGAAATCCTGCACGGTACCGCTTCCCGAGGCCGCCAGCTCCGCGCTGGTGATCAACTGGATGGGTAGCGCGCCGCTCTCGACCTTGTCCCGCCGCACGGCGATCGAAGACCCCACGACGACGATTTCCTGGAGTTTCGACTCCTCCTTCGACTCGGAGATCTCGGATGGATTCTGTTCCTCGGCGCCGCCCGTTCCCGGGCCGCCGCCGGCATTGTCATTCTGCGCGAGACGCAGCGAGGTTTTCTCCAGCGCGGGAGCGCCGACAGCTGCAGTCGGCGTCGCCTCCCCTACCGCGATCGCGGTATCCGACATCACGTGGAACTTGAGCCCGCTGCTCTTCAACAGCTCGGTCAGCGCATTCTCGACGGTCTGAGATCCGCTGACGCCAGTCGTCCTGTCGGCGGCAATCCCTTCGCCGGGCGCAAGAATCTGCACGTGAGCCTGCTTCGAGAATTCGATCAACGCCTCCGAGAGCTTTCCCGCGGGTATCGTGAAATCGAACTTCTGCTTGAGATCCACCGCGCCGGCGGTCGCAGCTGCCAGAATCGCCGCGATGGCGGCCGTGACGGTCGTGATGCGCTTCGTTGTCATGAGTCTCCCCCGATTCGGGCTACCGGTTCCGCGCCCGGTTTGTGGTCACTTAGACGAACGAGCGGGTTCGGATGGAAGACGACGCGATCTCATCGACGACGCAGGACGATGCGATCCGTATCACGCTCGACGGTCACGGGCAGCGCGCCAGGCAGCGCACTCAGCCAGTCACTGATCGAATCGGTGAATACGGTGCCCGTGAAAGTCAGCTTGCCGGTCTCTGCATCCTCCACGCTCACTACCTGCTTCGCGTAGCGATTTATGTCGGCGAGCACTGAATCCAGTGGCGCTCGAGTGTACTCGAGCCGCCCTTCCCTCCAGGCCAGCACCGCGGAGGTATCCACCGACGCCAGCGTCGCCATGCCGTCTCTTTCCGAATAGACCAGCTGGTGACCGGCAGCAACCTGCCAGCGTTCGGCCGCGGTGCCGCG
Organism: Steroidobacteraceae bacterium; assembly: GCA_044225565.1. GTDB lineage: Bacteria > Pseudomonadota > Gammaproteobacteria > Steroidobacterales > Steroidobacteraceae > CAVXAE01. The sequence continues at coordinate 5,034 of JBGAIL010000097.1, read as the reverse complement.
CAGGACGCCGATCGACCTGATCGCAACGAGTCCTTCCTGAACGGTGACGCTCGTGCGTCCCGGCTGGTGATTCACGTCGAAAGCCGTGCCGACCGCGGTGATATCCAGGTTTCCGGCGCGGACCGTGAACGGGCGCTGCGCATCGGGCTTCACCTTGAAATAGGCTTCGCCAGTCGAAAGGTGCAGCAGCCGCGCAGTCGCCGAGAACTGCGGAGCGATCGAGGTCTTTGCCCCGAGCTCGACCGCCGAACCGTCCGACAGGATGCTCGAACGATTCTCCCGAACCGCGGTCGGCGCCGGCACGGGATTGTGCCAGGGCTTCAGCACCCAGAGGCCCACCGCCACCGCGCTCATCGCGGCGGCGAGCGCGAACCATCCTTTGGATGTGCGAAGCCCGGCGCGCACGCCGCCTCCTTTTCGATCCTCGCCGATCTGGTCGTTCGTCAGTACGTCGTCGAGTTGGCTCCAGAGCGTTCGAACCCGCTCATACGCCATCGCATTCTGCGGACTCGAGTCGCGCCAGAGCAGCCACTCGCTCAACGTCGCTTCGTCGCCCGCTGCTTCGCGCAGCCGCAGAAACCACAGCGTGGCTGCAGCCGTGGCAGCGATGTCCTCGTGATTCACGGAATGGCCTCCTTGGCGAGTTTCATCGCACTCCCGGCCGAATGGCCGTCCAGTCTCAACCGACAGTACAGAACGGCCCTCGCGATGTAGGTGCGGGTCATCCGCGGCGTCACCTCGAGCTCCGAAGCGATATCGCTCCCCGAACGGTCGCCGAACCTGTGCTGGATCAAAGCACGCCGATATCTTGGCTCGAGTTCGGTCACGGCCTGCCGCAGCAGGGCCACTTCCTGAACCGCGAGCACTTCACGCTCCACCGCCAGCCCCGTCGACCATTCATCGAGTGCGGCGGAGCGCTCGACGCGCGACTTGCGGTTGCCGCGGCGCAGACGATCGATGGCCAGATTGGCGGCGATCCGGAACAGATAGGTGCGCAGGAAGCTGATGGCTCCGGGATTGTCGAGCTGCAACAGCTTGACGTAGGCCTCCTGGGCGACGTCGCGGGCCTCCTGCTCGCTTCGCAACTGGCTGAAGAGAAAGTTCTGCAGCGCCTGGTTGTTCTCGCGAAAGAGGCGGGAGACCAGACTGCGCCGGTCTTCTCCTGCTGGCTCCGGTGAACGTTGAGGCTGCGGGGACATCTGGGCGGGCTGGCTGGCACTGCGACGCATTTAGACGAACGGAACGACGGAATGGGAAGGCAGACAGGCACGCCGCGCCCGGGCAAACGCCAGCGGGTACCGGCGCACGAGCCCGACTCGACTCATCGCGCCGGGGCGACGGCGTCACCCCGGAAGTGCTCATCGATCCATGCGACCCAGCGGCGGTACATGTCCCGCAGCTGCACGGGATCCTGCGGCCAGTGGTCGTCGATGGGATAGGCGACGAACCGGACCGGCACGCCGTTGTCCTTCAACGCGGCGTACCACTTGTAGGAACCGGTGACCGGCACCCTGGGATCGCCGGTGTTCGCGAGAATCAGCGTCGGGATGCGGCTTCGTGACGCAATGGCGACAGGCGATTGCTGCCGATATCTTTCGGCATTGGCGTCGGTCCACGGCGAGCCCCCGAGAATATTGCCGAAATGGACATTTTTGTCGGCCAGGTTGTATTGGTCCTGCCAATCCGTCGGGGCCGCTCCCACGACCGCCGCACGCCAGATCGGATGGCGCGCCGAGAGATAGGCGCTGAGCAGTCCACCATACGACCAGCCCGATACGGCGATACGGCTCTCATCGACGATGCCGAGGGCCTTCACGGCTTCGACGCCTGCCATGATGTCGCTCGCAGGCCCCTCTCCTATGTCGTTGACGATCGCGCGTCGGTAGGCGTCGTCTTGCGCATCGCCCCCACGATAGTCCGGGCAGAACACCACCCACCCCTGTGCGGCGAGCAACTGATGAAACGCGTTGAAAGCTTCGTTGTAGTGATACATGGGGCCACCATGGATCTCCAGAACCAGCGGATACCGGTGGCCCTGCACGAAGCCCGGCGGATGGATCAACACTCCGGCGTGCTCCATGTCGCCATTGCGCCACGTCACGGTCGCCGTGCGGCCGAGAGCCAGCGTGGCCAGATGGTCATTGAAATGAGTCACGCGTTTCGGCCTGGCATCGGCGGAGGCTTTGAAATAGAGCTCCGCAGGGTGCCGTGGCTGAGATCCCTCGAACATCACCGCACCACCGTCACTCGTGCCGATGCTGCCGATCTGCGTCACGGGGCCGATGTCCAGCCTTCGGGCGACGCCCTTCAGAGGCAGCAGCCACATTTCCTGCGTCGTCCGGGCTCCGGCCTTGGCGATGAGTCCCCGCCCACCGGGAAGCCAGGCCGCCTCCCACCCGAAGCTGCGATCGATCTTCCCGGTGAGGTCGTGCCTGCCTCCCTCCGGGAGGGACTGTGCCGAAATACCTTCGGCGCGAAATCCCCACGGCTCCCGATCGAAAAGATAGGCGGTCAGGGTGCCATCCGGAGAGGTCGGGAACAGTTTGAGGACCTGTTGCGCCTCCGTCTGTGCGACGACGACCCGGGTCGTCGCGCCATCGATGCCCACCCACCTCAATTCCGACGTCCGGTTGGGTTGCGGCTGGGTGAGATACAGGATGCTGGCGCCACCCTGGGCCCACTGAAACTCATCCACGCTGTCCACGCCCGAGGTCAGGCGTCGCGGCGGCCCTCCTGCAACCGCCGTCACCCAGAGATGCGACGGTACCGCCGCCTGCCGGGCGAGAAAGTGCTCCGCGCGCACTTCGAACGAATGGTTGTGACGCTCCTCGCCAAGCCGTTCTTCAGGGGCATCCTCAGTGAGATACGCTATCGAATCGCCCCTCGGACTCCAGGAAAAGGAGGTGACGCCGCGATCCGCCCTGGTGACGGCCTCCGCGGTAGCGCCCACGGCTCCCATTCTTGCCGTGTAAACCTGGGGCTGGCCATCCTGCTCGGCATCGAGCCAGGCAAGCTGACCACCTGTTGGAGACCACTGTGGTGAGCTGATCGAAAGCCTTCCCGGTGCGAGCTCTCGTTGCGCAGCCGTAGCCGTGTCGATCAGGATCAGCGACCCCACCTTGCGGTCGTCGACGAAGTCCGACCGCGTGATCACGACAGCGGCGAACCGACCGTCCGGCGACAACGCCGGCTTTCCGAACGATACCGCGGACCCGAGATGAGCCAGCGTCATGCGCTCGGGGCTGCTACTGCCAGGCGCCGAAAGCACGGTCCCGGAACATGCCAGAGCCACGCTGACCAGTATGCAGACGACATTCCGCGACGAAAGGGCCGGCATCTGGAGGCCTCTTCTATCGATCCCCACTCTCGTCATGGATTCCCGGCCTTCTTCCGACGCCCACCCCCTTGCACGGCCGTGCTCAGTACCGGTACGTGACCGTTCCCATCACCGTGCGGAACGGATCGCGCGCGACCCAGGTACCGCCGAATCCAACATAGACGGTCGATTCGAGCAGGTTCCTGACGTTCAACCCCACATCGAGATGCTCGTTCACCGAATACGTGGCGCCGAGATCCACGCGCGTATAGGAAGGCCACTTGTAGGTGTTGTCATCCGAGGACCATCGCTCGCCCAGATATTGCATCGAGCCCATCACCGCCAGCCCGCGCAGCGGGCCGCCCTGCATCTTGTAGTTCACGTAAGCCGACAAGGTCTCCCTGGGCACGCCGAAGAACGAGTTGCCGACGTTCTCATCGGCCTCCGTGATCTTGGTGGGGTTATGGCCATAGCCCATGTAAATGGAGAGTCCCGGCGCCGGACTGCCTTCGACCGAGATCTCGAAACCCTTGGAGTTCACCCCGCCCAGCGGCATGGCGAAACCGGGGTGCTCGACATCGGCCACGAGCAGATCCTTCTTGTCGATGTCGAAGTACACGATGTTTCCAGACAGGCCGGTATTCCCAAGCCCGAACTTCGCACCGATCTCGTACTGGATCCCCCTCTCCGGCTGAGCGGTGAGTCCGCGGCCGAAGATGGTCGCGAGCCTCGGCACGAAGGACTCGTTGCGGCTGGCGAAGAGCGTGAGCCAGTCAGTGGCGTCATACACCAGCCCGAACTGCGAAGACCAGATCTGGTCCTTGAGATCGGTCTGCAGAAGCGCGCCCTGAAAGACCTGGTAATCATCCTCGCTCCGATACTTCGAGCGGCGCACGCCTCCCAGCAGATGGAAGCGCCCGAGGGTCACTCGGTCCTGGACGAAGGCTTCCACGATCTTTACGCTGGACTCGTCGTGATCCAGGGGAATGACGTCGGGCAGAACGATCGTCCCATACACCGGCGCGAAGATGTCGATGGGGGAGGCGCCGAGGAACGCATAGTCGTATGCGGAGTCGACGGAGGTGTGGTCAACGCCGATGGCCGCCTCATGGGTCAGACCGGCGGTCTGGAACTTCCACTTGAGATCGACATGGCCGATATGAGTCTTGTTGTCGAGGTTGTTCTCGATGACGTACGTGCGGAACAGGGTTCGGTTGTCCACATCGAGGCCGCCGGTATTGATCTGCTCCCGGTCGTTGCGCCCGCGGTGGTAGGACAGCGCGACGTTCAGCGACAAATCGTCGGTGAACTCGTGCGACAGACGGGCGTTGGCATCGATGTCCCGATAAAGCGTGCCCAGATTGCCGTAACCCTCCGGCGCAGTGATGTTCTCGTCATACTGCAGGTTGGTGTTCAGCGGGATCCTGCCGAGCGGATTGGGGACCAGCCCGCCGACCAGCGGCACGCGGCCGTCGGTGTAGCCGTCGGGCCAATTGGCACGGTCGTAGTAACCATCGACGGTGAGCAGCGTGCGCTCGGCGAGTTGAAACTCGACGATCGGCGCGATGAACAGATCCTTGACCCCGGTGTGCTCGTAGGCGGTGTCCGTCTGGAAGTACGCCGTGTTCAGCCGGAAGCCGATACGCTCGGAAAGGGGTCCGCCGACGTCTGCCGAGTAGTGCTGCTCGTTGTCGCTGCCATATTGAAAGTTTCCCGCC
>JBGAIL010000096.1:0-18062 GCA_044225565.1 Steroidobacteraceae bacterium | reverse complement strand
CCTCGGGCTGATGGCAGGCTCCGCGCACGCCGCCGGCGTGCTGGTGATCGCGCCGCATCCGGACGACGACATCGTCACGTCCTCAGGCGTCATCGCAGGCGCGTTGCGCCGCCAGGAGCCGGTGAAGGTGGTCTACGTCACCAACGGCGACGCCAAAGGGATCGCTGCCGGCAACACGCGCCAGGTCGAGGCGGTGAAAGGTCAGGCGCTGCTGGGGTTGAGCGAGAGCAATCTCATCTTCCTGGGCTATCCGAATCCCTTCGACACGATGCGGCGGCAGTACCGCGACGCCGGCAGCCGCTATGTCACCCCGTTCAGGCAGAGCGTGACGTACGCGAGCCACGGACTCGGCAAGCGCGACTACCACCGCTACCGGTTCGGCAAGTCCGCCGAATACAACTGGTACAACCTGGTGCTCGATCTCAAGACCGCGCTGCAGACCTACCGGCCGGACCACATCTACGTGACTTCGAGCCAGGATGCGCATCTCGACCATTCAGGCTCGTACGCCGCGCTGCTCGAAGCCCTGGACGACATCGCCGCGCAGGACGCCGCTTATACGCCTTCCGTCCACGAGACCATCGTGCACACCACCGGCGGCGTCGATGCCTGGCCGATCGGCGCCGATCCGACCTCGTATTTCGAGAAGGTGGTCGGGCTCAACGAGTCGATGCTGCGCTGGCAGGACCGCGAGATGCTCGACGTGCCGCTCGCCATGCAGGCGAGCAACCTCGGCACCAATCTCAAATTCAAGGCGGTGCTGGCGCATGCGAGCCAGGGCGGACAATGCGGATTCAACGCGCGCTCGGTGCGCAAGGACGAGTTCTTCTGGGTGAGCAGCCCGCTCACGACCAACCAGCCGCCCGTGGTGAATGCCGGCATCGACCTGGATGCGCTGCCGGGAGAGCGCGTCATGCTCGATGCGTCGGGCAGCAGGGATCCCGAAGGTGCGGCGCTCACGTACCGCTGGAGCCAGATCGCGGGACCCTCCGTGTCGCTTTCCGGAAGCACGACGGCGCGTCCGGCTTTCGTCGCGCCGCAAACTTCGGCTGCGGACGTGAAGCTGCAATTCCAGGTGCAGGTGAGCGATGGGAAGTTCACCAGCCCGCCCGACCTCGCCGCAGTCACGGTGGCCGGCACTGCGGGCCTCGGCACCAACGTCGCGCCGCTGTCGACCGCTTCGGCCTCCAGCATCAATGCCGCTGCCGGAAGCATCGCTTCCAAAGCCATCGACGGCGTCGTCGCCGGTGCGCCTTCGCGTCCCGCCAACGAATGGGCCACTTCCAAGCAGACCACCGGCTCGCTGAAGCTCAAATGGGCGAAGGCGCAGACCATCGACAAGGTGGTGCTCTACGACCGGCCCAACACCACGGATCAGGTCACGTGCGGCACGCTGACGTTTGGCGACGGCACGAAAGTCTTCGTGGGTGCGCTCGACAATACGGCGTCGAGACCCATGCGTGTCGATTTTCCTGCGCGACAGACTTCCACGGTCACGTTCACCATTGACCGTTCGGGGCCAGCCACTCAAAGTGTGGGGCTTGCCGAAATGCAGGTGTACGATGGCCGTGCGAGCAGCGCTCCCTCGGATTCCACACCGCCGACCGTGCCGCAGCGCGTCCGGGTCGCTTCCGTCACCGACCGTTCGGTGACGCTCGCCTGGGATGCATCCACGGATTCGGGCGGTGCAGGACTCGCGGGTTATCGCATCTACCGTGATTCCGGCTCTACGCCGATTGCGACCGTGGCGGGCGCCACGTTCACCGATTCGGGTCTCGATGCCGCCACGGGCTACTCCTATTCGGTCTCGGCCTATGATCGCGCGGGCAACGAGTCGTTGCACACCATCCCGTTGACGGCCACCACGTCGCAGCCCACGGGAGGTGGAGGCAACATCGCCTCGCTCGCCACGGCCTCCGCCTCGACGGCCACGTACTCCACGGGCAGCCTCGCGTCGAAGGCGATCGACGGCGTGATCGCCGGTTACCCGGCGAATCCCGCCGCAGAATGGGTCACCCGCGCCGAACGGGCGGGCGCGTGGCTCAAGCTCACTTTCCCGACGCCGCACGTCATCGACCGCGTCGCGCTGTTCGACCGGCCCAACACTGAAGACCAGATCACTGGCGCGACGCTGGTGCTCGGCGACGGCGGCGGCAGCTTCCCGGTCGGCGCGCTCGACAACACGGGCGCATCCGGCACGGTGATCACCTTTTCTCCGCGGCAGGTGAGCTGGCTGCGGCTCGACATCACCCGCGTGAGCACCACCACCGACGACGTGGGCCTCGCGGAGATCCAGGTGTATGGGCAGCCCTGATTGACCGAGCCTCTGCGTGTAGCCATCGTCGCGGCCTGCCCGTTCCCTCTCGCCAGGGGCACTCCCGTGCGCATCCAGCGCATGGCAGAGAGCCTCGCCGAACGCGGGCACGACGTGCACGTGATCACTTACCACCTGGGAACGAGCGACCCACAGGCACGCTATCGCGTGCATCGCATCCGTGACGTCGAGTCGTACCAGAAACTGAGCCCGGGGCCGTCCTACAAGAAGCTGGCGGTGGTCGATCCCGTGCTGGTCCGCAAGCTGCGTAGCGTGCTCGACGAGATCCCGTTCGACGTGGTCCACGCGCATCACTACGAAGGTGTCCTCGTGGCGGCCGCCGCCGGAGTGCGGCGCAGGATGCCTTTGGTGTACGACGCGCACACCCTGCTCATGTCGGAGCTGCCGTATTACCCGCTCGGCCTGCCCAAGGGGCTGCTGCGAACGACGGGACGATGGATGGATCGCGGCATCCCGCGCCTAGCCGATCACACGGTCTGCGTCACGGAGACCATCGAGCGGAAGCTGGTTCGCGATGCAGGTGCCAACCCGGCCCGTGTCTCGGTCATCTCCAACGGCGTGGAGTTCGAAGAGTTCGCGGTTGCGAGCGCGGCGCGCACGTCCGCTCCGGGTCGCAAGCTGATCTTCACGGGGAATCTCGCGGGCTACCAGGGCATCGACCTGATGCTGCGCGCGTTTGCTTCAGTACCGGGCAAGGTGCCCGGCGCGCGGCTCGAGATCGTGAGCGATTCCTCTTTTGATCCGTACGAGCCGCTCGCTCGCGAGCTCGGCATTCGCGAGTCGATCGACGTCGTGACCGCGCCGCCATTCGCACAGATGCCTGCATTGCTCGTGCAGGGGGATATCGCCATCAACCCCCGCGTGGATTGCGACGGCGTGCCGGTGAAGCTGCTCAACTACATGGCGGCCGCCCGCCCGGTGGTGTCTTTCGACTCTTCGGCGCCGGGCGTCGTGCATGGCCAGACCGGCTGGCTTGCGAAGAGCGGTGACGTGGAAGCGCTCGCGCACGGCATGGTCACCCTGCTGCAGGACTCCGAGCTGGCGCGCAATCTCGCGCACGCGGGTCAAAGATACGTCGAGCGCAATCACCGCTGGCCGGTGGTGGCCGAGCGCTGCGAGGTGCTCTATCGCAAGCTGATCGCGGCACGACGATGAGCAACCGCCGTCTTTCCATCTGCTACGTGGTGCCCGGACACGATCTGCTGTCCACGGTCGGGCCGTCGCGCAACGTGATCAATCTGGCGCGGGCGCTCGGTGAATGGGCGGACGTCACTGTTGCGTTCCGGCGCGTGGCGGAGCATCGGCCCGAGGGGCTGCGCGTGCTGGAGATCCAGCCCGGTCACGTCGCCGCCACGGTGGACGATGCGGCCATGAAGGGCGTCGGTTACGCCGAATTCTTCGGCTACCTGCGCGACGTGCGAAGCTTCGCGCAACGTGAGCTTCCATCGTTCGACATCGTGCTCGAGAAGAGCTGGCTGCTGTCGGGTTACGTCTCCTCCATCTGCAACGGCCGTGGGCAGCTCGGCGTGCCCATCGAGAACATCGTCGTGAATCCCGCTCACGCGGCGGGCAGCAGCATCATGAAGCGCATCCGGCTCGAGGCAGGCCGGTGGCTGGCGGGTCGCGCATTGCGCAAGGCACCGCTCGTCATCGCCGAGACGGAGTTCCTGAAGAAGGAGATCGTCCGCTTCTGGGGCGTGAGCGAGGAGCGCGTCGCCGTGGTGGACCTAGGCGTCGACCGCGAGCTCTTCCATCCGATGGAGCAGTCCATCGCGCGTGCTCGCGTCGGCATCTCCGCGCAGCCTGCGGTGATCCTGTACGTCGGCGTGCTGGATCGCACTCACGATCTCGAGCAGGTCATCCGTGCCATGGGCGGCAGAAAGCCCGCCGGCGTGGAACTTCACGTCGTGGGCGAAGGCGCTCGCCGTATCGAATATGAAACCCTCGCCCGCGAGTGCGGAGCGGCCGCCATATTCCACGGCCGCGTGCCTCATCGCGAGGTGCCCGTTTACATCTCGGCGGCCGATCTGTGCATCGCGCCTTACGACGCGGCCGCGTTCTCCTCGGGAGAGCTGGGGTACTCCACCATGAAGATCCCCGAGTACCTGAGCGTCGGTCGGGCAGTCGCGAGCGTGCCGAGCGGCCGCATCCGCAGCCTCGTCGCCCAGGGCGAGACCGGTTTCCTGTTCCCCAACGAGGCAGGGCAGTGGGAGGCATTTCTCGATGCGCTTCCAGGCCGGGAACGGCTGCGGGAGATGGGCGCAGCCGCTGCGCGGACGCGGCTCACATCCTGGCCCGACACGGCACGACAATATCTGTCCTTGTGCGAGGCGCGGCTCGCGGCGGCAGGCGGAGGAGGCCGCGCGTGGACTCGATAAACATCGCCGTGATAACTTGCCGGGTCCCGCCCGAATCCGGTCGGCGCACGATGCGCGGCACGCTGGCGCAGCCCTTTTCGGAGTGAGGTATGGACCTCTATCGACTGCTCTCTTTCGCGCACCTGCTGTTCGCCGTCGTCCTCGTCGGCCTCGCCCTGTTCTGGTTCATCATGCTGGTGGCGCTGCGGCAGCGTTTCGATACGGCGGAGACGAAGCGCCTGCTGCAAGTGGTGAATGGCGCGCGCTGGCCGCATGTCGTCGTTCCTTATTCGCTGCGCCTTGCGCTGCCCTGGGTCACATGGGCGGTGCTCGCAGTGCTCGTGGCGAGCGGCGTGGCCATCCTTTCGTTCCGGGGCATCTCCATGGGTGCGTGGTGGTGGGCCAAGATGACGCTCCTCGCGCTCATCCTGCTCTTCCAGCTGGTGGTGACGCGCCGGCCTTCCGAGCCGCTGATCCGCTTGAACCTGCTGCTGGTCCTGGGCGCCATCGTGGCGTCGGGGCTGGTGCTGAGAGGCTAGGCCGGTCGTGACGCTCTATCGCATCTGCATCAGCCTGCACCTCCTTGCCATGGGTCTGTGGCTGGGCCACATGTTCGTGTGGTCGCTCGTCATCGGCCCCGCGCTCAAGAAGATTCAACCGCCCGAGGAGGCGGAGCTGCTGCGCGAGCGCAGCTTGTACCGCGGAGGGCTGGGCTGGCCCGCTCTCGCGGTGCTGATCCCCACCGGCCTCTACATGCTGAGCGTGCGCGGCATCGGCTTTCCGCAGCTCTTCTCGGGCGAGGCGTTCGAGGGCGTGATGGGCCATGCGCTCGCGCTCAAGCTGATCCTGGTCGGCGTGATGATCGTCTACCAGTTCGTCATCGGGCATCGTCGCGCGCCCATCGCCATCTACTTCGACATGCTGGCCGCGCTGGGTGTCATCGGCGCTTCGGTCGTGATCGTGCGGGGCTGGGTATAAGTGAGCGCATCGGCCGGCAAGATCGTCATCGTGGGCCTCGAGCTCGGAGACGGACCGCGCGTGCACGAGTGGGCGCAGGCGGGCCTCCTCCCTGCCATCAAGGAGCTCGCGGACCGCGGATGCTGGCGATGGCTCGAGACCACGGCCGAGCAGCTGCACATCTCCGCGTGGCCCTCGCTCTACACGGGTGCCCCTCCGGGCGAGCATGGCGTCTACTACACGCACCAGCCGGCGCCCGGCCTGCAGGGTTATCAGCGGTTCCATCCTGGTCTCTATGGCCGTCCCACCTTCTGGAAGGTGCTGGACGAGGCCGGTCGCCGCTGTACGGTTTTCGATCCACCCTATTCGCATCCGGAGGAAGGCTTCGGCGGCACGTTCGTCTACGACTGGGGGAGCTGGGCTCACTATCTCGAAGGCGGCTCGGTGCCGCAGGACGCGCTGCCCCGGCTGCGCAAGGAGTGCGGCGAGTATCCGCTCGGCATCGAAGCGCACGACCTCGGGCTCAAGGCGCTCGAGCCGCGCGACGTCGGCAGACGCCTCGTCGCTGCGGTCGACGCGAAGACCAGCGCCACCTGCTGGCTCATGAAGCAGCAACCCTGGAATCTGGTGTTCACCGTGTACGGCGAGACGCACGTCGCGGGCCACTATTGCTGGCCCGACGGGATGCTCGAGGTGTACCAGGCGCTGGACCGCGGAATCGCCCGCATTCGCGAGGCGGCGGGCGATGATGCGCTGTTCATGGTCGTTTCGGGTGACGCGGTGGGCGCGAACCACGCGGGCTGGCATCTCCTGCCGGACGTCATGGAGAAGCTCGGATACTTCATGAGCAGCCAGGCTGCCGCACAGGCGGGCGCCGCGGCGGGCGCAGCGCCTGCGAAGCGTAAAGGCTTCGATCCGGTGAAGGCACTGCGGGACCTGCTGCCGAAGGAATTCCGCAAGAGCCTGGCGCGCATGCTGCCTACGCATTTGAGGGACAAGCTCGCGCAGCGCGTGGACATGGCTGATGTCGAGTGGTCCCGCACGCGGGCGTACTGCCTGCCCACGGATCTCGAAGGCTGCATCCGCGTGAATCTGAAGGGGCGGGAGCCGCTGGGCATCGTCGAGCCCGGCGCGGAATACGAAGCGTTGCTCGATGACATCGAGCGCGAGCTGTGCCAGCTGCGCGATGCAGCCACGGGCGAGCCCATCGTGCGGGAGGTCATCCGAGTCGATCGCGCCTTCCCGGGGCATCGGCGCGCGTACCTACCGGATCTCCTGGTCAGCTGGCGCGCCGCGCGGCCCATCGAAGCCGTCACCTCGCCACGCGTCGGTACGCTTTCCAAGCCATCCCCGGATCCGCGACCCGGTACGCATGCGGGACCCGGCTTCGCGCTTGCCGCAGGCCCGGGCGTCTCGCCGGGGGCGCCAGTGAAGTCCGGACACATCATGGATCTCGCGCCCACGGTGCTCTCGCGCCTGGGTGTCGCAGTGCCCGCGCACGTTCGCGGGCGAGCCTGGCCGGAAGTGGCCGGGACCTAACGTTCGAGGAGTCGTTCGCGGTGAGCATCAAGATCATTCAAATCGGCGCCGGCATCCGCGGCCTGCACTGGGCGCAGTTCGTCAAAGGCCATCCGGACGTAGACTGCGTCGCGGTCGTCGAGCCCGACGAGGCGGCGCGCGGTCGCATCCGCGGCATCGCAGGTGAGGGCTGCAAGTATTTCTCCTCGCTGGACCAGGCCCTGCGTGAGGTCAAGGCGGATGCCGCCCTCATCGTCACGCCGTCGTCCACGCATGCGGCGACGAGCATTCAGTGCCTCGATGCAGGCCTCACCGTCATGGTGGAGAAGCCGCTTGCTACGTCGGTAGAAGAGGGCAGGCGCGTGCTTGAGAAGGCGCGCGCGGTCGGCAAGCAGGTGATCGTCGCGGAGAACTACCGCTTCTGGCCCGCGGAGCGCACGATCCAGCGGCTGCTCAACGAGAAGTTCCTCGGCACCATCGACAACGCCGTGATGATCGACCGGCGCAAGCAGCCGAGCCGCGTGGAAGGCCCGTGGTTCGGCCAGATCGAGTACCCGCAGCTGCAGGAGATCGCCTGCCACCATTTCGACAGCATGCGCGGCTTCTTCGGCTCGCGCCCGGATTCCATTGCCGTGCGCGTCTGGAATCCGCCGTGGACGGATTACAAGCACGGCGCGCATACCGAAGCATCCATCGCCTTCGGCGCGGTGCGCGTGCAGTACATCGGCACGCTGCTGTCCCAGCGCTACGGTTTCTCGCTGTGGATCGAGGGCGAGAAGGGCGTGCTCTGGACGAACCGCAAGTTCGTCGCTTACCGGCCCGGCGGCAGCCGCTGGTTCCGCCCGATGCGCAACGACAAGGTGCCGAAGGGCGACGAGCGCCCGTATCCGCAGGGCGGCACCACCACGCTGCTCAACAGCCTCCGCGATGCGGTCCTCAGTGGCCAATCCGCCGAGACGCGTGGCGACGACAACATCTGGACCGTCGCAATGGTCGAGGCGGGCAAGCGCTCCGACCATGAGCGCCGCACGGTCGACATCTCCGAAATCTACTCGCCGGGTCCCGCGAGATGAGTGGACACCCAGGCCGTCGCGTCCTGCTCATCGGCCTCGACAGCGCGGACGCCGAGCTGATCGAGGGCTGGATGGCGGACGGCCACATGCCGAATTTCGCGCGCCTGCGGCGCGAAGGCACGTGGGGCCGGCTCGGCACCACGGCGGAAGTCATGCACGTGTCCGCCTGGCAGTCGCTGTATACCGGCACGAATCCGGGCCAGCACGGCATGTATCACGCGTACCAGATCCGCGCAGGCGAGCAGGACATCCACCGCACGCTGCCGGAGCGGGCAGGGCGGCCTCCGTTCTGGAAGCATCTCGACGACGCGGGCCGCAAGTGCATCGTTTTCGATGCGTTCATGGACTATCCGCTGCCCGGCTACAAGGGCGTGCAGCTGCTCGAGTACGGCACCTGGACCTGGTTCGGCGAGCCGGGCTCGAGCCCGCCCGGCATGCTGAGCGACATCAAGCGCCGCTTCGGCCCCTATCCGGCGCCCGAGCACAGCAACCTGGTGAAAGTGCCGGATGCGCCGCTCGCCTTCCGCGACCAGCTGGTCGCCGGCACGCAGGTGAAGTCGCGCATCGTGCGCTCGCTCATGAGCGAGCACGACTGGGACTTCCTGTTCGTCACCTTCGGCGAGCCGCACGGCGCCGGCCACTATCTCTGGCATCTCGACGACCACGGCTATCCGGTGCATCCCTCGTCGGGAGCGCTCGCGAACGTCCGCCCGGTGCGGGATGTGTACACGGCCGTGGATCGCGCCATCGGCGAGATCGCGGATGCCGCGGACGACCGCACCACCATCCTGATCACCTCCGGCGACGGCATGGGCCCGAACACCTCGGGCTGCCATCTGATGCCGGAGATGCTGCACCGCATGGATTGGTTCCATTCCAGCAGCGTGGGCGGTGGCAGCGGCAAGGCGGCCCCGCCGCCGAAAAAAGGATTGCTCTCCACCCTGCGCCAGGCGGTGCCGCTCGGCTGGCGGCAGTCCGTCACGCGCTGCCTGCCGCGCAGCGTGAAGTACAAGCTGAGCATGAAATGGGTGAACTCGGGGATCGACTGGAGCCGCTCGAGGCTCTTCTGCATCCCCAATTCGAACGAAGGCTATTTCAGGGTGAACCTCGCGGGACGCGAGCCTCGCGGCATCGTCACGGCCGGCGCGGAGTATGCCGACCTGCTGGGCCAGCTGCAGAGCGAGCTCAAACAGCTCGTGAACCCGGTCAACGGCGTGCGCGTGGCGGACCGCGTGCTCGCCATGGACGAGGTGTATCCCGGTCCTCGCCGCCAGGACCTTCCCGACGCCGTGATCAACTGGAACGCGGCGGCTGGCGTCATCAGTCAGCTGCAGGGCCCTGCGAGCGGGCATATCGACAAGGGGCCGGGTTACGCGATTTCGCCGTTCTACACCGGCAATCACCGGCCCTGTGCGTTCGTGCTGGGCCGTGGGCCAACGCTCGCAGCCGGCAGCGCGCTCGACGGAGGCCATATCCTCGACATCGCGCCCACGGTGCTCTCGGCGCTCGGCGTCGATGTGCCCGCTCACTTCGAAGGGCGGGCCTGGCAATGAAGCGCGACCTGCCGAACTTCGTGGTCGTCGGCGCGCCGAAGTGCGGCACCACCTCGCTTTATCACTACCTGCGCCAGCATCCGCAGGTGTTCCTGCCGCAGCGCAAGGAGCTGCATTACTTCTCCTTCCCGCACCTGAGCCGGCTCGTCGCCGGACCGGGTGACGACAGCATCCTCGCCACCAGCTCCAGCACGCTGGAAGGCTATCGCGCGTATTTCGCGGATGTGGGTGGCGAGAAGGCGATCGGAGACATCTCCCCATCCTACTTCCACTATGCGGACGAGGTGGCTCCCGAGATCCGGCGCGCGCTCGGTGCACCGAAGATCATCGTGATGCTGCGGGATCCTGTGCAGAAAGCGTTCTCGCAGTACATGCACCTCGTCCGGGATGCCCGCGAGGACCTGTCGTTTCCGCAGGCGCTGCATGCCGAGCGGGAGCGCATCGAGCGCGGCTATAGCGCCATGTGGCGCTATGCGGAAAGCTCGCTCTTCACCCGCCGCACGCAGCGGTACATGGATGAGTTCGGTCGCGATCGCGTGAAGGTCGTGCTGTTCGATGACCTTACGCGAGATCCCGAGCGCACCGTGGAGGAAATCTTCGCATTCCTGGAGGTGGATCCTGGCGTGAAGGTGGAGCTCGACTCCACGTTCAACCGCTCCGGAGCGCCGCGCTCCCGCTGGGTGGCGAACCTCATCACCCGGCCCAATCCCATCACCAGTGCCGCACGCAAGGTGCTGCCCTTGTCGCTCACCGGCAAGGTGCGCGACCTGCTGCAGCGCGCCAACACGGGCGCGAAGCACCAGCTCGACGCGCAGTCTCGCGAAGAACTGTGGAAGTTCTTTGCCGCCGACACGGCAGAGCTCGAGCAGCTGCTGGGGCGTGCGGTGCCCTGGGGCGAGTCCGCGCGGGCCGCGGCCTCGCCGACATTACGCAAGAGAGAGGCATAAGAGCATGTGCGGTCTGGCAGGCCTGATCATCCTCGGGCGAGGCGACGGCGACTACGAGCGCACCGTTCAGTCGATGTGCGACATACAGGCTTATCGCGGTCCGGACGACAGCGGTGTGCAACGTGTGGGCAACGTGGTGCTCGGCTCGCGCCGCCTGGCCATCATCGATCTTTCCGCCGCGGGTCACATGCCCATGAGCGACGCCACCGGCCGTTGGTGGATCGCCTACAACGGCGAGGTGTTCAACTTCGCGGACGTCCGCGCCGAGCTCACGGCACTGGGTCATTCGTTCCGTTCCGGCACCGATACCGAGGTGATCCTGCACGCCTACATGCAGTGGGGCGTGCAGTGCATGCACCGCTTCGTCGGCATGTTTGCCTTCGCCATCACGGATTCGCAGAGCGGCGAGGTCACGCTGGTGCGCGACCGGTATGGCATCAAGCCGCTCTACTACGCGCGCCATCGCGAGACGATCCTGTTCGCTTCCGAGATGAAGGCGCTGGTCTCCGTGATGGACGACCGCCGCGTGGATCATCAGAGCCTCTCCGAGTGGATGCTCTACCGCAACGTCGATTCGCTCACGCCGCAGACGATGATCGAAGGCATCTCTTCGGTCCTGCCCGGTCATGCGGTCACGCTGGGCGAGCGTGGCGTGCGCTCTGAAGCCTGGTACACGCCGCTGGATTTCGTCTCCGAAGAGCGCTATCGGCGATTCGAGTCCGCCAGCCCCGAGGAAGTGGTGTCCGGAGTGGACACGCTGCTCAACGACGCGGTGCGTCTGCGGCTCATCAGCGACGTGCCCGTCGGTACGCTGCTGAGCGGCGGCCTCGATTCCAGTCTCGTCACGGCGATGGCCGCCCGCTACACCGACAAGTTGAGCGCGTTCCACGTCTCCGTCGCGGGTTTCCCGAATCTCGACGAGCGGCGCTACGCGGAGCAGCTGGCGACGCGCCTGAAGATCCCGCTGATCCCCTTCTCGCTCACGGGCGAGAATTTCCGGCGGGCGCTGCCTTACTGCGTCTATCTCTCCGACCTGCCGCTCAGCCACCCGAACACCATCGCGTACCACCTCATCAGCAAGGTCGCGCGAGAGCACGGCGTCATCGTGCTGTTGTCCGGTGAGGGTGCGGACGAGCTCTTCGGCGGCTACAGCTGGAACTACCGTCGCAAGAGGCGCCTGCTGCGGTTGCAGAAGTGGCTGAACCTGCTTCCCCAGCGCGTCCACGACTTCGCGGCGCTGCTGGTGTACGCGAACGCGGGCCTGCCGGTCTCGGTGCGTCGCTTCCGCGAAGTGCTCTCTCCGACGGTGGACTTCCTGGACCGTTACGCGCGGCAGGACTGGCTCGAGCGCTGCGAGGAGGCATACCGGTTCGTGCCCAGTCAGGAAGATCGCGTCGTGCTCGGCAGCATGCTTGCGGACCTCTCGGACTACCTCACCCCGCTGCTGCGCCGGCTGGACCGCGCGAGCATGGGCGCCTCGGTCGAGTGCCGAGTTCCGTTCCTGGACCACCGGCTGGTGCACGAGGCCATCAACATGCCGCTCGCCTACAAGGTGGGCGCACGTGCGGACAAGTGGGTGCTGAAGCAGGTGGCCGCCAGCTACATCCCGGACCGGCTGGTGGGGCGCAAGAAGGCGGGCTTCCCGCTGCCCTTCGAGGCCTATCTCGAGCCGCTGGCGCACATGGATCTTTTCCGGGACGGCTATTGCCAGCACGCGCTCGGGCTGAGCGCGCGCGCATTGGAGCGCATCCTCGGCGGCTGGCGCAGGCAGGTGTTCGGCTTCTTCGGGCTCGTGACGCTCGAGATATGGGGGCGCATTCACATCCAGCGGCGTCCCGTGGCGCAGATCGAAGAGATGATCGTCGCGCTCGAGCATCGCGCAGGCGCGAAGGCCCGGGCCTGAAGCATGCGCATCGCGATTCCGATGAAGAGCTACGATGCGACCTGGGGTGGCCCGGGCACCTACACCATCGAGCTGGTCAACCGCCTGGCGCGCATGCCGGGCAAGCACGAGTATGCATTGCTTTATCCAGGCGACGTCACGGCCCGCGTGGAAGGCGCGCGCCAAGGCGTGCGGCAGGTCGACACTGGCGGCAAGCGCGGCATCATCTGGGACCAGCTCACCGTGGCGCGCGCCGCCACCGAAGCCGGCGCGGATCTGCTCTTCAGCCCCTTCATGTCGGTTCCGCTGCGTGGACGGTTCAAGAAGATGTTCACCATCCACGGCGCGGAGCGCTACGTCGTGCCGGGAATGCTGCAGCCGCATCAGTACCTGCGCTGGCTCTTCATGGACCGCTTCCTGGTGAGCGCATCGGATCGCATCATCGCGGTATCGCAGACCATGGGCCACGAGTACTGCCGTGCGACGGGCTGCGATCCCGCCAAGGTGCGGGCGATCCCGCTCGGTGTCAGCGACGTGTTCCGCGTGGTGGACGATGCGGCGCAACTCGCCGCGGTGAAGGCCAAACACGGCCTGCCCGACAAATTCGTGCTCTTCGTGGGGCGGTTGTTCCCCAACAAGAATTTCGGCAACCTGCTGCGGGCGTTCGCGCGCATCGTCGATCGCGTGCCGCATCAGCTGGTGGTGGCCGGTGGCGTGCGCTGGAAGTTCAAGCAGGATCTCGAGCTCGTCTCGCAGCTGAAGCTCGAAAGCCGCGTTAGCTTCGTGGATTTCGTCTCCCAGGACGACCTCATCGCACTCTACAACCTGGCCGACTGCTTCGCGTATCCCTCGCTCTACGAGTCCTTCGGGCTCGCGCAGGTGGAGGCGATGGCTTGTGGCTGCCCGGTGGTGGCGGCGAACACCGGCGCACTGCCGGAGATCGCGGGAGATGCCGCATTGCTCTGCGACCCGCACGATCCCGAGGCCATCGCGGCTGGTATCCTGAGGGTGGTGAGCGACCGGGAGTTCCGCGCCGCGCAGGTTGCCAAGGGACTGGCCCGTGCGAAGCGCTACACGTGGGACCGGTGTGCGGTCGCCACCGAGCAGCTGTTCGACGAAGTGACCGGATGAGAGGGAGGTCGAGACGATGAGCGGTGGCGATCTGGACGGCGTTCTTTCCCCCTACCTGCGCCGGCAGCGGCTGGAGGCGGCCAAACCTTACGTGAAGGGAAGCGTGCTCGATTTCGGCTGCGGCACCGCGGAAATCTGCGCGTTCGCCGACGAGAGCAGTTACGTCGGCGTGGACATCGACGAATCGATCCTGCAGGTGGCGCGCAGTCGCTTTCCGCGCGCCCGCTTCTACACACCTGCGGAATTCTCCGCTGTTCCGGCCAGCACGTTCGATACCGTGACGGCGCTCGCCGTCATCGAGCATCTGCCCGATCCTCCGGGATTCCTGAGGGAAATGAAGAAGCACGCCACGCCTTCGGGCAGGATCGGGCTCACCACACCTAACCCGATGCTGGACTGGGCGCACGGGCTGGGCGCCCGCTTCGGCATCTTCGCGAAGGAGAGCCACGACGAGCACCAGAGCCTCCTGGACCACGCCGGCCTGAACGCCGCGGCCGCGGCCGCGGGGCTGAAGGTGCTGACCTACAAGCGCTTCCTGTTCGGGGCCAACCAGCTGGCGGTGCTCGGCAGTCAGCCGTCGGGCTAGTCCGGCTGTTCGCCGTTCTTGCGACGCGAGCCGCGGCTCAGGAGCAGCTTGATCTGCTCGACCTTCACCATGCCCGTGACGAGCAGGAACAGCGCATATCCGCCTCCCACGGCGGGCACAGTCACGTAGACCGGCATCTGATGCGCCTGCAGTGCGGATGCGATGGCCACGCAGAGCAGGCCGGCCACGGCCACTCCCAGCAACCGTAGCCAGGGCAGGGCGGAGAGGCCGTTGGGGCTTGCGAACGGCAGCAGGCCGATGGCGAAGGCCGTCTCGCCGGCCGCCACGGCCCAGGCAGCACCGGATGCGCCGAAACGCGGTATCAGCACGAACAAGCCGACGAGCGCGATGATGGCTGCGCAGATGTGCACGCGCATCACCTGTGTGGCCTTCTCGCGTGACAATGCGGCGTATTGCAGCACCGCCGTGAGGCATCCTGCTCCGAGCGCTATGCCGGTGATGCGCACCACGTTCACCGAAGGCGCGAATCCATCGCCGGCGATCAGCGCCACGATGGTGTCCGCGAAGCAGCCCAGCGCCAGCATCAGGCCCACCGCGAACACCCACACGCTCACCAGGGAGTCGCGCAGCCGCTGATCGAACAGCGCGCGGTCGTGCAGCGCCTGCACGAGCACCGGCATCAGGAAGGCGGCGAAGAGGTAAGGCAGCTTGATCGCGACTTCGCGCAATTTGTTCGCTACACCGTAGTAGCCCACTTCGGCCGGAAGGCTGAGCAGCGACAGCATCACCGTGTCGAGCCGCAGCGTCACCATGCCGACGATGTCCGACATGAAGATGGGCAGGCCGGTGACGACGAGCGTGCGGGCGAGCGTCCCGTCGAAGCACATGCGCACAGGGGCAATGGGGCGAGCGAGCACTGCCGAAACCAGGAAGGTGGCGACGAGGCCGCTCGAGGCCGCTGCGATGAACAGCATCAGGCCACCGTCGATCACGACGCACAGGGCGGTCAATGCGAGCGCCACTGCACCGCCTGCCAGCTCGGCGATGGACGATCTCGCTTGTGCGAGCGCGCTCTGGAAGATGGTGGTCACCACCTCGTTGCCGAGCGTCGCAAGACAGCCCACGCCCGCGATCAGGATGGCGCGCGAAAGCGTGGCGGGATCGATATCGCCGGGGCTGTGGAGCATCAACACGATGCCGGCCGCGAGCAGCACGGAAAACACGCCGAGGCCGAGCCGCATCGACAGCGCCGTGCCGACGATTCGAGTGATGTCCGCGCCGGGCCGGGAGATCTCGCGAAGCGTGACGACGCTCAGGCCGAGGTTGGCGATGACGCAGGTGGTCACGGCCCAAGCGAGCGCGGTGCGATACACGCCGAACAGATCCGGGCCGAGGTGCCGGGTGAGCAGGGCGGTGGTCGTGAGGCCCATCACGGCGCCGAGTACCCGGCCACCCACCGCGAACGCCATGTTCGCGGTCAGCTTCCTGGCGATGTTCATGAAAGAGCCGGGACCGCCGTGGCCCGCGGCTCTGCGATGCCGCTTCTCTCGAGGGCCGCGAGCAGGTTCTCGGCCGCGCGGCTCCAGGTGAATGTCATTGCCGCTGCCCGCGCAGACCGGCCCATGTCGGCCCGGCGCGGGGCGTCAGCCAGAAGCTCCAGGATGGCGTTGGCGAGCGATCGCGCATCCGAGCGCGTGGCGAGCAGGCCTGTCCTGCCGTTCTGGACGATGTCGCACAGGCCGCCGGCCGCGGAAGCGACGACCGGCACGCCCGCTGACATGGCCTCCACGGCGGGGATGCCGAAAGGCTCGTCGCACACCGAGGGTACGACGATCACATCGGCTTCCGCGATGACTGCCGCGACGCGCTCGTGCGGGAGATCTCCGAGAAGGCGAGTGGCCGCCGCAGCCTTTCCGCTCTGCATGCTCCTCAGCGTATCGACGTAGCGCTTCCCGCTGCGATACAGATGGCGGAACAGGCGCTGCGCCGGATTGCTGCCGTAGAACCCGAATATCGCGGCCCAGTGGGGATCGCGCTTGAAGAGCTTGACCGTCGAGTAGGCGAACATCGAAGCTCCCCCGACGAGCATCAGTCGCGCCTGGGGGGCCTGCTCGATGACTGTGTTGAAGGCCTCCATGAGCACATGGACGCCTTTTTCCGGGGAGAGTCTTCCGACGTACGCGATCTTGAGCTCTCCATGAGGCGTGGCGGGTGCTTCCCGAGGCTGGAACTCCGCGACGTCGACGCCGTTGTTGATGGCCGCCACTGGCACCTTGAGCCACGGATGCGCGGCGGACACGGTACGCGCGACGTACGCGCTGCAGGTTACGACGAGGTCCGCCTGCCCCAGCGCTCGCTTCGCCAGCGCCTCACCCACCTGCGCCACGCAGGTATCGTGCAGATGAACCACGATGCGCGCATCGGGACAGTGCCTTCGGAAAATGGCGGCCGATTGCCCGTAGTTCTGGATGTGGATCACGTCCGGCGATTCGGCGCTCAGAGCCCGCGCTGCCTGCTCGTAGTACTCGTGCTCGTAGTCGCTCCACAGGAAGTAGGGCGGTACCCCCTCGAAGGCCGTGGCGGCGAGCTCGCGGAATTTCCGCAGCCTCGAGCGCTTGCGTTCCATGCGGAGCACTTCGATGCGGGGCTCGAGACGCTCCCTGGCCGCTTCACCGGCCCCTCGCGAGGCGACCAGGAGCACATCGTTCCGGGCGGCGAGGCCACGGGCGAGATTCAGCGACACGATGGCGATGGAGCCTGCGTGGGCGAGCCCGGCCGAGATGCGGTCACGGGGATTGGAGACGATGGCGTACTTCATTCAGGATATGCTTCAAGCCCGGAGATTTTAAAGGAATCGGGACCCCGAAGTGACATTCCCGCGCGGTTTCCTGTGGGGCGCGTCCACCGCCAGCCACCAGGTGGAGGGCGGCAATTGCTGGAACGACTGGTGGCCGCTCGAGCAGTCCGGACGGCTGCCGTACAAGTCCGGCGATGCGTGCCGCCAGTACGAGCTCTACGAGCAGGACTTCGACATGGCTCGCGCGTGGGGACATAACGCGCACCGGCTCTCCATCGAATGGAGTCGCATCGAGCCTCGCGAGGGCGAGTGGAGCGTGAACGCGGTCGAGCACTACGTTCGCGTCATCGAGGCGTTGCGGGCGCGAGGCATCGAGCCCGTGGTCACGCTGCATCACTTCACCAATCCGCAGTGGTTCGCGGAGCGGGGCGGGTGGGCGCGTCGCGACAGCGTGAAGCTTTTCGGCCGGTACGTCGAATACGTCGCGCAGCATCTCGCACCGCGCGTGCGGTTCTGGGTGAGCGTTAACGAGCCGACGGTGTACGTGAAGCGCGCTTACGTGAAAGGCGACTGGCCGCCGTGCAAGCCCGGCCAGCGATTCGAAGGCGCCATCGTGCTCTTCAACATGTGCCGGGCACATCATGTCGCGCGCCGTCTGCTGCATGCGGCGCGGCCGGATGCGATGGTCGGCATCTCGCACAGTGCGCCGTACATCGAGCCTTGCAATCCGCATAGCGTACTCGACCGATGGGCGGCATTCTGGCGCGACTTCGTCCTGAACCGCGCCGTGACGCGTCTCGCGCTCGGCTGGAGCGGGCGGGGAGCGGACTTCATCGGATTGAATTACTACAACCGGCAGATCGCGAAGTGGCGTCTGCGGAGCACGGCGATACTGGTTGGGGAAGAGTGCGTAGAGGACCATCACGGCGCTCCGCGGCAATTCAGCGCGCTGGGCTGGGAGATCT
>JBGAIL010000095.1:0-18140 GCA_044225565.1 Steroidobacteraceae bacterium | reverse complement strand
GATTGCCATTCGCAAGCTGCAAGGGCAGGACTACATCAGCCTCACGGGCAGCGGCCCGATCGGGGCGCTGCTGGCGGGCGAGCTCGCGAGGCTGGACGTTCAGCCCCGTGAAGTCGCCTCCGCGCGCACGTTTTATGTCGCAGCTGCGCTGGTGCGGCACGGCGTGGGCGTCACGGTGGTCGACGAGTTCTCGGCGCGCGCCGTCGCCACACCCGAAATGCAGATGGATCGACTGAACCCCGCCGTTCCCTTCGGCGTGCACGGTGTCTGGCTCGAGGAGAAGCCGCCCTCCCCGCCCTGCCAGGAATTCCTCGACACGTTCGCTGCGCTGCTGCCGCAAGCGCAGCGATAGCGCGGCATGACCGGCGCTTCGGCACCGTAATGCCATAGCCCCAGGCTATCCCTCCCCTTCACATTGGAATTTCCCGCGCGTCCACCGGCGGGCGATGCTGGCGTTCCATTTCAAACTGCCGGAGCATCCGCGTGATCCCCCAGCCCTACCTGCTCTACCTCGGAAACGAGACTGACGAGCTCTCCGTGAAAACCTCGCGCGGTCTCGCGCAGTGGCGGCCGGAGCTCTGCGTAGGCCAGTTCCGGGGCCCGGCTTCGCGGGTCACGCTCGGTCTGCCCGAGCTGGGTTTCGCAGAGGGTGTGCAGCGCGGCGCCAGGACGCTGATCCTGGGAATCGCCAACGCCGGCGGTGTGATGGACGCCGCCATCGTGGCCGACGTCGTCGCCGCGCTCGAAGCTGGATTGCACGTCGCATCCGGCCTGCACGTACGCCTGCGCGAGCAGCCGGTCATCGCCGAAACCGCCGCCCGCCTCGGCCGCAAGCTCTTCGACGTGCGCGATCCACCGCCGAACCTGCCCATCGGCAAAGGCGTGCGCCGCGAAGGCCGGCGCCTGCTCACCGTCGGCACGGATTGCTCCGTGGGCAAGATGTACGCCACGCTCGCCATCGAGCGCGAGATGCATCGCCGCGGTTACCAGGCGGATTTCCGGGCCACCGGGCAGACCGGGATCCTCATCGCCGGCGGCGGCGTCCCCGTCGACGCCGTGATCTCCGATTTCCTCGCCGGCTCCGTGGAATGGCTGGCCCCGGCGCGAAGCGACGGCGGCTGGGATCTCATCGAAGGGCAGGGATCGCTGTTCCATCCCTCCTTCGCCGGTGTGTCGCTCGGCCTGCTGCACGGTGCGCAGCCCGATGCGCTCGTGCTCTGCCATGAGCCGAACCGGCCGCACATGCGGGGACTGAAGGGCCGGCCCATGCCCGATCTCGCGGAATGCCTCGAGGAGAATCTGCGCGTGGCGAAGGTGACTTCGCCCGACGTTCAGGCCGTCGGCGTGGCGCTCAACACATCGCGCCTTCCGGCGGAGGAAGCCCGCCGCACCTGCGAGCAGGTCTCGCAGCAGCTCGGCCTTCCCTGCACGGATCCCATCCGTGACGGCGTCGCGCCGATCGTCGGCCGGCTGGTGGAGCGCTTCGACCTCCGGGGTCGGTGATGGAAGGCCGCTACCCAGGGGCAAGCCGGCAACTTCAGTGGGCGAGCGGTGTTATCGTGGCACCGGCGGCATGCATCGAGCCGCGTGAAGGTATCCGAGAATGCTGAAGCTCCTCCTTTGGCTGCTGCTCCTGGTCCTGTGCTGGCCGCTGGCATTGCTGGCGCTGGTGCTGTGGCCGCTCGTCTGGCTCCTTTCGCTGCCGCTGCGCATCCTCGGCATCGCGGTGGAAGGCGTATTCGAGTTTCTCCGGGCGCTGTTCCTGTTACCCGCGAGGCTGCTGGGCTCGAGTCCGAAGCGGGCCTGATCCGGGGCAGCCGCGGCCGACGCGAAGCCAGCCGCAGTGACGCGTGCCCACAGCGGTGTGTGTCCGGCACCGGGCGTTGACTAAATCGCCGCAGGCGCCCGCACGGCCAGCGTAACCTGCTGGCCATCATGCGAGAAAACACCCGGGCCACTCTGGCGCTGCTGTTCGCGGGCGTGTCCTCGACGCTGGTGCTGGTGTCGATGCCGGTGTTCGTCGGCGCCATGGCCTCCACTTTCGGCTGGGGCGAGCGCGAGGTCGGCTGGCTCGCCTCGGCAGACATGACGGGAAGCGCGCTGGCCAGCCTGTGCACCATTCCGCTCATCGGGCGCATGCGGTGGCGGACGGCGGGTGCTCTCGCCGTCGCCGTGATGGTGGCCGGAAACGTGCTTTCCACCTTCGCAACCACCTTTCCGGCGCTCCTGGGTGCACGGGCTCTGGCGGGCGCCGGAGCCGGCATCATGCTGTCCATCACCTACGTGGGACTGTGCCGGTCCGAGAATCCGGACCGGTACTTCGGGCTCTACGTGTTCATCCAGCTCGGGCTGCAGGTGCTGGCGCTTTCGGGATTTCCGCCGTTGCTGCAGGCGTACGGGCTGAATGCGATCTTCCTGCTGCTCGCCGGCGTGGCTGCTGCGCTGATCGTGCTGGTACCGCTGTTTCCGCGAACGCTGCCACCGAACGTTGCAGCGGGCGCTGCCGACGCCGAACCTTCGCCCACTGCCTCCCGCGCGCGTCTCTCATTCGGAGCGATGGTGGCCCTGTTCGCGCAGGCGCTGTACTTTCTGGCACCCGGCGCCACGTGGGCCTATCTCGAGCGCATCGGGCAAACCTTCTCCCTCTCGCTGTCGCAGATCGGCCTTGCGCTCGGTGCCTCGACGTTTGCCGGCATCGCGGGCGCTCTGCTGGTCGTGCTGCTCGGCGCGCGGGCGCCGCGCGTGGCATCCATGCTGATCGGCACCATCCTCTCGATCGCTTCGGTGTCTCTGCTGATGGAAGGCAGCGGCCTCGCGCAATTCTTCATCGCCGCCGCACTGTTCAATTTCGCGTGGAACGCCACGTTTCCCTATCAGATGGGTGTGCTCGCCTCGCTGGATCGCACGGGCGCCGTCGCTATCCTCAGCCTGCTCACGCAGCTCGGCGGCCTCGCCGCCGGCCCGTTGCTCGCATCCATGCTGCATCCGGAGCGAGGCTACGACACCATCCTGTGGGCTTGCATCGGCTGCTACGTCGTGAGCCTGGGTCTTTTCCGCGCGAGCGCACGCACTCATGAATAGCCGTGAATACGCCGATTGCGACGCGCTCGAGCTGGCTTCGCGCATCCGCCGCGGCGAGCTCTCCGCGATTGAGGCGCTCGAGCACGCCTATCACGTGATCGAGAAGACGGACGCCCAGGTCAACGCATTCGTCTCTCTCGAAAAGGACCTGGCGCGGCGCAACGCGGCCGCCCCTGCGCCCGGCCCCTTCATCGGCGTGCCGATCGCGATGAAGGACTGCGTGGGCTTCGTGAAGGACGCGCCTCGGCGGTTCGGCTCGCGCCTCACCACCATGACGCGCATGGAGCAGGACGACGAAGTCTTCGCGCGTTACCAGGCTGCGGGCCTGATCCCCATGGGCACGACCAACGTGCCGGAGTTCTCTTCCTCGCTCACCACGGAATCGCTGCTGCACGGGCCTTGCCGGAATCCCTGGGATCTCAGCCGCTCGGTCGGCGGCTCGAGCGGCGGTTCGGCCGCGGCGGTAGCCTATGGCGCCGTGCCGATTGCGTACGGAAACGACTCCGGCGGATCGATCCGCATCCCGTCCTCGTGCTGTGGGGTGTTCGGGCTTCGGCCCTCGCGGGGCCGCGTACCCATGGGACCGCTGTTCGGCGACATCTGGTATGGCCTGTTCACGCATCACGTCATTACACGCAGCGTACGCGACAGTGCGGCCGCATTGGATGCAAGCCATGGTGCGGACGCCGGTGCGCCCTACGGTGCGCCCTCGCCGGAGCGACCTTATCTCGAGGAATGCGCGATAGCGCCGGGCCGTTTGCGCATCGCGGTGATGGACGGGTCCGCGCACGGCATCGAGCTGCATCCCGATTGCGGGCAGGCGCTGGAGGACACCGCTGCGCTGATGCGAAGGCTGGGCCACCAGGTTTTCGCCGCCTCTCCCGGATTCGAGATCGGCGAGATGCGCGGCCACCTCGGCACGCTGCTCTCCGTGGCGCTCGCCGAAGAAGTGCCCCTGCTCGCGAAGGGTTCCGGTCGCGAGATCGGGCCGGACACGGTGGAGAGCTGCCACCGCGCGATGATGGAGCGGGGCTTGCGAACGTCCGCGCTGGAGCTTTCCCGCGCGCTCGAATTCCGTCACAGCCTCGCCAGGGCGTTCGGCCGGTTCTTCGCGGACTACGACATGCTCCTCACGCCCACGCTGGCCGAGCCACCCGTGCCGCTGGGTACCATCGACACGGATTCCGCAGACACGGATGCCTATCTGGAGCGCCTGCGCCGCTTTTCGCCATTCGCGCCCATGGCCAACTTCGCAGGCCTGCCGTCCATGAGCGTGCCGCTCTGCTGGACGCGCTCCGGCCTGCCGGTCGGCATGATGTTCACCGGCCCGTATGCCGGCGAGGCGATGCTCTTCCGTCTGGCGGGCGAGCTGGAGAGAATGCAGCCCTGGCGCGACCGGCATCCGCCGCTCGGCGCCTGGAGCCTGCAGAATGAGTGACGCCACGCGCCAGCCGCCCTCCCGGCCGCCTTCCGGGCACGACGCCCCGCCGCTTGCATCGAGCGTGGCGCCGAAAGCCGAGCTGGAGCGGTTCCTGGCGCGGCACCCGGACATCGGGCACTTCGATGCGTTCGTGAGCGATCTCAATACGGTCGAGCGCGGCAAACGGCTCGACCGCAAGGGCGTCGAGAAGGCCTACTCCTCCGGCATGCTGCTGCCCGGCTCGATGTTCGCGCTGGACGTCGTGGGCGGAACGGTCGAGGCCACGGGGCTCGGGTTCGATGAAGGCGACGCGGACCGGCCCTGCTTTCCCGTGCCGGGCTCGCTCGTGCGCACGCCCTGGCTTCGCGAGCCGGTAGCGCAAGTGCAGCTGTCGATGCAGGAGAAGGACGGCAGCGGGTTCTACGGCGACCCTCGCAACGTGCTGGCGCAGGTGCTGGAGAGATTCAGCGCCCTGCGCCTCACGCCCGTCGTGGCCATCGAATACGAGTTCTACCTGGTGGACCGCGAACGCACGGCGGAAGGCATGCCCCAGCCGCCGCGCTCTCCGCTCACCGGGCAACGGGAGTTCCGCACGCAGATCTGCTCGATGATGGATCTCGCCGCGCAGTCACCGCTGCTCGCGCAGATCGCGACGGATTGCCGCACGCAGGGCATCGAGACCACGAGCGCACTGGCGGAGTACGGACCCGGGCAGTTCGAGGTGAACCTGACCCATCGCGCGGATGCCTTGCTGGCTTGCGAGGAGGCGCTTCGCTTCAAGCGGGCGGTGAAGGGCGTGGCGCGCGCGCACGGCTGCGAAGCCACCTTCCTGGCCAAGCCCTATCGGGACATGGCGGGCTCCGGTCTGCACATCCATGTGAGCCTGCTCGATGCCGAAGGGCGCAACGTCTTCGCCTGCGAGGAGCCCATGCAGTCGGCGACGCTGCGTCATGCCGTAGGCGGGCTGCTCGAATCCCTGGCGGACGGCATGCTGGTATGCGCGCCCGGTCCGAATTCCTATCGACGCTTCCGTTGCGAAGCCTACGTGCCGATGACGGCCTCATGGTCGGTGAACAATCGCGGCTCCGCGGTGCGCATCCCGGTGAGCGACGCCGCGAACCGGCGCATCGAGCACCGGCTCGCCGGGGCGGATGCGAATCCTTATCTCGTGGTGGCCTGGATACTCGCGGGCATCCAGCACGGGCTGGAGAGGAAACGGGAGCCGCTGCCGCCGGTGCAGGGGAATGCCTATCACCAGCCCGCCGCCTCGCAAGGCAGCCGCCTCCCCACTCACTGGGCCACGGCGTTGGAGAGTTTCGCTTCGAGCGCGCTCGCCCGTGAATTCCTCGGCGAGCGCTTCTGCGGGCTTTACGCCACGCTCAAGCGGGCGGAGCTCGAAGATTTCAACTCCCACCTCACCTCGCGCGAGATCGCCCAGTACCTCGGGCCGGTTTGAGCCGCCTCCCGCTCACTCCGCCAGCGAGCGGGCCCGCCCGCGCTCGAAGACCTGGATGAAGTGCTTGCCGGCCTGCGCGAAATCCGGGTGCTGCCGGACATGTCGGCGCATCTCCGTCACGGCTTTCGCGATTCCCTGCTCGACACGCTCCAGGAGCTGCACGGCTTTTGCCTGCCGCAATCCGCAATGCCGCACGGCGAATCGAAGCAGGGTCTTGCGGCTCGGGAATTCCTTCGTGCCCTCGAGCGTCAGCGCAAGAACGTCACGCGGGACATAGGGCGTGGTCGCGACCAGATCGTACGCTGGAGCGAGCGTCACCTGGCTCTCGGCGTGCTCGTACACCACGGCAAAATTCTTGAGATGGGCGTCCCCGTTCTCGATGGCGCAGGACAACGCCAGCATGGAGAAGAACTGGGATTGCGCGGCAGGCAGCGCATCGGGTGAGACGAACTCTCCGATACGCTGCGCCACCTTCTCGTAGGAGCTGGCATATCGGCCGTGCGAGCGCAGGCCGACCAGCACACAGAAGTCCTCGACGCCGAGATAGCGGCCATCGGGCAGCAGATCGAAGCGCTCGATCACCAGGATCTTCCGGTTCTCGGACAGCTCGAGATGCGGCGTCGGGATTCCGGCGTGACGCGCGGCCGTCATGCAGAAGAACTCGTTCGCTGCCAGCTCGGGATATTCCTGCGGATTGAAGGTCTTCACGATGTGCGTGGCGCCGCGATGAGTCGCTCGCGGCAGCGGCACATCGTCCGCACGCAGCAGTATTTTGGGCTGTATCCCCGAGATGCCGGAGTACACGGCGTACTGACCGACGAGCGCCCTGAAGAGATCTTCCGATCCACGATAGGTCAGGATCTCGCGGATGTTCTTGCCCGGGACCGCCGCGGGTTCCGTGCCTGCACGGGCGTAGCGCAGGCGGCCGATCTGGGATTGGCCGAGGATGCCGAGCAGCTCGAGATCATCGAGATTCGGGACGGTCTTGGCGAACTGCAGGCGCAGCCTCTCGAGGAGGGCGCCTTCGGGCAGGTTCATCTCGAAGATCGGCAACAGCCCGCCCGTCGAGACGTACGGGTCCTTCACCACCGGCATCAGCAGCGAGATCGCATCCGGCGGTCGCGAGCCGGCGCCGTAGCCGAAGAGAAAGCCGTCCTCCTCGACATCGCTGCGGGCGAGCGAGCCGGCAGGATGCGCGCCCGCAAATACATCAAGTACCGCGTTTGCCGGCACGGTGCTCCTCCATCACCTCTTTCAGGGTGGGGCGGTGACGCTTCGGGGCGGCATTCAGCTCCAGGCCCAGGGCGGCGCACAGCGCCATGACCTTGCGGATGCCGATTTCTCCAACCGTGCCGTTCTCGATCGCGGACAGGGTGGCCCGGCTCATGCCGATGGAACCTGCGACGGCTGCCTGCGATCGGCTCGCCGTCTTCCTGGCCTCACGGATCACGGTGCCGATGTCGATCATATTCATGGCATTCCATATAATGCATTTCTTGCCTAATTTCCAGCTTTACATCATATATGGTGCATATCTGGCGATCCGTGGCTGGCTCACCGATTCCAATCGTGCAGGCCGCCCGGAGGCGCCAGGGGCGCTCAGCGGATGTCGGCGCCCCGCTCGGCCAGCAGCGCCTTGAGTGTGGCGCGGTGGCATCGCTGCTCGTTCTCGCAATAGCACCCGATGGAGAAGCGTGTCTGATGGGACAGCGCCGCCAGCAGATCGAGCGTCCGGCTGGCGTCCGGCGCGCTCATCTCCGCCCGGAACCGGCGCTCGAACGCTTTCCACGAGCGCTCATCGCGCGACCTCAGGGCGAGCGCGACCAGCTTCGGGCTCGGCGAGAGGATGGGCAGCCAGACGTCGTAGAAATCCCGTTTCGCGAACTGAGCCTTCGGCACGCCACGGGGCGGCCTGCGCACGGTGCCCAAACGCAAGCCCTCGTTGCGTTTCCGGGGTGAGCCGAGCTGGACCACGGTGATCGGCATGCCGCACTACCCCTGGATCGCCCGAACTGCCCGCAGCGCCGTCTCCACTTCCCGCTCGTCGTTGACCAGGCTCGGCGCGAGCCGGGCATGCGAGATCTTGTACGGCGAGGCCGAGGCGATCACCTTGTGCCCGTGCAGCCTGCGGACGGTCTCGTTCGCATCCTGCCCTTGCACCTCGAAGGCGATGAGCCCGGCGGAAAGCGCCGGATCGCGCGGGGTCAGCACCTTCACCTTCGGAATCTTCGCCAGCCCCTCCTTGCACTGAGTGTTCAACGCGGCGATACGGTCGGCGATGCGCTCGCGCCCGATGCGGGCGTGGAACTCGAACGCCTCGGCCATCGCCCACTGATGCTCGAAGGCCTTGAACCCGCCGGGCGAAACCCAGGCCGCCTGCGTGGGCGTCGTCGGCGGATGCCCGTCCGCCCAGGCGCCGAACGGCTCGAAGGCATAGAAAGTCGGGATGGTCGGCCGGATCGATGCCCAGCTCTTCTGCGGCGCCCAGATGATTCCGGTGCCGCGCGGCGCGAAGATCCACTTGTGAGTGCCTGCCGCGGCGAAGTCGCACCCCAGCGTGGAGAGCGGCTCCGCCTGGTTGCCGAAGCCATGCACGGCGTCCAGCACGAAGATCACACGATCCTTCTCGTCGCGATTGCGGTTCGCCTCCGCGACCACCTGGGACAGCGCGCGCACCGGCAGCTTCACGCCGCTGCTGGAATGAACCCACGTCAACCCGACCACGCGCGTTCGCGGCGCAATGGCTTGCTTCAAACGCTCCACGATCTGTCCCGCAGACGCCTCGGCCGGTGCGTCATAGAGTGGCACTCGCCGCCAACTGGCGCCGCTGCGCTCGACGGCAAGCCGGATCGACTCGTGGTGCACGTAGTGATCGTGCGTCGTGGTGAGCACTTCGTCTCCAGGCTTCAACGCGAGCCCGTGATAGATGAGTGCGAGACCCTGCGTGGTGCTGTCCGTGAGCGCGACTTCCTCGGGCCGGCCGCCGATGTATTCCGCAGCGGCGCGCTGCATGCGCAGTGGGAAAGGCTCCTCCTGTGAAGTCTCCCCCAGGAACGCATCGAAACCCATGCCGTGCTCGACGGCGCCGAAAGGATTGGCGTCGAGCTTCCGACGCAGGCGTTCGATGGCTTCTCGCACCGGACGCGGATGCGAAACGATGTAGAACTGCGAGAAGTGCAGCCATTCGGGAGAGAGGTCGAACTGCGCCCGGATCGCGGCCCAGCTCGAACGGTGGTCCACGTTTGCCGGCGCCGTTTGCTTCGCCGCGGCCGCACGTAAGCCCGTGCTGGCCAGAACCGACAACCCTGCGGTAGCAACGAAATCGCGGCGGTTCAGCGTCATGGCAGCTTCTCCCTTGATGGCTAGCGCGTGTCGGCGATGGTACTCCTTTCGCGACAGCGCCCCTACACAGCAGAAAACGCGTGAGATGTTGCTCGCGACAACAGCGGAGAGAAGCGCGCGGAAGATTCTGTATGTTTCGCTTTTGATGAGCTGAAAATTTTTTGCTGCCTCGATCGCACCACCCGTCTGTGGTGGCGGCGCTCACCGACTCCCCCAGCCCCAAGGCCGAGCCGTTCAAACTCTGGCTGGCGCGAGTGGGCTACGACCGCATCAGGGAAATCGAGAACCCGGGCTCGCGATGCAGCGCACCCGTGAGATCTACCAGGCCAAGGGTTACTCCGACGCCTGGATCGACAAGCGCATGCGTGGCATCGCCATTCGCGACGAGCTTACGCAGGAATGGAAGAGCCGCGGCGTCAGGCAGCATCCCGAGTACGCCATCCTCACCTCCGAGTCAGCCGCGGGAAGTATTTGGACGAGCCGGACTCGGCGCAGCGCAAGCGTCTGCAGGCGGGTGGGCAGCGCGGGGAGAGAAGGCCTGCCGTCGGCACCGCTCAGACCTTGCCGAGCGCCTGACTCACGTCCTCCAGCAGGTCCTCGATGTCCTCGAGGCCGATGGACAGCCGCACCGTCCCCTCCCCCACGGCGGCCGCCTTCTGCTGCTCGGGAGTGAGCTCGCGATTGCGCATCATCTGCGGCGCCATCACGAGCGATTCGCCGGAGCCCAGGCTCGCCGCCATCGCGAAGAGCTCGAGCGCCTCGCAGAAGCGCTTGCCGGCCTCGAGCCCGCCCTTCAGGTCGAAGGTGACCACCGTGCCGAACTCCTTCATCTGCGCCTTCGCGAGCGCGTGCTGAGGATGCGCGGGCAGGCCCGGATAGCGGACCCGTTCCACGGCCACGTGCCCGGCGAGCAGCTCCGCCACCCGCAGGGCGCTCGCGCATTGCGCGGAATACCGGAGGAAATAGGTCTTGAGGCCCCGCTGGATCAGGAAAGCCGCATGCGGGTCCAGCGCCCCGCCCATCGAGCCGAAATCGTGCCGCATCTGGCGGATCAACTCGGCCTTCGCGATGACCGCACCGCCCATCACGTCGCCCGCACCCGAGGCGTATTTCGTGAGGCTGTGCACGAACACGTCGACATCGAACTCACCATGCTGGTGGAGGCCGGCGAACGTGTTGTCCAGCACCGTGAGCGCGCCTTTCGCGCGCGCCAGCCGCGTGATGGCAGCGATGTCCGCGATCTTCGTCACCGGGTTCGTCGGACTCTCGAACACCACCAGCCGCGTGGGCTGCGTGGTGAGCACGCGCTCGATGCCTGCGACGTCCTCGATGGAGAGCATCGTGAACGTCACCCCGAAGCGCGAGAGCAGCCTTCGGATGACGTTGCGCGTGGGATTGTAGGTTTCCACGAAGCACAGGATGTGATCCCCCTGCTTCGTCAGCGAGATGAGCGTTTGCGACACGGCGGCGATGCCGGACGCCGTAGTGAGGCATTCCTCACGCCCCTGCAGCTCCGCGAGAGTGAGCTCGAGCTGCCGCGTGGTGGGATTCGAAGTGCGCGAGTAGAAGAACCCCGGCCGGCCGCCCTGCAGGAAGCGCATCGTCTCGTCCAGGTCGTCGAATTCGAACTTGACGGTCTGGTAGATCGGCGCGACCAGGGCGCGGTTGTCCGCCGGCACCTCGACCTGCGGCGGGTGATTGACTCGCGTGCGCTTCTTCATGGCCGGAAGGTTAGCAGCCGTGCGGCCGCGGCATCGAGCGTTTCGTCGCGTTTGGCGATGCACAGCCGCACCAGAGAAAGCGGCGGCGGCTCGCGGTAGAACGGCGTGAGCGGAATGGTAGCGAGCTTCGCTTCGTCGAGCAGCCGGTCGACGAATGCCATGTCACCGGGCGGCGCCACACGGCTGAAATCCAGCAGCTGGAAATACGCGCCCTGCGCGGGCGGCAGCGAGAACGGGCTGCCGGCGAGCGCCGCGCAGAACCGGTCGCGCTTGCGCTGGAAGAACGTGGACACGCCGCGCCATGCGTCCGGCTTCTCGCGCAAGTAGGCCGCTACGGCGTGCTGTGGCGCCGTAGCGATGCTGAAAGTGTTGAACTGATGCACCTTGCGCATCTCGCGGGTCAATGCTGGCGGCGCGATGCAGTATCCCAGGCGCAATCCGGTGGAATGCAGGGTCTTGCCGAAGGAGTACGCAGCGAAGCTGCGCTGCCGCAGCTCCGGGTGTGCGAGGACGGACTGGTGCTGCTGCCCGTCGTACACGATGTGCTCGTACACCTCGTCCGAGATGAGCACGATATCGCGCCCGCGCATGATGGCTGCGAGCTCGTCGAGATCTCGCGCCGTTGCCGTGGTGCACGTGGGGTTGTTCGGCGAATTGAAGATGATGAGCCGCGTGCGCGGCGTGACACTCGCCCACACGCGATCCCAGTCGTACCCGAACCGCGGCGGGCTGAGCGGAACGTGGATGCACCTGCCCCCAGCCAGGCGCACCGCGGGATCGTACGAGTCGTAGCAGGGATCGAAGACGATGGCCTCGTCCCCCGCGGCCACCACGGCCTGCACGGCGGAATAGATGGCTTCGGTGGCGCCGAGCGTCACCGTGACTTCCGCTTCCGGGTCCACCGAGGCGCCGTAGCACTGGAGGATCTTCGCGGCGATCTGCTCGCGCAGCGCCATTGCACCTTCATAAGGCGCGTACTGATTGTGCCCGGCCCGCATCGCCTCGGTGACCAGCTCCGTGAGCCGCGGGTCGATCTCGAAATCCGGGAAACCCTGCCCCAGGTTCAGCGCGCCGAGCTCCTGCGCCCTGCGCGAGATGGTGGCGAAGATGGTGACGCCGACGTCGGGCAGCTTGCTGCGGATCTCCATGCGGCGCAGCTTACCGCAGCTTCGATGCGGCGATCGCGGCTCCGATGATGCCGGCCTGGCCGGCGAAGTGCGCGGGGCGAATCTCGGCGGGAGAGCGCAGCAGCGGCGCGAATTCCGCGAAATTCTCGCTGACCGCGCCACCCAGGATGAAAACGTCCGGCCAGAAGAGCCGGTGCATCGCAGCCAGGTACTCGTTCACACGGGCGATCCACGCAGGCCAGTCGAGACTCAGCAGGGTGCGGATGCGCGCCGAAGCCCACTCCTCTGCGTCTACGCCGCGCAGCTCCAGGTGGCCTAGCTCGGTATTCGGGTACAGCACTCCATCCACGAACAGGGCAGAGCCGATGCCCGTGCCGAAGGTGAGCATGATCACGGTGCCCTGCGTGCCCTTGCCGGCGCCACAGCCCATTTCAGCGAGGCCTGCGGCGTCCGCGTCGTTCAGGAAGGCACAGGGCCGGCCCAGGGTGCGCTGCACGAGCGCGGAGCCGTCCGCATTCACCCATGCATGGTCCACGTGGGCCGCGGTGCGCGCCTTCCCCTTCTGCACGACGCTGGGAAAAGCGAACCCCACCGGGCCGCTCGAAGGCAGTTTCGCGCCCAGCGCCGCGACCACCTTCATGACCGCTTCGGGGTCCGAGGGCCTGGGCGTGGGAAGCGAAGCGATCTCGCCCGTGATGCGGCCTGCCGCCACGTCGACCACGCCCGCCTTGATGGACGAGCCCCCTACGTCGATGCCGAGGAATTCCACTCGCTACTGACCCGCTTGCGCCATCTGGATGTCACGCCTGCGCGTGCGCTCCTGGCGGGCCATCAGCATACCGGCTCCGATCACGAAAATCGTGACCGTGCCCACCATCAGCGTCGCGAGCGCGTTGATCTCGGGGGTGACGCCCAGGCGCACCTTGGAAAAGATCATCATCGGCAGCGTGTTCGTGGAGGGGCCTGCGGTGAAGCTCGCGATCACGAGATCGTCCAGGGACAGGGTGAAGGCGAGCAGCCAGCCGGACAGGATCGCCGGAGCGATGATCGGCAGCGTGATGACCATGAACACCTTGGCGGGTCGTGCGCCGAGGTCCATGGCCGCCTCCTCCAGGGATTCGTCCATCGTTGCGAGCCGCGACTGCACGATGACGGTGACGTAGGACAGGGTCAGCGTGATGTGCGCGATGGTGATGGTACTGAAGCCACGCTGGTCCGGCACCAGCGGCAGGCCCGCGAAGGCCACGAACAGCAGCAGCAGCGACAGGCCCGTGATGACCTCGGGCATGACCAGCGGAGCGGCGACCATGCCGGAGAGCAGCGTGCGGCCGCGAAACCGCCCGAAGCGCGCCAGCGCGAGCCCCGCGAGCGTGCCCACGATGACCGCGCCCGTGGCCGTCACCGCCGCGATGCGCAGGCTGAGCCACATGCCCTCGAGCATCTGCCGGTCATCGAGCAGCACGCCATACCAGCGGGTCGAGAATCCACCCCACACGGTCACCAGTTTCGACTCGTTGAACGAGAACACGATGACCGACAGGATGGGGATGTAGAGGAAGGCGAAGCCCAGCACCAGCGCCGTCAGCAGGAAGAGCGAGCGGTTGTGGCTCACGCCTTGTCTCCCGCTTCCTTCATCTGGTAACGCTGGAAGATCATGATGGGGATCACCAGCGCGAGGAGCAGGCAGATGGCCACCGAGCTCGCCACCGGCCAGTCGCGGTTGCTGAAGAACTCATCCCACAGCACGCGGCCGATCATCAGCGAATCCGTGCCGCCGAGGAGCCGGGGGATCACGAACTCGCCCACCGCCGGGATGAACACCAGCATGCAGCCGGCGATGACGCCGTTCTTCGACAGCGGCAGCGTGATCTGCAGGAACGCCCTGAACGGCCGCGAGCCGAGGTCCACCGCGGCCTCGATCAGCGTGTGGTCGTGCTTCTCGAGGTTGGAATACAGCGGCAGGATCATGAACGGCAGGTAGGAGTAGACGATGCCCACGTACATCGCGAAATCGGTGTTCATCATCACGATGGGCTCGTCGATGACGCCGAGCGCCATGAGCGCATTGTTGATCACGCCGTTGTTGCGCAGCAGGCCCATCCACGCGTAGACGCGAACCAGGAACGACGTCCAGAACGGCAGGATGATCATCAGCAGCAGGATGTTGCGCCACGCCGGCGTCGCCCTCGCGATGCCGTAGGCCATGGGATAGCCGAGCAGGAGGCAGAGCACGGTGGAGATCGAGGCCACCTTCAGCGAGCTCAGGAAGGCTTCGAGGTACAGGGAATCCTTCAGCAGGAACAGGAAATTGCCCGTGTTCAGCTGCAGCACGTAGTGCCCCTCCACCCAGGAGAGGAGCGGCGTGTACGGCGGAACGGCGAGCCGGGTCTCGGCGAAGCTGATCTTCAGCACGATGACGAAGGGGATCAGGAAGAACAGCAGCAGCCACAGCCACGGGACCGCGATGACGGCGCCGCGGCCGGCCCCCCTCAGGCGGCGCCGCAGCAGCGGCTTCACTGCGTCACCACGACGGCGCTGGACTCGTGCCAGCTGAGCCACACGCGGTCTTCCCAGGTGATTCGGTCCTCGTGCTGGCGGAAGGCGTTGGGCTGGGTGACGCGGAGGGTCTTGCCCGAGGCCAGCTGAACGAGATAGATGGACATGTCGCCCATGTAGGCGATCTCTTTCACGACGCCCTGCGCGGCATTGTGACGCGTCTCGGCGGGCGCCTCGCGCGTGAGCTGGATCTTCTCCGGCCGCACCGCCGTCCAGACGATGGCGTCCGGTGGCGCGCTGACGCCGTGCCCAACGTAGATGGGCGCACCCAACTCCTTCGACTCGATGAGCACGTAATCCGGCTCGTCCTCGACGATGCGGCCCTCGAACATGTTCACGTTGCCGATGAAGTCCGCGACGAAGCGCGATCCGGGGAATTCGTAGATCTCGTGGGGCGTGCCCACCTGCACGATGCGTCCCTGGTTCATCACGCCGATGCGCGAAGCGAGCGTCATCGCCTCTTCCTGGTCGTGCGTCACGACCACGAAGGTGACGCCGAGACGCTCCTGGATGTTCACCAGCTCGAACTGCGTGTGCTCGCGCAGCTTCTTGTCCAGGGCGCCCAGCGGCTCATCGAGCAGCAGCAGCTTCGGACGCTTGATCAGCGACCGTGCGAGCGCCACGCGCTGGCGCTGCCCGCCCGAGAGCTGATGAGGCTTGCGCTGCTCGAGGCCGTTCAGCTTCACGATGTTCACCATCTCCGCCACGCGCTCGGCGATCTGCGCGCGCGGCGTGCCTTCCTGGCGCAGGCCGAAACCGATGTTCTTCTCCACCGTCATATGCGGGAAGAGCGCGTAGGACTGGAACATCATGTTCACCGGGCGCTCGTACGGCGGCACGCGCGCCATGTCGGCGCCGTCGATGAAGATGCGCCCGGCCGTCGGCTCCTCGAAGCCCGCCAGCATGCGCAGCAGCGTCGTCTTGCCGCAGCCCGAGCCGCCCAGGAGGCAGAAGATCTCGCCCCGGTAGATGCTCAGGCTCACCTCGCTCACCGCGACGAAGTCGCCGAAGGCCTTGGTGACGCTCTCGATGCGGATGTAGGGCTGCGCGCTCGGATCCTTCCAGGGCTCTTTCCTGCCCTGCGCGTTGGGTGCCGCGGCTGCGTTGGTTGCCATGGTCTCATCTTCCCGTCATGAATCGGGTCCACAGCCGCGTCATCCGCCGGGTCGTCTGCTCGTCGTTGGCGAGAACCGGCACGAGCTTGGCGCGTACCTGCGGCGGCGGATAGATGCCCGGCTCGTCGAGCACTGCCTTGTTCACGAACCGCGCCGCGTCCTTGTTGCCGTTGGCGTAGTTGATGGCGTTGGTGACGCCCGCGATTACCTCCGGTCGCAGCATGTAATTCAGGAAGGCATGCGCATTGCCGGGGTGCGGCGCGTCTTTCGGGATGAGGTAGCTGTCGAACCACATGATCGAGCCTTCCCTGGGAATGAAGTAGGCGATCTCCTGCCCGGTGTTGCTTTCGCGCGCGCGATTGCGACCCTGAAGTATGTCGCCGATGTAACCGACCGTGACGCATATCTCGCCGTTCGCAAGGCCGGGGAGGATGCGGTCCGTATCGATGTAGCGGATATAGGGCCGAATTCTCATCAGCGCGGCTGCGGCGGCCTCGATGTCCTCGGACTTCTGGCTGTTGGGATCCCGGCCGATGGCACGCAAGGTCACGAAGAACATCTCGCTGGCCGATTCCAGCACCGCGATGCCGCACTTCTGCAGCCGCTTCGCATTGGCGGGTTCGAACACCAGCTGCCAGCTGTCGAGCGGCGCGTCGGGCGCCGCAGCCTTCACCTTTGCGACGTTGTAGCCGACGCCCGTGGTGCCCCATGCGTGCAGCACGGCATGTTCATTGCCCGGATCCTGCATGGCCATGCGCGCGAGGATGTCCGGATCCATGTGCGAGAGATTCGGCAGCTTCGATTTGTCGAGCTTGCGATAGTAGCCGCCACGGATCTGACGCTCGTAGAAGGAGGCCGACGGCACCACGACATCGTGGCTGGAGTGCCCCGGAGCGAGCTTGCTCTCGAGCTCTTCGTTGCTGCTGTAGTTGCTGAGGAACACCTTGATGCCCGTCTCCTTCTCGAAGTTGGCGACGGTGTCGGGACCGAGATAGTAGTTCCAGACGTAGAGATTGAGGACCTTCTCCTCGGGCACCGCCACCGGAGCGGCATCGACGTCCCCTGCTCCCGCCGGGCTTTCCACCTTCGAGCCGCAGGCGGCGAGCAGCATTGCGCAAGCAAGGCCCGCAGTGGGGAAACACAGGGTGCTCCTTTTCATCCGTCCTGCTGCACACGACCTTACAAGGTGCGAGGCCGTCGATGGCTTGCTTCTGCTATCGACCGGTCATGAACTTCGTCCACAGGCGCGTCATCAGGCGCGTGGTCTCCTCGGTGTCCGCGAGATCCGGCACCAGCTTGCTCTTCACGTCGGGCGGCGGATACACGCCCGGATCGTCCAGCACTTCCTTGTTCACGAACTGCGTGGCGGCCTTGTTGCCGTTCGCGTAGTTCACGGTGTTGGTGACCGCGGCGATCACTTCGGGCTTCAGCATGTAGTTGATGAAGGCATGCGCATTGTCGGGGTGCGGCGCGTCCTTCGGGATGAGGTAGCTGTCGAACCACATGATGGAGCCTTCCTTCGGGATGAAGTACGCGATCTGCTGCCCCGTCTCGTTCTCGTCGGCGCGGTCGCGCGCCTGCAGGATGTCGCCGCTGTAGCCGATGGCCACGCAGATCTCGCCGTTCGCGAGGTCGGAGATCATGCGCTGCGTGTCGATGTAGCGGATGAAAGGCCGCACCTTCATGAGGGCGTCCGCGCCCGCCTCGAGGTCCGCGGCGACCTGGCTGTTCGGGTCCTTGCCGATGGCGTCCAGCGCCATGCTGAACATCTCGGTGGCGGAGTCGAGCACGGCGATGCCGCACTTCTGCAGCTTCTTCGCGACCGCCGGGTCGAACACCAGCTTCCAGCTGCCGAGCGGCGCATCGGGCGCGGCCGCCTTCACCTTCGCCGTGTTGTAGCCGATGCCGGTGGTGCCCCACATGTGCAGCACGGCGTAGTCGTTGTTCGGATCGTGCATCGCCAGGCGCTGCTGGATCTCCGGGTCCATGTTGACGAGGTTCGGCAGCTTCGACTTGTCGAGCTTCTGGTAGTAGCCCGAGCGGATCTGGCGCTCGTAGGCGGAAGCGGACGGCACCACGATGTCGTAGCCGGAATTGCCCGGCGCCAGCTTGCTGTCGAGCTCCTCGACGCTGCCGTAGTTGCTGACCGACACCTTGATGCCCGTCTCCTTCTCGAAGTTCGAGATGGTGTCCTCGGCGAGGTAGTCGTTCCAGATGTAGAGGTTCAGCACCTTCTCTTCGGCCTGCGGCGCACCGGCGGCGGTCTGCGGACCGGCGGCGCCGTCCTTCTTGCCGCAGGCGGCGAGCAGGACCGAGCAGCAG
>JBGAIL010000094.1:0-18197 GCA_044225565.1 Steroidobacteraceae bacterium | reverse complement strand
ATCGGTGCGATCGCGGCGACGTTCGGCGATCGGGTGAGCCTGGGCTTCGTCGCGGAGACGGAACGGCAGGTGGAGGGCCATCTCGATGAGCATCTCGCGCGGCTTCCGGCCGACGATGCGCGCAGCCGGGCCATCGTCTCGGCAATGCGCGAGGACGAGATTGCGCACGGCGCCGCCGCGCAATCGGCAGGCGCGGCCTCGATACCTGCTCCAGCCCGCGAGCTGATGCGCCACACCGCGCGCGTCATGACCCGCACGGCGTACTGGGTGTAAGCAGGGATATCGCTTGCAGTTCTGCGGCCTTATGGTTAAAAAGCGCACGCGTACGCACCATCAAGAGTGGGTTGGGGAGCCGTAGTGGAAGAGAACATCAAGCCGCTGAGCGACATTCCGGCGATCAACCGCTTCCTGAGCTATTGCCGCATCCGCACCGTGCCGTCGAAGACGGTGGTGATCCACGCCGGCGACCTCCCCGACGTCCTCTACTACATCATCAGCGGCTCGGTCGAAGTGATGATCGAGGACGAGGAAGGCAACGAGATGGTGCTCGCCTACCTGAACCGCGGCCAGTTCTTCGGCGAGATGGGCCTTTTCTACGAGCAGCCCACGCGCAGCGCCTGGGTGCGCACGCGCAACCAGTGCGAGCTCGCGGAAATGACCTATCCGCGCTTCCGCCAGATCGCGGCGGAGAGCCCCGGTCTCATTTTCGAGCTGGCCACCCAGCTCGCCACGCGCCTCGACCGCACCAACCGCAAGCTCGGCGATCTCGCGTTCGTGGACGTCACGGGCCGCGTCGCGCACGCCATCATGGACCTGTGCGGCGAGCCGGATGCCATGACCCACCCGGAAGGCATGCAGATCAAGGTGAGCCGCCAGGAGCTGTCGCGACTGGTCGGCTGCTCGCGCGAGATGGCGGGCCGCGTGCTCAAGGTGCTCGAGGAGCAGGGCCTGCTGCGTGCCACGGGCAAGACCATCGTGGTGTTCAATGCCCGTCCCAAGATGAAGACACGTCCGGTCATCGTCCCGGCGAAGCCCGCCGGAGCGGGCGTGGCGGCGGCGGGAGCCGGCGCGCTGGCTGCGCGGCCGGCCGCGGGCAGCCTCGATGATGATGACGACGATGACTTCGACGACGACGATTCGGATGACGATTTCGACGATGAGGACGAGGACGACAAGTAGTCGCCGTTCCGCCCGCCGCGCTGGCGGGCCTTTCGCGCCACAGGCGCTCCGGTAGCCTCGGCCCTCGCGCCAGCCGCGACCGGCCTGCCGCCCACACCGCTACGCCGCCCTTCTGCGCTCTAGCCCTTCGCGATCGCCTCGCGCATCGCCTTGACCGTGGCGCCGTAATCCCCGCTGCCGAAGATGGCCGAGCCGGCCACGAAGGTGTCCGCGCCCGCCCGGGCGATCGCCGCGATGTTGTCCACCTTCACGCCGCCGTCGATCTCCAGCCGGATCTCGCGGCCCGAGGCGTCGATACGCCGCCGCGCCTCGGCGAGCTTGGCCAGCGCCGAGGGGATGAACTTCTGGCCGCCGAATCCCGGGTTCACCGACATGAGCAGCACCATGTCGAGCTTCTCGAGCGTGTAGTCGAGATAGTCGAGCGGCGTCGCCGGGTTGAACACCAGCCCCGGCCGGCAGCCGTGCTCGCGGATCAGTCCGATGGTGCGGTCGACGTGCTCGCTCGCCTCCGGGTGGAAGGTGATGTAGGTGGCGCCGGCCGCCGCGAAATCCGGAACGATGCGATCCACGGGCTTCACCATGAGATGCACGTCGATGGGCGCCTGGATGCCGCGCTTGCGCAGCGCCTCGCACACCACCGGGCCGACGGTGAGGTTCGGCACGTAGTGGTTGTCCATGACGTCGAAGTGGATCAGGTCCGCGC
Organism: Steroidobacteraceae bacterium; assembly: GCA_044225565.1. GTDB lineage: Bacteria > Pseudomonadota > Gammaproteobacteria > Steroidobacterales > Steroidobacteraceae > CAVXAE01. Next base: position 16,315 of record JBGAIL010000094.1, on the reverse strand, counting down.
CGGCGCGCAGCACGGCCTCGACCTCCTCGCCCAGGCGGGCGAAGTCGGCGGACAGGATGGAAGGCGCGATCCAGGGCGGCATGCGCGCTAGTGTACCGGGAGTGACCCTCCGCGTGGCAGGCCGCAAACGAAGCTGATGTCCGCAAAAAGCGCCGCAGGCGGCTTCTTGCCAATGAACTACGCCACGCCGCGCCGGTCCTTGATCAGCTCGTAAGCTTCGATGATCTGCTGCGTCCGTTCCTTGGCATGCTCGATCATCGAGTCCGGCAGGCCGTTGGCTTTGAGCTTGTCCGGATGATGGCGGCTCAGCTGCCGGCGATACGCCTTCGCCACCTCCTCGTTGCTCGCGGACGAGGCGACTTCCAGCACCCTGTAGGCCTCGTCGACGGGCGCCGGCCCGCGCCGCGCCGCATCGTGTGCGAAGCTGCCGCGGCGGATGCGCAGCACGGCCTCGATCTGCGCCAGCTCCATGTTGGAGATGCCGAGCTTCCCAGCGACGGCGGCGAGCAACGAGCGCGCCGGCCCCTGGATGTCGTTGCCCGCCAGCGCCGCGCGCACCTGGATCTCGAGGAAGATGCGCATGAGGTCGGGGCGGCCGGCGCACAACCGCCGCAGCGAAGCGAGCTCGGCCACGAGATCGAACGACGGCTGCTTGCCTTCGCCGAAGCAATCGATCGCGATGCGCACGCGCGAGGGATCCAGGCGCAGCTCTGCCATGATGCCGCGCGCCGCCGCGATCTCGCGCTCGGAGATGCGGCCGTCGGCCTTGGCGATGTGCCCCATCACCCGGAAGGCGGCACGGAAAAAGTGCTCGCCGATCTCGGCTGCGCTCGCGCCGGACAATGGCTCGTCGTAGGGATCGGCCGTCGCGCGGTCGTATTGATGGCCGACGAGCACGCCGAGCGCCACTCCCACGGGCCCGAGCGTCAACGCGCCGATCACCCCACCTACGAGTTTTCCCGCCCAGCCTGCCATCACGCCCGTCCCGAGATTTTGCGTATAGTACCAAGCCCCCTGCGCGCTCCCGACGAGGATTCATGACCACGCCCACCGTCCACCGCACCGCGTTGCGCGGCCTCGAGAAGATCTACGAAGGCAAGGTGCGCGACATCTACGCGCTCGATGCGGGGCACATGCTGATCGTCACCACGGACCGCCTGTCGGCCTTCGACGTGGTGCTGCCCGACCCGATCCCGGACAAGGGGCGCGTGCTCAACCAGATCTCCAATTTCTGGTTCGCGCGCACGGGCGGCATCGTGCCGAACCATCTCACCGGCCGCGCCATCGAGAGCGTGGTGAGCGACCCCGGTGAGCGCGCCCTGCTCGCGGAGCGCTCGGTCGTCGTGAAACGGCTGAAGGCGCTCCCCGTCGAAGCGGTGGTGCGCGGGTATTTGATCGGCTCGGGATGGAAGGACTACCAGAACACCGGCGCCGTGTGCGGCATCGCGCTGCCATCGGGCCTGAAGCTCGCCCAGCAGCTGCCGCAGCCGCTCTTCACGCCGGCCACCAAGGCAGCGGTCGGCGAGCACGACGAGAACATCTCGTTCGCCGAAGTGGAAAAGCTCATCGGCGCGCCGCTCGCTGCGCAGGTGCGCGATACGGCGCTCGCGCTGTACTCGTTCGCGGCGGAGCACGCGAGGCAGCGCGGCATCATCATCGCGGACACGAAGTTCGAGTTCGGCCTGGACGAGGCCGGCCGTCTCACGCTGGCGGACGAAGTCCTCACGCCCGATTCCTCGCGCTTCTGGCCAGCGGACACCTATGCGGTGGGCGCGAGCCCGCCGAGCTTCGACAAGCAGTACGTGCGGGACTATCTGGAGACGCTGGACTGGAACAAGACCGCGCCAGGCCCGAAGCTGCCGGCCGAGATCATCGCGCGCACCAGCGAGAAATACCGCGAGGCGCTGGAGCGGCTCACCCGCTGACGGCTCACGGCCAAGGCTGGCCGGCCCATTCGAAAACGATGCGCTGGATCTCGCGCAAGCCGTCCGTGAGCGCAGCCGGCCCAGGCTGCAGGATGAGCGATGACTTGATCTCCCGCACGTGGCCGCTGCGAACGGCAGGTACGCCCGCCCACCCGGGCCGCTCCGCCACGGAGCCGGGCTGAAACTTCTTCCCGCACCAGGAACCGAGGATGATGTCCGGCGCACGCCGAGGGACTTCGAGCGGGTCCGCCACGATTCGATCCCTGGCCAGGGGTTGCACTGCAAGCTCGGGGAAGCAGTCCTCGCCGCCGGCGAGCGTGACGAGCTCCGACACCCAACGGATGCCGGAGATCTGCGGCGAGTCCCATTCCTCGAAATAGATGCGCGGGCGGTGCGACAGCTGCGCAGCCCGGGCGCGGGCGAGCTCCAGCCCGGTACTCAAGGTTTCGATGAGCGCTGCCGTCTGCACCTGGCGGCCGATCATGCCGCCGAGCGTGCGGATCATCCGCAGGATCTCCTCGATGCTGCGGTGATTGAACACGTGCACCTCGACGCCGCGGCGGATCAGCTCCGCGGCAATGTCAGCCTGCAGGTCGGAGAAGCCCAGCACGAGATCGGGCCGCAGTGCGAGGATGCGGTCGATCCTGGCACTGGTGAAAGCCGAGACCCTCGGCTTCTCCTTGCGCGCCCGCGGCGGGCGCACCGTGAAGCCGGAGATGCCCACGATGCGCCAATCCTCGCCCAGCAGGTAGAGCGTCTCCGTGGTTTCCTCGGTGAGGCAGACGATGCGCTCGGGGAAACCTCGCCCCTCGCTCATGAGCGCAATGCGCCGGTCTTGCGCCGGATCGCCATCGCGGCCTCGATGGGCGCGGTGTCGATCTCCCGCATCAGCTTCCCGATGTACTGTCGCTGGCGCGCGAGGCCGCCACGCGTATTGCGGATGCGCTGCGCTTCGCGCACCGCATCGTGAAGCTCCTCGGGAAGCTTCAGAGAATCCAGCTCGTGAGGCTTGAGCGCGATCAGTTCCTCGCCGAGCGCCTGTGCCGCGTGCGCTGCGCGCTTGCGCGCGCTCTTGCTGGGCCTCGGCTCACCCTCGAGACCTTCGGGGCTCTCGTCAAAGTCGTCTTCGCCGGCGGGGTGCATGCGCAGTCTCCACAGTGCCGCAGCGGGCGGCTGCTACAATTCTGTCATGGGAATCGCCGAACTGAAGGACATCGTGAGCCTCGCGCTCACGGAAGCGAAGGCTCGTGGCGCCACGGAATCCGAAGTGGATGCCAGCCTCAACCGCGGCCTCACCATCACGGTGCGGCTCGGCGAGGTGGAGACGGTGGAATACCAGCGGGATCGCGGCCTCGACGTCACGGTGTACTTCGGCAAGCGCAAGGGCTCGGCGAGCACCGCGGATCTGACCGCCCAGGCAGTACGGGACACCGTCGAGAAGGCTTCGGCGATCGCCCGATATACGGCCGAAGACCCTTACGCGGGGCTCGCGGACCCGCAGATGCTCGCGAAAGACATCCCGGATCTCCAGCTCGAGCACCCCTGGGCCCTGTCGCCGGACCAGGGCATCGAGCTCGCGCGCGCCTGCGAATCCGCCGGCCTCGCCGTCGACTCGCGCCTCACCAACTCGGAAGGCGGCAGCGTCAGCAGCCAGCAGGACGCGCGCGTCTACGGCAATTCCAACGGCTTTCTCGCCGGCTATGGCAGCACCAGCCATTCCCTGAGCTGCGTGCTGCTGGCCCAGCAGGGCGAGGAGATGCAGCGCGACTACTGGTTCAGCGCCGCCCGCGACGCGGCCGATCTGGAAAGCCCGAATGTCATCGGGCAGAAGGCGGGAGAGCGCGCGGTCGCGAGACTGGGTGCCAGGAAGATTTCCACACGCCGCTCGCCCGTGCTCTACGCGCCTGAAGTGGCACGCGGCTTGATAGGCCACTTCACTGGCGCCATCCGCGGCGCCGCGCAATATCGCAAGTCTTCGTTCCTGCTCGATGCCGCGGGCACCCAGGTGTTCCCTGCCTTTCTGCAGATCCAGGAGCGTCCTCACCTGCTGAAGGCGCTCGCGAGCAGCCCCTTCGACGCCGAAGGCGTGGCTACACGCGACCGCGACCTGGTGCGCGATGGCGTGCTGCAGGGCTATGTGCTGGGAAGCTATTCCGCCCGCAAGCTCGGGCTGCAGACCACCGGCAACGCGGGCGGCATCCACAACCTCCTCGTCTCGGCGTCCGCTCACTCGCAGCCCTTCGAGGCGCTGCTGAAGCACATGGGCACCGGACTCTTCGTCACCGAGCTCATGGGACAGGGTGTGAACGGTGTCACCGGCGACTATTCGCGCGGCGCGAGCGGTTATTGGGTGGAGAACGGCGAGTTGGTGCACCCGGTGCACGAAGTGACGATTGCGGGCAACCTGCGGGACATGTACCGGCGCATCGCCGCTCTCGGCACGGATGTCGACCCGCGCGGCGCGATCCGCACCGGGTCCATCCTCATCGAGGAGATGACGATCGCCGGGGAGTGACTACTCCGCCTCCGGCTCTTCTTCCGGCGCCGTGCGCGGGATGGTCTCCGTGAAGTTCGGCGTACGGGCCTTCGGCGCACGCTCGTCCACGTAGATGAGCTCGTGCTTGCCGATGACGACCACGTCGCCGTCGTTCAGGTAGTGCCGGCGCACGCGCTTGGATTTCACGTAGATGCCATTGGTGCTGTTGAGGTCCTCGATGACCGAGGAATGCGCCGTGGTGACGATCTGACAGTGATGCCGGCTGACGAAGCGGCTGTCGATCTGCAGGTCGTTGTCCGCGGTGCGCCCCACCACCACGCGACCCACACGCAACGGCAATTCCTGCACGGTGCGGCCTTCGGTGGCGACGAGGATCTTGCCGATGCCGGCCACGCCCTCTTCAGCCACCGCAGCGCGCGGCTGCACCGCGACATGCGTCTGAACGTGAGTGTGCGTCTGCGCAGGATGGAACGCATCCACCACCGGGCGCAGTGACATCTGCTGGCGCAGCGAGTATTCCACCCACTGCAGCTCTTCGACGGAGCTGGAGATGTCCTCGAGCGTCACCTGGTCCCGGCCGGCCGCAAAGGCCGCCATCATGGACGTGTCGCACAGCGTGTTGATGAGGCGCGGCACTCCACCCGTGTAGCGGAAGATCTCGGCATACGTCTCGGGCAGGAAGATCTCCCGGTCGCTCGCGCCTGCCACCTCGAGGCGATGCTGGATGTAGGCCTGCATCTCCTGTTCGGTGAACGTAGTGAGGTGGAAGCGCAGGCGGACGCGCTGCGCGAGCTGCACCAGCTCCGGCGCGTCGAGCTTCTCGTTGAGCTCGGGCTGGCCCGCCAGGATGATGCGCAGCACCTTCTCCTTGGTGGTCTCGACGCCCGAGAGCATCCGGATCTCCTCCAGCACGCGCAGGGAGAGGTTCTGCGCCTCGTCCACGATGAGCAGCACCTTGCGCCCCGCGCTGTACTGCTCGATCAGGAACGTGTTGAGCGTGGCGATGAGCTCCGCCTTCTTCATCTTGAAGGGCGAGAAGCCGAACTGCACCAGCACCGCCTGCAGGAAATCGACCGCGCTCACCTGCGTCTGGTTGATCTGCGCGATGACGACGTCCGACTGCACTTCCTTCAGGAAGGATTCGATGAGCGTGGTCTTGCCCGAGCCGATCTCTCCAGTGATGACCACGAAGCCATCCGTGAACCAGATGGTCGATTCCATGTACGCCTTGGCGCGGGCGTGCTGCTTGGAGAGGTACAGGAACTGGGGGTCCGGGCTCAGCCGGAACGGCAGGTCCTTCAGCTTGAAGAGCTCGAGGTACATGGCGGCGCAGCTTACGGGATGCGAATCCCCGGGGCCAATTCCGCAAGCAGGCGCCGTGCCCGGCGGTCCCGCACGGCCGCGGTGCGCTCGACGAGGGTGCAGTGCCCCAGTTTTCGGCCCGGCCGGGGCTGCTTGCCGTAGTCGTGCAGGTGCAGGCCGTCTTCGGCCAGCAGGAGCTCGCGCCGCGGGATCTCGCCGATGAGGTTCAGCATGGCGCTGTGCCCCAGCGCCTGCGTGGAGCCGAGGGGCAGCCCGAGGATGGCGCGCAGGTGATTCTCGAACTGGCTGGTCGCGGCGCCCTCGATGGTCCAGTGGCCGGAATTGTGCACGCGCGGTGCCATCTCGTTGGCGATGAGCTTGCCGCGGCTCACGAAGAACTCGATGGTCAGGATGCCGGTGTAACGGAAATGTGACAGCACGCGCTCCAGATAACGGGCCGCGAGCCGGTGCAGCCGCTTGGGGCCGTACGGGGCGCGCGTGAGCCGCAGGATGCCACCCGCATGCACGTTGCCGTTCAAGGGATAGATGGCGATCTCCGCGCGACGGCTGCGCGCGCCGATGATGGACACCTCGTAGTCGAAGGGCACCAGGTTCTCGTAGATCAGTGGCTGGGCGCCGAGTTCCGACCAGGCGCGCTCGACGTCCACGATGGAGCGGACTACCGCCTGCCCCTTCCCGTCATACCCCAGCCGTCGCGTTTTCAGTACACCCGGCAGGCCGATGTGCTCGACCGCTCGCTTCAGTTGCGGGCGTGACTCCACGGCCTGCCACCGCGTGGTGGGAATGCGCAGACGCTCGAACAGCTGCTTCTCCGAGACGCGATCCTGCGCTGCGGCGAGCGCCGCCACCGGCGGGCTGATGCGGGTTCCCTGCGGCAACCCGCGCAGCGAGTCGACGGAGATGTTCTCCCAGTCGAACGTGAGCACCTCGCTCTCCCTGGCGAGCCTCGCGAGGAGCCGGCGGTCCGTGAAGGCGCCGACGATCTGCGGCGCCACCTGGCCTCCCGGCGCGCCTTCGGCAGGATCGAGGAAGCGGAAATCCAGCCCGAGCGGATAGCCCGCCAATGCGAGCATGCGGCCGAGCTGGCCGGCGCCCACGATGCCGACGGTCATGAGCGGGAATGCCCGGGAGAGGATGCCGTCCGCGGATCGGAATGCTTGAGCACCTGCGCCGTCTGCTGCTCCCGATGGCGCTCGAGGGCGGCACCGAACTGCGGATGCTTGTTGGCGAGGATGGCCGTCGCCGCGAGCGCCGCATTGACGGCGCCCGCCGCGCCGATGGCGAACGTCGCCACCGGGATGCCGGCAGGCATCTGCACGATGGAAAGCAGCGAGTCGAGCCCGTTGAGCGCCTTCGACTGCACCGGGACACCGAGCACCGGCAACGTGGTCTTGGAGGCGGTCATGCCCGGCAGGTGCGCGGCTCCGCCGGCGCCGGCGATGATGACCTCGAGGCCGCGGGAGCGGGCGGTGGAGGCGTACTCGAAGAGCAGGTCGGGCGTGCGGTGCGCGGAGACCACCTTCACTTCATGCGGTACGCCCAGCGCTTCCAGGGTATCCGCGGCACCCTTCAAGGTGTCCCAGTCGGAGGTGGAGCCCATGATGAGGCCGACGAGCGGTTTCATCGCGGCATTGTACACGCCCATACGGCCCACTTAACCTTGCACCGATGTGGGTCAGGACCTGGAGCTTTCTCGATAGGTTTTTCTTCGGACCGAGATCCCTCGGGCCGGGGCCGCTGGCCGCCCTCGTCCGCTTCCTGCGCTACCCCTTCGCCGTCATCCGGGACCTGCTGCACGGCGAGATCAACCTGCGGGCCATGGGGCTGGTGTACACCACGCTCCTGTCCCTGATCCCGCTGCTCGCGTTCGCGCTCGCCATCTTCAAAGCCTTCGGGGCGCGCTACGACCTGCAGCCCATCGTCTCCGAGTTCTTCAAGCCGATGGGCGAGGCGGGTGCGGCCGCCGTGACGTCGCGGGTGATGGGCTTCGTGGACCGCGTCAGCAGCGGGCTCGTGGGCTCCGTCGGCTTCGCGATATTGCTGTGGACGCTGGTGGGCACCATCAAGAAAGTGGAGGACAGCTTCAACTTCCTGTGGCGCGTCGAGCAGCCACGCAGCTTCGCCCGGCGCATCGCGGAGTACATCGGCCTGCTGATCGTGGGGCCCATCATGGTGGTGGGATTCATCGGCCTGGTGCATGCGACGCTCGGCGGTGGCTGGCAGCAGCGTTTCGCAGGGCTGCCCATCAACATCGTGCCGTATGTGATGGTGACGCTGCTCTTCACGGCGCTGTACATGTTCATTCCGAATACGCGCGTGCGGTTCGTGCCGGCCCTCATCGGCGCGGTCACTGCCGGCGTACTGTGGGCTGCCGTCGGCAAGATGTTCACGGCGATGGTGGTGTATTCCACCCGGCTCAGCATCGTGTACGCGGGCTTCGCGTTCATCGTCGCAACGCTGCTGTGGACCTACTTCGGCTGGCTGATCGCGCTCGCGGGCACGCAGCTCTCGTTCTATATCCAGAACCCGAGCTACCTGCGCATCGGGCTGCAACCGCTGCGCCTTTCGAGCGTGGAGATCGAGCAGCTCGCCTTGAAGACCATGTTCCTCGTCGGCCGCACGCACGTGCAAGGCACGCGCCTGCTCACGGTGAACGGGCTTGCGGGCAAGCTGGGGCTGCCCGGCCTTGCCATTGCGCAGATCTCATCGGTGCTCGAGAAAGGCGGGCTGCTCATCGTGACGGACAACGACGAGCTCGCTCCGGGACGCGACATCGGCCAGATCACCGTGCATCAGATACTGGAGCTCGCACGCAACCAACTGAGCGGACATTTTCCGGCGCGGGCGCTCCCCATCCCTGCGATAGATCGCCTCACCGCGCAACTGGATGAAGCGTGGCGCCGCTGCTGCGCGGATCGCAGCCTGCGGGATCTGTTGGCGGAGGAAGGTTAGGTTCGACCGGTGCGGAATGCGCCCGCGAACTCACTCGTCGCGTGACTTCGGCAGCAGCGAGTCCGGGTTGGAGTAGTGAGCGCGCAGCTCGCGGAAATCCCGCCGACGTAGCAGGATCACGATCCCCGCCAGCAATGCGACGAGCCCCAGGACGCCCACCAGGGTGGCGAAACCACTGTGCCCCTGCAGCCGGTAGCTGGCAACGAGCGCCAGAAGGCCGCCCATGATGTACAGCCAGGGCAGGCTCTCGTACAGCGGTCGGGACAGGCGAAGGCCGGGGCGGCTCATGGCCCCGATGCTAGACGCTTATCGGCGTCCGGTCAGCTTTTCCATCAGCCGCTCGAGCAGGGAGGGTTTCCAGCCTTCCACGCTGAGGTCGTGCCGCCGGCCGCCCCGGCGCTGCATCTCCTGGAGGAGCTCGCGGGGGACCTCGATCGTGGCCGTTTCCGCGGGGTTGATCTCGGGATGCATGCCGTCCTCGCCTGGTTCTGCTGCTGGGGGCCCTAAGTTAGGCCTGCCGGCCCGATTGGGGTCGTGCGGCCCATCACAGGAGCGAGGCCCTGCCCGTGCCCGAGCAGGGCGCACGATGAAGAGCGGGAAATATCGCCACGATTATGTTCGGGCCCGCACCTTCCGGTGTTATGTCTGCACACCCGCGATGAGCCTTTCAAATGTCGACGCGGCATGCCTGCCATACCCCCTTGCCAGCCGCTCCAGCAAAGCGAGATCGATGGAATTTCCGCCGGCCTGCAGAGCGCGACTCGCATCCACGATGTCCTGCGGTCCGCCCGCGAAGACTTTCATGGCGATGAAGTCTTCCTTGCCGATGAACCGTAGCGTCTTGCCCTGAAAAGGAACTTCGATCGTCCTGGCAAAGGCTTCCCGCTCCATGCCTCGCAATCCGATCAGCAGGTCGACCCGGTTGCCGAGCGCGTCACAGACCTCCAGGAGCGCGGGGATCGGATCCTCGACATCACCGCGACTCAGCTTCGTAGCAAAGCCGGCGCGCTTGAAATTGGCCTCGAGCTTCCCGGCTTCGGCGGCCGCGAGCGACAGCACGACGTCCGCATCCATGCTCGAACGCACCGCGCCGTGCACCGACGCAGCGATCGCGCCGATGACCGCATAGTCGACTTTTGCATGCCGCAGAAGGATGTCGACGACATCAAGCAGAAGAAGGGCGGATTGGCCCGGTTTGTGCGCTCTCATGCGCGCGCCCCGACGTCCAACTCGCGGAGCCGCCTGCCTGCGTCATATAGCTCCATCATGAGTTCGCAGTGGGTCAGGTACGCGCCCACACGCTCCTCCGGAGTCAGCCGCTGCGTCGCTTCCACGAGCGCCCGTTCCGCTTCTTTGGCGAGCTTGGATTCCATGGTGCAATGATGGCCAAGGCCCATGCTTGCAGGCAAGCGCCACGCGCCCGCAGCCCGACTCCGGACTAGCCCGTGCCGCCGACGGTGAGGTTGTCGATGCGCAGCGTGGGCTGGCCCACGCCCACCGGCACGCTCTGCCCTTCCTTGCCGCAGGTGCCGACGCCGTCGTCGAGCTTGAGATCGTTGCCCACCATGGAGACACGCGTGAGCACGTCCGGTCCGTTGCCGATGAGCGTGGCGCCTTTGAGCGGCGTGCCGAGCTTGCCGTTCTCGATGGCGTAGGCCTCGCTCGCGGAGAACACGAACTTGCCGGAAGTGATGTCCACCTGGCCACCGCCGAAGTTCACCGCGTAGATGCCGCGCTCGACCGATTTGATGATGTCCTGCGGATCGTGCGGGCCGGGCCTCATGTACGTGTTCGTCATGCGCGGCATGGTGACGTGCGCGAAGGATTCACGTCGGCCGTTGCCCGTGGGCCGCGTGCCCGTCAGACGCGCGTTGAGCTTGTCCTGCAGGTAGCCGACGAGCACGCCGTTCTCGATGAGCGTGGTGCACTGCGTGGGCGTGCCTTCATCGTCGATGTTGAGCGAGCCACGACGGCGGGACAGCGTGCCGTCGTCCACCACGGTGACGCCTTCGGCGGCGACACGCTCGCCGATGCGCCCCGCAAACGCGGAGGTGCCCTTGCGATTGAAATCTCCTTCGAGGCCATGGCCGATGGCTTCGTGCAGCAGGATTCCCGGCCAGCCTGGCCCGAGCACCACGGTCATGGGACCCGCGGGTGCGGGTTTCGCCTCGAGATTCACCAGCGCCTGTCGCAGCGCCTCACGCGCGAGCACGAGCGGCTTGTCACCCGCGACGAGATCGACCAGCGAATAACGGCCACCGCACCCGGCGTAACCTTGCTCACGCCGGCCGTTCTGCTCGACGAGCACGGACACGTTGAAGCGCACCAGCGGCCGCACGTCGGCCGCGAGCTCGCCCTGGCTGTTCGCGACGAGCACGACCTCGTGCACGGCGTTCACGCTCGCCATCACCTGCACGATGCGGGAATCCAGCTTGCGCGTCTCGCGATCCACTCGCTCGAGCCACGCGACTTTCTCGGGATCTCCAAGCGAAGCCACTGCATCCACCGGCAGATACAGGCTATGCCCGACGGTGGGCTGCCATGCCTGCACTCTTCTCTCGCTGCCCTGCGCGGCGATGGCGCGCGCGGCGCGCGAAGCTTCCTCCAGCGCGGGCAACACGATTTCGTCCGAGTACGCGAAGCCCGTCTTCTCGCCTGCGAGCGCGCGCACGCCGACGCCCTGCTCGATGCTGGAGCTGCCGTCCTTCACGATGCCATCTTCCAGCGCCCACGATTCCTCGCGGGAAAGCTGGAAGTAGACGTCTGCGAAGTCCACGGAGTGCTTCAGCACCTCACCAAAGACTTTGTCGAGGCGGGAGTCGTCCAGGCCGCTGGGGCGCAGGATGAGATCGCGCGCGATGTTCAGGGGATCCGTCGTGCTCATGGAATGGGGCCGTTCACGCCTTCATGGCGGCGATGCGTGGAGATTGCAATACCCGGTGCGACAGCGCGGGGAAGCTCTGCCGCACCTTCGCCTGGGCCTCGAGGTCGATCTCGGCAATGACGACACCCGTGCCACGCGGCAGGCGGTCGAGGATACGGCCCCAGTGGTCGATGATCATGCTGTCGCCATACGTCTCGCGGCCATCGGCATGGAAACCGGATTGCGCGGGCGCGATGACGTGGCAAAGGTTCTCGATGGCCCGCGCGCGCAGCAGGGTTTCCCAATGCGCGCGCCCCGTAGGCACGGTGAATGCGGAAGGCAAAGTGAACACCTGCGCACCATCCGCGCTCATTTCGCGGAATAGCTCGGGGAAGCGCATGTCGTAGCACACGGCGAGGCCTACACGGCCGATCGGCGTGTCGACGAGCATGGGCTGGCTGCCCGGCGCCACGGTGGCAGATTCCCTGTAACTCTCGGCTTTGCCGGGAATGTCTACATCGTAGAGATGTATCTTGTCGTAGCGTGCGACGCGCTGCCCCGTGGCGTCGTACACCACCGAGGCCGGCGCTACCCGTCCCTCCCCTCCGATGCGAAGTGGAATGGTGCCCGCGATGATCCAGAGCGACAGACGGCGCCCCTTCGTGCTCGGCGACGGCGAGCTTGTCTTGCTTGCCCGCGCCCATGAAAGGGAAATTCTCCGGCAGCACCGCGAGCGCGGCGCCCCGCGCCCGTGCTTCCTCGAGCAGCCCGCCGGCCTGCCGCAGGTTGGCGGCGACGTCGGCGACGGAATTCATCTGCAGGGCGGCGGCCTTCATGTCAGTTCACCGTGACGATGGAATCGCTCCAGGAATCTTCGAGCTGCGTGACGATACGGGCTCGCTCGTCGGCGTCAAGGTTTTGCGCGGTGAGGCGCACCTCGGGCCGCTGCGCGGGCCAGCGGACGGAGCCGGTGATCTCCGGGGAGTCCAGGCTGATCTCGGCGGGCGATCCCGAAGCCTTGCGGGCCTGCACCCGCACGCCGGGGAAACTGCGGCCCGCCAGCCAGAGCTGCTGAGCGATGAGATCCGCCACGATGGCCGGCACGTTGGCCAGATTGCCGGCCCGCTGCCACAAGGATGCGTACGCCGGGAGGTCGAACCGGTCCACCTCACCATGCACCGCGATGAGGGGTTCGCTCGGCACCAGCGGCGTGCCCGTACCGAAGTTGACGGCACCGCGCTCCACACGCCATCGGGGCTGCGCAGGATCCTTGCCTTGCGGAGCACGCACGAGTGCGAGCTGCGAGCGGAGGCGGTTACCCAGCGTGATGTCCATCTGCGCTTCGATACCAGAGCCCGACGCTTCCACTCGGAGGGGAACGGCAGTGACGACCGCCTTGCCCAGCGGTTCCGGCAATTTGCTGCCCACTCCGATGAGGCTCGCATCCGCGTCCAGCTGCCAGCGCGCGGTGCTGGTGCTTTCCTCCGGCAGGTAGGACAGCTCGCCACTCCACGGGGTCTCGCCGGAAACTTCCGGCAAAGGGTCGAAGCCTGTGAGGGCCACGAGCTGCTGCGCATCGAGCAAGCCCTGGGCCTGGATGGAAAGACCGACGGCCTTGCGCTCGCGCTTCTCGTTGACGCGCAGGGTAACGGGGCCGCCGAGCCAGCGCCCCGTCAGCGTGGACTTCTGCAACTTGCCTGCATCGAACGCGAGCGAGCCGCGCACTGACTCGATGGCGGGCAGGTCACGCGTGAGGTGGAGTCGTGCCCCGTCCAACAGGGCTGCCACACGCACATGCGCTGCTGGCGGCGGTATGGCGTTGCGAGCCGCATTACGAGCGCTCACGACGGCTGGCACGGCGGCAGGCAACGTGACGTCGAAATTGAAAAGGGCATCGCCACTGGCCGCAAAATCGCGCAAGCGTGGCGTGTACGCTTCGAGCCTGGGGTGCGCGCCCAGCCATTGGAGCGCATCTTCGAGTCGGCCTCTCGCCTGGCCCGTGATGCGCGGCGGCATGCGCAGGCTCGTCGTACTCCAGAGCGCCTGCGCACTATCGAGCTCGATGGAGCCAGCATGCGCGCGCTCGACATTGGCCTCGATGCGGTCGCCGTTCCAGTCCACACGGGCATCGAGTCCCTGCAATTCGGGCCAGAGCTCGCCTGCGGCGATCAATCCGTCTCGCAACGCCAGAGTGCCTGCGAAGACACGCTGCGCGGCGCGATCACGAGTGGAGCGCAACTCAGGGGCGGGATCTTCGTTACCTTCGCGCAGATGAGTCTGCATCTGGAACTGCGCTCGCTCCACACGACCGGCAGTCAGATGCCCGATGACGGCGCCGAACCGCTCCATGGCCTCTTCATGCAGCAACTCCTGCAGCATCGCGACATCCGCCCGCACGAGCGTCGCGCGAACGTCGAGCCAGGGCGTCGCTTCGAGCTGCGCCTTGGTGAGGCTGCCACTCAGGATGAGCTGCGTCATTCCGTGATCCACCGTAAAGAGCGGCGTGCTGAGATGCCAGCCTTCTCCCTCGCGGCTCAAACGCAGCTCGGAGACAATGCGCAGATCCTCCAGCGGCTTCTCCGCGGCACGCGCCAGCGCAAGCCGCCCCTTGTCCGTATCCACGACGAGGTCGATGCTCTTCTCGGATGCCTTCAGGGCACCTTTCAGACCTTCCAGCGCGAAGCGGCGTGATGGCGGCGCGAAGGCAACTTCCTCCGCGCGAGCGCTGGCTTGGAGGCGGCTTCCCTCGGGTCGCGCCTCGTTCCAGTCGAATCTCAAGTCCTGCGCGATCCCATCGAGCCGGATGCCTCGCAGGTCCACTTCGGGAGCCAGCCATGAAGTCACTGCGACGAGCGACTCGAGTGGCGTATCCCCGAACGTGCCCCGCACGCTGCGAGCGCCTGCCGCCACGTCCAGTGAGACGTTCGGCTTCGCCGACCGGCTCTCCTGCGCCCCCAGGTCCAGCTCGTCGACGCGCAACTGCCAGCCACTCTGCTTGTGCGCCAGACGCCAGACCCCGCGCAGCCTCGGGAGACTCAGTCCATTCCCCGCGCGCACGATGCCCTCTTCTTCGAGGAACCACGGCGGCTCCGAAAATGAAACTTCCTGCGCGTGCACGCGACCGTCAGCCTTCTCGAAATCGCCGCGATCGAAGGCGATGCGGAACATCACGTCACCGCTGCCGCTGGCAGGCAACCGGCGCGTGACCGCGGACTGGTGCCCAAACACCTGTCGCCAGCCCGCGAATGCGAGCCTCAATCCGTCGAAGCGCAGCGAGCCCTTCAGCTCGCCGGGACGTGTGAGATCGCCCTCGAACTGTGCAGCGACACGCACCGCATGCCCGAGGCGCTCCGGGAGGAAGAAAAGCGCGGAGGCGCTCCACTGATCGTTCGTGCGCCGCAAAGACGCGCGGCGCACCTGCAGAGTGAGCGCATCCGCAGAGCCACCGGGATCCGGCAGCCGCAGCGTGCCGCCTTCGAATTCGATACGCCCGCCCCGCCAGCGCTGCAAGAGCCTCGTGCGACTGCGCATCGCGGAATCGCTCTCCATCGTATTCGCCGCCCTCGCCTCCTCGGGCCGGCGCTCGAGATTGATGTCCGGCGCCACGAAGGTGATGCGACCCGCCTGCAACCGCCCGCTCTGCACGCTGCGCCACGCATCGAAACCGACGACGAGCTGGGGAGCGCGCACCAGCACGTTCGAGCGGCCGGGCTCGCCGAGCTCCACGCGATGGAACACCGCCTCGGGACCGTACCATCCCCAACGCAGATTGAGTTCGTTGAAGCGCACGTCGAGGCCCGTATGTGCGCGCACCAGGCGCTCCAGCCGAGCGCGATGCTGAGGCACGCGCGCAAGGGCCAGCTCGTATGCGAGAGCGACCCCACCGACGACCCCCGCCAGTCCCAGTGCGCCCCACACCGCCGCACGCACGAAAGGCGCGCCCCACCACCGCCGGATGAGAGGCAGGGGATTCATCCCTGCATTCTGCACCATTGCGGCAGACCGGCCGAGCGCAGCAATTCCGCGGTCTCGAAGAGTGGGAGGCCCATCACGCCCGAATAGCTCCCGGCGATGGATTCGATGAACACGGCGCCCAGGCCTTGCACGGCATAGCCACCGGCCTTGTCCCGCGGCTCCCCGGTTTCCCAATAGGCTTCGATCTCCTCGGGCGAGAGCGCGCGAAATTTCACGGAGCTCACGCTCAACTTCAGCCCCACTCCGCCCACATGAGCCAGCGCGACTGCCGTGAGCACTTCGTGAGTGCGCGCGGAAAGACGGCCGAGCATCTCGAGTGCATGCTGCCTATCGCGCGGTTTGCCGTATATGGTGCCGTCCAGCACGACGATGGTATCTGCCGCGAGCACTGGCAACGCATCACGACCACTGATGACGCCAGCCGCATCAGCACTGCCCCCACCGCTCACACGGGCCCACACGACGCGCGCTTTTTCTTGCGCCATGCGCGTGACGTAGTCGCGTGGTGTCTCCTCCGCGAGCGCCGTCTCGTCGATATCAGCTCTCGCGAGAGCGTGCGGCACCCCGATCTGCGCCAGTAATTCACGCCTGCGAGGAGAAGCCGAAGCGAGGCACAGCGTGGGGTTCATGCGTCAGTCACGATGATAGGGATGATTGTTGAGGACACTCTGCGCCCGATAAAGTTGCTCCGCCAGCACGACCCGCACCAGCGCATGCGGAAAGGTCAGCGCCGAGAGCGACCATTTGAGATCGCAGTCCGCGAGCAGCGGTGCGGCAAGG
>JBGAIL010000093.1:0-18471 GCA_044225565.1 Steroidobacteraceae bacterium | reverse complement strand
CGGTGCCAACGTCGCCAACCGGCTCTCGGGCGTGGTGCTCGGGGCGCTGGCGGTACAGTTCGTGATCGACGGGCTGTGGAAGACGTTTTCCTGATGCGCTAGGCGCGGCTGCGGAAAGCCAGGTCCCACACGTCATGTCCGAGCCGGGTGCCGCGCTTCTCGAAGCGCGTCAGAACGCGCTCCGTGGAGCGCGGGCAGAACGCACCGGACGGATCCTCGTTCACGAGCGTCGGGCAGGCACGCAGCACCTCCAGCATGTGGTGCGCATAAGGTTCCCAGTCCGTCGCGAGGCGCAGCACCCCGCCCGGGGCCAGCCGGCTCGCCAGCAGCGACACGAACGCCGGCTGGATCAAACGCCGCTTGTGGTGGCGCTTCTTGGGCCAGGGGTCCGGAAAGAGGACCAGGAACTCGTCGATCGAGCGGGGCGACAGCTGCCGCTCGAGCACCTCGACGGCGTCGTGGCAGATCACCTTGAGATTGGCGAGCCCGGCGTTCTGCGCGCCCAGGAGCAGGCGCCCGACTCCCGCGCGATGCACTTCGATGCCGAGGTGGTCCCGTTCGGGATGGCCGCTGGCGAGTGCGAGAAGGTTGTCGCCGTTGCCGAAGCCGATCTCCGCCACGCGCGGCGCGCGGCGCAGGAACAATGCGTCCAGATCGAGCGCTTGCGGCGAGAACTCCACGCCGTAACGCGGCCACTGCGTTTCGAGCGCCCGCTGCTGCGCCTCGGTGACGCGCCCGCTGCGCAGCACGAAGGAGCGGATTGCCCGCGGATGCTCGACCTCGGTCATCGGCTTCAGTCGACCTTGTCGATGCTCTTGATCTTGCCGTCGACCAGCGTCACCACCATGCGGAACGCCTGCGGGCCGCGGTCGTAGTACCAGTGCTCGGTGGTCGTGGTGCCCGCCACGAAGGTACCTTTACCGCGCGCGCTGGGCCGGCGCACCTCGCTGGTTTCCGAGCGCCGGCTCGTGGGCTCGCCGCACTTGGCGAGGAGGTCCTGCGGGTCCGTGTCCGCGCTGACCACCCACTTGCCGCAGCGCATGGTCTCGCTGGAATGGGCCGGCGCGGCGGCCACGAGCGCGACGAGCACGGCCGCCGGGGAGGCGAACGGGACGAGGCGTGGGTTCATGGCGGTGCTCCGGACGGTCGGGTCGGCAGGCTCGTGGCCGCTAGCTTATCTCGTTGCCCGCGGCGCGGGTGGCCGCATAGAATTCCAGGCCTCGCGCGGGTGTAGCTCAATGGTAGAGCTCTTGGTTCCCAACCAAGTGACGAGGGTTCGATTCCCTTCACCCGCTCCACGTCCGAACCCGGCGAGCAACGACCCGAATCCATGCTGAGATTCCTGCTGGCTCTGTTGGTCGTCGCAGCTGCCCTTGCCGCAGCCTGGTCGCTATACCGGCGCGCCACCGCCGCGCGCCGCGGACCTTCGGTGCGCGAGCTTCTGGAAGAAGCACCCAAGCCGCCTGCCCTGGAAGCACCTGCGCCGGTTTCCGAGTCCGAAGCTACGCCTGCCGAAGGCGTGCTCACGCTGGATGAAGTGTTCATCAAGCTGCACGCGCTGGCCTTCGGCATCGCGCCGCTCGATCCCCCCGCTTCGGATGCCCATGCCGAAGTGGCGGCCGCCACGCGCGAGATGCTTCCCACTGCGGCCAACGAGCCTCGCTATGCGCCGCGGCGGCCATTGCTGTTGCCTCAACTGCTGCGCGCCGTGAACGACAACGACGTCTCGCGCCGGGAGCTTGCGGCACTCATCGTCCGCGATCCCGCTCTCACCGGGAATCTGCTGAAGCTGGCGAACGCGCCCTTCTATCGTGTGAGCTCGCAGCCGGTGGAGAGCATCGACCGCGCCATCGCAGTGCTCGGCACGGAAGGCATCCGCTCACTGATCGCGGCAGCCGTGCTGCAGCCGGTGTTCCGCGCCGCGGGCGGTGAGTTCGCGAGGTTCCCGGAGATCGCGTGGGAGCACACTTTCCGTTCGGGCACCGCCGCTGCGGCGCATGCGGCCATCGTGGAGCACGAAGATCCGTTCGCCGCGCAGCTGCTGGCGCTGGTCACGGGTCTCGCATCCATCATCGTCTTTCGCGTGGTGCTCGATCAGTACGCCGCGCGGCCGGCGCTGCGGCCGGACGTCACCGTCATCGCGCAACTGCTGAATGCGCATACCGCGGAGATGGCCCGCAACGTCGCTTCGAGCTGGGAGCTCTCGGACCGCGTGATCGAGGCGCTCGCCGAACAGCTGCCCGGGCGACCTGCGTCCGAGCGCTCGCCGCTGGGCCGCTCGCTGCATTTCGGCCGCATCGCGGGAGCGCTCGGCATTTTGAGCGCGAACGGAGACATTCCGAACGACGCGGCGAAGGCCACCCTGCACGCCATCGAAGGCTCGAACCCGCAGTTCGACGGCATCTGGGCCCGCCTCGCCGCGCGCCCTGCGAAGCCGTGAGCGCGAATCCCAGAGAATCCCGAAGAACGGAGGCCTCCTCATGAGCAGCTACACGGCCACGGTGATCTGGACCCGACCCGCGGACGCCCCGTTCACGGACAACAAGTATTCCCGCGGCCACGAATGGCGCTTCGACGGCAACGTCACCGTGCCGGCCTCGAGCTCGCCGAAGGTGGTGCCGCTGCCGCTCTCGAAGGCGGACGCGGTGGATCCGGAGGAAGCCTTCATCGCCGCGCTCTCCTCCTGCCACATGCTCTTCTTCCTCTTCTATGCGGCGAAGGCGGGCCTGAAGATCGACCGCTACGAGGACGAGGCGGTCGGCGAGATGGGCAAGAATGCCCGCGGCGCCATGGCCATGCTCAAAGTGCGGCTGCGGCCGAAGATCGCCTGGAACGGCGGTGCCCCTTCCGCCGAGCAGCTCGACAAGCTGCACCACTCGGCGCACGAGTCCTGCTTCATCGCCAACTCGGTGAGCTGCGAGGTGGTGGTGGAAGGGCGGGAGTAGCCCGCCACGCACCCAGCCCGGGTGCCTACACCGGCAGCACGCCCGGCCGGTCCGCCAGCGCCTGGTCTGCCGAGACCAGCCGGAACGAGTCGACCTCGCACTGCGCGAGCAGCAGGCGGTCGAACGGGTCGCGCAGCCCGCCGTCGTCGTGCGACACCTGCGCGGCATGCGCCATGGTGATGGAGAGCTCACGGAAACCGGCTTTCTTGATCGCGGCCTCGAGCTCGCCCACCGGGCGGCTCAACGCCAGCTTGCCGAGGCTCGTCTTGATGGCGATTTCCCACAGGCTCGCCGCGCTGACCCAATGATCGTGCGATTCGTCCTCGAGCAATGCGCGGGCGCCCGGGGGCAGCCTGCGGCTGCCTTCGAGCGCCCAGAGCACGAGGTGCGTGTCGAACAGCAGCCTCACTTGCGCCGCCGCGGGCCGGCGGGCTGGATCAGGACCTGCGGATCGAGAGGCGCGTCGAAATCCGCGGCCTCGTGCTGGATGAGCCCCGTGAGGAGGCCAACCTGCACCCCGCCCGGCCTCGGCCGTGCGGGCACGAGGCGCGCGACCGGCCTTCCCGCTCTTGCGATGATGACTTCCTCCCCCCGCTCGACGTCCTCGACGAGCTGCGAGAGCTGGCTCTTGGCTTGATGCATGTTCACGGTCTTCATGAAAGGGGGTCCGGTTGAGTTAGCTAATGTTAGCTAACCATGCCGGGCCCCGCAAATGCTCGCGCGATTCGCGAGTCAGCGCAGCATGGGCGCTCCGCGCTGTCCCCTCCAAGCGGCATTTCTATCGTGAATCACTGGATTTGCCGCCCGAGGTGGCGCCTTGGGAACGAGTGGCCGCCATCGCGCGTTAGACTGCTCCGAATCCCATGAAGGGTCTCCAGGAGCCATCCATGAACGAGCATTCCAGCGGCACCCGCAACGGTGAATCCGTCCGCGAGGCCGCCTCCCATCTGAAGGACCGGTTGCGCGCCAAGGCGTCCGAGGCCGGCGATGCGTTCCGCGAAGGTGCCGAGAACGCACGGGGCTGGGCCCGGTCCCAGGTCGACGGCCTGCAGAGCCGGGTGGAAGCGCAGCCTTACCGGGCCACGGCCTGGGCGCTGGGCATCGGCCTGGTCGTGGGCGTGGCGCTCGCCACCCTGGTCCGGAGCAACCGACGCTGAGCCCTGCCGGGCGACCGGCTTCGCGGTTCGGAAGGGGGCCTCCCGGCGGGAGTCGGTCCCGTTCCGGGCTGTGACCATTCCGTGACACTTTCCGGCCTGCGGCCGTGGTTTCCTGCGCGGCATGCTGCAGGTCGGGCTCGTCGGTCTTTCCTACCGCCATGCCGAATCCCGGCATATCGCGGGGTTCGCGCTATCGCGCGAAGACCTGCCTGCGCGGCTGCCCCAGCTGCGCGCCGCGCTGGGTGTCGATGAGCTCGTCTATCTCTCCACCTGCAATCGCGTGGAGCTGTTGTTCGCCGTAGGAGACGGGCGCGAAGCGCAGGACTGCCGCATCCAGATTTTCCGAAGCCTGACGGGTCGTGAGCCGGCGGCCGACGAGGCGCGCAGCGTGCTTCGCGCCTGGACCGGCGAAGCGGCCATAGAGCATCTGTTCCTGGTGGCCTGCGGGTTGGACTCCGCGCAAGCGGGGGAAAGGGAGATTGCCACTCAGCTGCGCTCAGCGTGGGAGACGGCGAGAGAAGCCGGCACCTGCTCCGCGGTCCTGGATCACGTGATCGGCGAAGCGCTGGCAATGTCCAATCGCGTCCAGCAGCTCGCGGCAGGTGCGCGAGCGCCTTCGTTGGCGGATCTCGCAGCGGAACGCATGCTTCGCCATCTGATAGGCGGTGGTCATACGGTCGCTCTGGTCGGCGTCTCGCCGATGACGCGCCGGGCGGGCGAGCGGCTGCACCGCGACGGCGTGCCGCTGCTCGTCGTCAACCGCTCGCCGGCGAAGGCGCAGGAATTCGCGGAAGAGCTGGTTTCGCGGGTGCGGGAAGGCGGGACGAGCCCCGCCGCGCCGGCCGCCATTTCGTCGCCTGCGCCTGCGCCTGCGGCCGCCCTCGCGCCCGGACCTGCTGCGGCATCAGCGCCCGTCACCGCCGTATCGCTCGACGAATTCAAAGCCCGTCCCCGTCCGACGGCGGGCGTGATGGCTGCCGCCGCAGCGTCGGCCGCCATTCTCGATGCGGCAGCGCTCGGCCGCATCGCCAAGGCCGCGACCCGCGCGCCGTTGCTCATCGACTTCGGCCTGCCGCCCAACATCGATCCGGAAGCGGCCCGCACGCAGGGGCTCGAGCGCCTCGGCATGGACCAATTGATCGAAGCCGCGCAGGAGCAGCGCATCGCCCAGCTCATGCGCCTGGCCCCGGTGCGCGCCGCCATCGACGAACGCCTTGCCCGCCTGCGCAACCAGCTCGCCGCACGCGGCATTGGCCGGCAGCTCGCGGAGTTGCGCGACGACTTCGAGCGCATCGCCGGTCTCGAGATGGACAAGCTGCTCACCGCCGACCTGCAGGGCCTCACGGCCCAGCAAAAGGAGCAACTGCAGCGGTTTGCGAGGACAATGGCGCGGCGCCTGGCGCACCTGCCGATCGCGGGCATGCGCGCCGCGGCCGAGCACGCCAGCGCCGAGACCGTCGAGGCCTTTTTCCGCGAGGCGCGACTGCAGCGCGGCGCGACCGGCCGGAATCGCCAGACAACCAGGGGAAGCTGAAGACTCATGACTTCGAATGCCAGCGCCGCACGCTCTGCAGCGCTTTACGAGCGCGCCTGCCGGGTCATCCCGGGCGGCGTCAATTCGCCCGTGCGCGCGTTTCGCGCCGTGGGCGGGAATCCGCTCTTCATCGCGAGCGGCTCGGGCCGCCATCTCACGGACGCCGACGGGCGCCGCTATCTCGACCTCGTCGGCTCCTGGGGTGCCCTCATTTTGGGACATGCGCATCCGGAAGTGATCGAGGCCGTCACGAAGGCCTGCCGCTCGGGCACCACGTTCGGCGCGCCGTGCGAGGCCGAAGTCGAGCTGGCGGAGCGCATCACTGCCTCCTATCCCGGCCTCGAGCAGGTGCGTTTCGTCTCTTCGGGCACCGAGGCGGTGATGAGCGCCATCCGCCTGGCGCGCGCCGCGACGAAGCGCGACCTCATCGTGAAGTTCGCGGGCTGCTACCACGGGCATGCCGACCACCTGCTCGTGTCCGCGGGCTCGGGCCTGGCGACGTTCGGGCAGCCTTCTTCCGCCGGCGTGCCGGAGGCGTTCGTGGCGTGCACCCGCGTGGTGCCGCTCGACGACGAGGCGGCGCTGAGCGAGCTGTTCGAGCGCGAAGGCGACCGCATCGCGGCGGTGATCATCGAGCCGGTGCCGGCCAATCACGGCCTGCTGCTGCAACGTGGCGAATATCTACGCTTCCTGCGCGAGGTCACGCGCAAGCACGGCACATTGCTCATTTTCGACGAGGTGATCTCGGGATTCCGCCTCGCACGCGGCGGCGTCGCGCAGCTGAGCGGCATCCAGCCGGACCTCGCCACCTTCGGCAAGGTGATCGGCGGCGGCATGCCGGTAGGCGGATTCGGCGGCTCGCGCGCCATCATGAAGCATCTCGCGCCGCTGGGGGACACGTATCAGGCCGGCACGCTGTCCGGCAATCCGGTGGCGATGACGGCAGGGCTCACCACACTCGACATCCTCGTGCGCGAGAACGGCTGGGAGAAGCTCGAGACGCTCGGCGCTTCACTGGAACGCATGTTGAAGCCGGTAGTGGCGGCATCCCCGTTCCCGCTGCAAGTGGTTCGCGCCGGCTCGCTGCTCTGGCTGGCACTGCACGCAGGCCCGGCGCCGCGCTGCGCGATCACGTTGGAGAAGGAAGCGTCCGGGCGGTTCGCGAAGCTCTTCCACGCCATGCTCGCGCGCGGCATCTATCTGCCGCCCTCGCCTTATGAGGTCTGCTTCCTCTCGCTGGCGCACACCCAGGCGGATATGGAGCAGTTCGTCGTCGCGTTGCGCGAAGCATTGCCGGAAGCCGCCGGAACGCCGGGATGAGAGCCACCCGCGTCTTCCAGATCGCCGCGCTGCTGATCGTGATCGTCGCGGTCGTGCAGGTGGGCTGGTGGGTGCTGGATCAGCACGACTACACCGTGGAAAAGGTGCGCAACGAGCGCCTGCTCTACGCGCAGCAGGTCGGTGCGGCGGAGGAGATGCTGAAGGCCGGAGTGCCGCCCGAGCGCGTCGCACAGCTGCTGCCGAACCTCGCGCAGTCGGAAGGCCGCGTGGCGGTTGCTCAACGAGTCAACGAGGCGCTGGCGACGGAGCGCGACAAGCGCCTGAATCAATACGCGTGGGAAAGCGTGTTCTTCCTGTTCGCGCTCGGCGTCTGCATCGCAGTAATCTGGCGCGCCTTGCGCGCCGAGGCGAAGATCCTGCAGGAGCAGGACAGCTTCCTCGCGCTCGTCTCGCACCAGTTCAAGACGCCACTCGCCAGCCTGCAGCTGTCGCTCGAGACCATGGCGATCCGCCAGCTTTCGCCGGAACAATCCCGCGCGCTCATCGACCGCATGCTTGCGGATCTCGCGCGCATGGTGGCGATGGTCTCGCAGATCCTGGACAGCGTGCGGCTGGAGCGAGGGCGCGTGGCGCTCAAGCGGGAACCGATCGAGCTGGCCGGTGCAGTGTCACGTGTCGTCGGACAGCTCGGCGACCGCGCCCGCCACGACCGGGTCGAGATCTCGAGCGACATTCCACGCGGCGTCGAGGTGTTGGCCGATCCATTGGCGCTGGATGTGGTCGTACGCAACCTGCTCGAGAATGCGCTGGCGGCGGTTGCCGCAACTGGCGGCGGCAAGATCTCCATCCAGGCGCGCCACGCGGAAGGCGAGATCGAGCTCACCGTGCGCGACAGCGGCGTCGGCTTCAAACAGGAAGACCAGGCGCTGCTGTTCCGCAAGTTCTCTCGCCTGCACGCCGGGAGCGCCGGCAACCAGGGCACGGGGCTCGGACTGTTCATAGTCAACCGGCTCATGCAGCTCGCGGGCGGTCGCATCAGCGCGAGCAGTGAAGGCGAGGGGCGCGGCGCCACTTTCGTGCTCGCGTGGCCCGCCGCGCCGACGGAGAAGCCATGAGCACCGTGCTCGTCGTCGAGGACGATCCTCACCTGGCCTCCGGCATCGTGGAGAACCTGCGCGCGGAGGGCTACGAAGTGCAGACGGTGGGAGATGGCCGCGCCGCGCTCGAGTGGCTGCAGGCCAGCCGTGCTGCACTGGTAGTGCTGGACGTAATGCTGCCGCATGTGGATGGCCTCACCGTCTGCCGCACCATGCGCGAGCGGGGCGACAACACGCCCGTGCTGTTTCTCACGGCGCGTGGCGATCCTCAGGACCGCATCTACGGCCTGGAGGCGGGCGGTGACGACTACCTCGCCAAGCCTTTCCACCTGCAGGAATTCCTGCTGCGCGTCCGGGCCATCGTGCGCCGGCGCGAGTGGTATCAGAGCGCCTCGGCATCGCCGGATGGCGCGACACTGCACTTCGGCGGCAACGAAGTGGATTTCCGCGCTTTCAGGGCACGCTCCTGGAGCGGGCTCACCCAGGAGCTCAGCGAGAAGGAGGCGATGATCCTCAAGGTGCTCGCCGAGCGCCCCGGCGAAATCGTCTCGCGCGAAGACCTGCTCGAGCGCGTATGGGGCTATGACGTGTTTCCCTCCACCCGTACCGTGGACAACTTCATCCTCAAGCTGCGCAAGCGCTTCGAGCGCGATCCGGCGCAGCCGCGGCACTTCCTCACTGTGTGGGGTGTGGGGTATCGCTTCCTGCTGGAGGGCGAAGCATGAGCATACTGCGCATCGGCACGCGCAGCTCCGCGCTGGCGCTGTGGCAGGCAGAGCGTGTGGCGGCGCTCATCGGCGCGCAGCCTGGCAGCCCATCCGTCCAGCTCGTGCACATCAAGACCGAAGGTGATCTGCGCACCGACGTCCCGCTCTGGGCGGTGGGCGGCCGCGCCTTCTTCACGAAGGAGATCGATCGAGCGCTGCTCGCGAAAGAGATCGATATCGCCGTTCACAGTCTCAAGGACCTCTCGACGACGCTCGAGCCCGGCATCGAGCTGGCGGCTGTGCTCGAGCGCGAAGATCCGCGCGATGCGCTCATCTCGCGCGAAGGCATCAAGGGCCTCGCCGACCTGCCACACGGCGCGCGCGTGGGTACGAGCAGTCTGCGCCGCAGGGCTTTCATCGCGCGCGCGCGTGGGGACGTCACCACGACGGAGCTGCGCGGCAATGTGCCGACCCGCATCGAAAAGCTGCATCGCGGGGAGTACGACGCCATCATCCTGGCGACGGCGGGCCTGAAGCGTTTGAAGCTCGACGGCCACATCTCGGCATTCCTGCCGACGAGAGAATTTCCCTCGGCGGTATCGCAAGGCGCCATCGGTGTTTGCGCACGAAGCGACGACAACGTGGCGTTGCGCTGGCTGCGGGAGCTGGATCACCCGCATACGCGGCTCGCCACGACGGCCGAGCGCGCGTTGCTCAAAAGGATCGAAGGTGGATGCCAGATACCGCTCGGCGCGCTGGCGCAGATTGAAGGCGGCACGTTGCGCCTCTATGCCGCCGTGTGCGCGCTCGACGGCTCGATGATGTTCAGCACGGAAGAAGCCACTGCCGCCGTGGACCGGGTGGGGGCCGCTCTTCTCGGCGTGAAAGTCGCCGAGCAGCTGCTCGCACAGGGCGCCGGGAGCATCATCGAGCAACAGCGCGGATTGCGGCAGTCGACGGAAGCGCCATGACTGCGGAGCCTGGGACTTTCAAACACGTGGTCGTCACGCGTGCCGAGCCCCAGAACGGGCCACTGGCGACCGAGCTGCGGACACTCGGCCTTTCGGTGCTGCTCTGGCCGGCGACTACGAGCAGTCCCGCGCGCGGAGACAACCTCCAGCAGGCCCTGCGCAACGTGAAGAGCTTCGACTGGATCGTGTTCGCCAGCCGTCGGGCCGTTGCGCCCGTGCTTGCCGAGCTTCCGTCACATCCCCAGGGGCTGCGAGTGGCCGCCGTCGGGCAATCCACCGCGCAGGTGTTGAAACAGCGCGGTTGGCCGGTCGACGTCGTGCCGGACGAAGCCGAGGCGGGTGGCCTCGTGACGGCGCTTGCGCCGCACGCCACGCCGGGAATGCGTGTGCTGTATCCCGCGAGCTCGCGTGCGTTGCCCATCATCTCCAAAGGGCTCGCACAGCTCGGAGCCGAGGTGACGCAGGTGGAGGCTTATCGCACCGATCCCGCCGCTCTCGACGTCGCGGACTGCCGCAAGTGGATCGAGCGCAATGGCGTTGGTGCCGTGACGTTCGCCAGCCCTTCCGCCGTCAGCGAATTGCAGCAGGCGCTCGGCAAACCCGATCTCGATCGCCTGCTCTCCACCGCCACTGCGGTGGCCATAGGCCCAACCACGGCGCGCGCGCTCACCGAGCGTGGCTATGCCGCAGTGGTGGCCGAATCCGCAACGCTCGCAGGGCTCGCAGCCACCACGCTGCGTGCGCTGCAGACCCGACACTGATCCCGAGGCTCATTCATGGCGTTCCCATTGCACAGACCCCGCAGAACCCGACAGACCGCAGCCTGGAGGCGCATGGTGCGCGAGACCCGGCTCTCGCCCGACATGTTCGTGTATCCGTTGTTCGTGGTCGCAGGCGAGCGCGTGCGCAAGCCCGTGGAAAGCATGCCCGGCATCTTCCAGCTCTCGGTGGACGAGGTTGTGAAGGCGGCGCAAGCCGCTGCTGCCGCTGGTGTGCTCGCCGTGATCCTGTTTGCCGCACCCCCGCGGAAAGATGCGAAAGCGAGCGCCGTGCTCGATCCCAATGGGCTCGTACCGCAGGCCATCGCTGCGATCAAGAAGGTGTGCCCGGATCTTCTGGTGTGGGTAGATGTCTGCCTCTGCGGCGCGACCGATCACGGGCACTGCGGGCACGTCACCCCGGCGGGTGTCATCGACAACGACACGTCCGTCGCCACGCTCGCGCAGGTGGCGCTCACTTATGCGAAGGCAGGCGCGGATGCCGTGGCGCCGAGCGACATGATGGACGGTCGCGTGCTTGCGATCCGCCAGCTCCTCGACAAGCACGATTTCTCGGACACGCCCATCGTCTCCTATGCGGCGAAGTATGCGAGCGCGTACTACGGTCCGTTTCGCGAAGCGGCGGAGTCCGCGCCGGCATTCGGCGACCGCCGCTCGTATCAGATGGATCCCGCCAATTCCCGCGAAGCGCTGCGTGAAGTGCAGCTGGACGTGGAGGAAGGTGCGGACATGGTGATGGTGAAGCCCGCCGGGCCGTATCTGGACATCATCGCTCGCGTACGGGAATCGGTGAGCGTGCCGGTAGTGGCTTACCAGGTGTCGGGTGAGTTCAGCCTCATCAAGGCCGCAGCAGAGCGCGGCTGGGTCGACGAGCGCGCCGCCGCGCTCGAGGCGCTCACCGGTATCCACCGCGCGGGCGCGGACATCATCATCAGTTACTTCGCGCCGGAGATCGCCAAATGGCTGAGCGTACCGTGAGCACCGCGCCCAGCGCGTTCCTTGCAGCCTGCCGCGGCCAGCCCGTTCCGCACACGCCGGTGTGGGTGATGCGCCAGGCGGGCCGCTATCTCCCCGAGTATCGCGAGCTGCGCGCCAAAGTGGATTTCGCGACGCTCACGCGCCGCCCCGATCTCGCCGCGGAAGTGACGATGCAGCCCCTGCGCCGCTTCGAGCTGGACGCCGCCATCCTCTTCAGCGACATCATGACCCCGCTGCAGGGCATGGGCGTCGGCATCGAGTTCGCACCGGGACCCATCGTGGCCAAACCCATTCGCAGCCGGGAGCAGATCGAAGCCCTCCCGGAGCTCGTTCCCGAGCGCGACGTGCCCTTCGTGATGGAGTCCGTGCGCCTGGTGCGCGCCGAAGTGCCTCGCGGCGCACCAGTGATCGGCTTCGCAGGCGGCCCGTTCACGCTGCTCTGCTATCTCGTCTGCGGCAAGCCTTCCAAGGAGTTCGGCGTCGCGCGTGCCTTCCTCTACGCCATTCCCGATCTCGCCGAGCTGCTGCTCGACAAGCTGGCCGACGCCATGGCCGCCTATCTTCGTGCGCAGGCGCAGGCCGGCGCGCAGGCCCTGATGATGTTCGAATCCTGGGCGGGCCTGCTCGCGCCGCCCGAGTTCCGCCGCTTCGCGCTCCGCGCCGTCTCGCGCACGATGAGGCAGCTGCGCTCGCTCGATGTGCCGCTCATCTACTATGCGAACCAGGGCGGCGCCCTGCTCGGAGACATCGCGGGACTCGACGTGGATGTCGTCGGCGTGGATTGGCGCACTCCCCTGGACGTTGCCCGCCGCACGCTGGGCCCCGGCAAAGCCGTGCAGGGCAACCTCGATCCCGCCGCATTGTTCGCCCCTCCGCAAGAGCTCGAGCGTCAGGTGCAACGCGTGAAGCGGGAGGCGGGGTCGACCGGTCACATCTTCAATCTCGGTCACGGCATCTGGCCGGAGACCGATCCGGATGCGGTCGCGCGCCTCGTCGACTCCGTTCACGCAGGCAAGGCATGAGCGAGTTCGCGAAAGTCTTCCACGACTACGCGCTGGACCTGCAGGCGCGCATTTGCGCCATGCTGGAATCCTTCGAGACCTCGAGCCGTTTCGAAGCGAAGGACTGGAGCCGGCCCGCGGGCCACCGCCTGCAGGGTGGCGGCGCCATGCGCGTGATGCGCGGAAAGACTTTCGAGAAGGCAGGCGTGAACGTGAGCCACGTCTGGGGCACGTTCTCACCGCAACTGCTCAGCCAGATTCCCGGCGCCGCCGAATCGGAAGGCCGCTTCGTGGCCTGCGGCCTTTCGCTCGTGGTGCACCCGTACAATCCATACGTGCCCACCGTGCACATGAACGTCCGCTACCTCTCGACCAGCCGGGGCTGGTTCGGCGGTGGCACGGACCTGACGCCTGCGTTCCCGTTCGAGGAAGACACGGCGCGCTTCCACGAGGTGCTGCGCCAGGCGTGCGACGCATACCGTCCCGGCGCCTATACGGAATTCAAGGAATGGTGCGACCGCTACTTTTATCTGCCGCACCGCAAGGAGCCGCGCGGCGTCGGCGGTGTCTTCTTCGACGAGCTTTCGAGCGGCGACCTGGAACGGGATTACGCCTTCGTCCGCTCCATCGGCGAGGCGTTCTTGAGCGTGTACCGGGAGATCGTGGCGCGCCGCCAGGACACTCCGTTCGACGAGGCGGCGCGGGAGCGCCTGCTGCTCAAACGGGGCCGCTACGTCGAGTTCAATCTCGTCTACGACCGCGGCACCAGGTTCGGCTTCGGCACGGATGCCGACCCCGAGGCTTACCTGATGAGCTTGCCGCCGTTGGTGAAGTGGTAGGCCTGGCGCTGCAGCCAGCTCCGCGGAGCCGGCCAGAACGGCGAGCCGCGCACCGTGTGGGTGGCTTCCGCCCAATGCGCGCCCAGCGCCGCCCGCATCCCTTCGATCGTTTCCCGGGTCGGCGTCCAGCGCCGCCATGTCGCTTTTTTCACCACTCGAATCTCCTGCAATATCGCTTCGTCCCCGAAGTGAGCGCACGAACCGCAGCGGAGTTCCGCCGAAAACTGTCTGCTGGCGGCGACTCGGGGCGCTGATGCAGATGCGCAACAAGGCATTTGCGGCGGGATGGGCCACAATACCGCGCCCATGAGCGCCGCCGCCCTCGAGCCGAGCCTGCTGCCGACGATCACCGATACCCAGCGCCGGGCCGCGCTCACGCAGGCGGAGATCGGCTCCTGGATCTGGGACTTCGCCCACGGCCACTACGCCATCGATGCGCGCTGGTGCGCTCAGATGGGCCTGGATTCCTGCCCCGGGCGCGACCACCTGATGCGCTGGGCGCGCAACATCCACCCCGACGACCTGTTCGAATTCCAGCGCCGCCTCGAGGAGCTGCGCACGGGGCAGAGCGATTCCTTCGAATGCGAATACCGCCTGCTCACCGTGGATTCGCGTTGGCTCTGGGTACTGCATCGCGGCCAGGCGCTGGAGCACGATGCCGGGGGGCGGCCTTTGCGCGCCTGCGGCGTCTGCATCGAGATCGACCTGCGCAAGCAAGCCGAGGTGGCGCGGCAGGAGAACGAGGCCCGGCTCGCCACCGCGTTGTGGGGCGCGCGCGCCTCCTTCTGGCAATGGCAGATCGCCACCAACGCCATGCAGATGAGCCCGCTCTGGTTCGCCATGACGGGATACAGCCGCGAGCAGTGGGAAGGCACGTCGGACCCATGGATGTCGCGCATCCACGCCGAAGATCAGGAGCGGGTGCGCCAGCAGATGCTCGCCCACCTCGAGGGTGAGCTGCCCGCCATCGATCTCGAATATCGCATCCGCACGGGCAACGGCCGCTGGAAGTGGATGCTGACGCGCGGCCGTGCCGTCGCCTGGGATTTCGACGGCAATGCGACGGTGGCCATCGGCATCTCGCTCGACATTCACGCGCGCAAGGAAGTGGAGCTGCTTTCGACGCGTACGCAGGAGGAGATGCTGCAGACAGTCGCGGGAAGCTCAGCGGACTGGCTCGTGCTCTTCGATCGCCACTGCCGATGCATCTTCCTCAATCGCGAGCTGCGGGGCCTCGCGCCTGCCGACGCGGTCGGCGTATCGGTGCTGCAGTTCGCGCTGGCCGAGGACCGGGCGCGCATGGCTTCGATCTTCGAGCGCGTGATGGCGACTGGCGAGTCGCACGATTTCGAGCAGGTCGTGGCGGACGGGACGGGCCGCGACCCGCGCCATTTCGAATGGCGCGTGCGGCCGGTGCGCAGCGAAGGCGAGGTCACGGGCGCCGTCGCGAACGTCACCGAGGTTACCGAGCGGCGCGCGCAACGCGACGCGCTGCATACGCAATCCTTCATTCTCGAGACGATGCGGGAAGGCGTGCTGCTCGTGGACAGCGCGAGCGACATCGTGAGGCTGACGAATCCCGCGCTCGATGCGATGTTCGGTTACCGCGCGGGCGAGCTGGTCGGCCAGTCCGTGCGGCCGCTGTTCACGATGCCGCTGGCGCAACGCGAATACGTCGAGCGCTCGCTGCGCGAGAGCGATGAATCGCCGGCCGCCATCCAGCCCGTTGAATTCGAATGCCAGCGCAAGGACGGCACGCGATTCATCGCCTCGTGCGTCGTCACGCCGCTGCGGCGGGATGGCGGACATCACTGGCTCGCAGTCGTCAACGACGTCACGGAGCGCAAGCGGCTCGAGCGAGAGATCATCGAGATCGCCGGTCGCGAGCAGCAGTTGCCATGAAGCCCGAGCGCCGGTACACCATCAACTGGTAGCCAGCCGTGGCAAGTCCCGACTCGAATGTGGAGAATGACCCGGCACAGAAAGGGGAGGGGACATGGGCTTATCCGGCGAGGTTTTCGAATCCATCGAGCGCGCGAGCCTCGATGAGCTGCGTGCGACACAGCTCGAGCGGCTCAAGCGCTCGGTGCAGCACGCTTACGACAACGTGCCCCACTACCAGCGCAGCTTCGATGCCGCCGGAGTGCATCCTTCCGACCTGAAGCGCCTCGAGGATCTGTCCCGCTTCCCGTTCCTGGTGAAGAAGGATTTCCGGGACAACTATCCTTTCGGGCTGTTCGCGGTGCCGCGCGAGCGCATCGCGCGGCTGCATGCTTCCAGCGGCACCACCGGCAAGCCCACCGTGGTCGGCTATACGCGCAACGACATCGAGAACTGGGCGACGCTCGTGGCGCGATCCATTTTTGCCGCGGGGGGCAGGCCGGGCGACAAGGTACACGTCGCGTATGGGTATGGCCTGTTCACCGGCGGGCTCGGCGCGCATTACGGCGCGGAGAAGCTCGGATGCACGGTGATCCCGATGTCCGGCGGGCAGACGGAGAAGCAGGTGCAGCTCATCCAGGACTTCGAGCCGGACATCATCATGGTCACGCCCTCGTATTCCCTGAACATCGCGGAGGAGTTCGCACGGCAGGGGCTCGATGGGCGCAAATGCTCGCTGCGGGCCGGCATCTTCGGCGCGGAGCCGTGGACGCAGGCGATGCGCACGGAGATCGAGACCCGCCTGGGCCTCAAGGCCGTGGACATCTATGGATTGTCGGAGGTGATGGGGCCTGGCGTGGCGAGCGAATGCGTGGAGACGCAGGACGGGCCGGTGATCTGGGAGGATCATTTTTACCCGGAGATCATCGATCCGCAGACGGGGCGCGTGCTGCCGGACGGCGAGGAAGGGGAGCTGGTGTTCACCTCGCTCACCAAGGAAGCGCTGCCGGTCATTCGCTACCGCACGCGGGATCTCACCCGGCTGCTGCCGCCCACGGCACGCTCGATGCGGCGCATGGCGAAGATCACCGGGCGCAGCGACGACATGCTGATCATCCGCGGCGTGAACGTATTCCCGACGCAGATCGAGGAGCTCATCCTCAAACAGGCGACCCTCGCGCCGCACTACTACCTGGAGGTGACCCGGGAGGGGCATCTCGATTCGATCACGGTGAACGTGGAGCTGGCGCCAGGTCTGGCGCACTCGCAGGCCCAGTGCGTCGAAGCCTCCCGCGGGCTGGCGCGGAGCATCAAGGTGTACATCGGCATCACCGCGGCGGTGCTGGTGCATCCGGCGAACACGCTGGAGCGGTCGGCGGGCAAGGCGAAGCGCATCGTGGACAAGCGCGAGTCGGGTTGAGCGGCGGCGCGCCGGGGGAATTGTTCGCGCAACGGGCCTTCCGCGCTTGCGCCCTGCGGCGCATTCCGCTACTTTGCCGGCCGTGACCCGCTCGACGATCAAATCCACGAAAACCATCAAGATGCCCTGCGAAGGGGCGCTTGAGGGAGCCGCGTGCGTCTAGCATCCGAGCGATAGCGAATCCCCCAAGGCCCCGCCGACCGGTCGGGGCCTTTTCGTTTCCGGGCCCCTGAAACGGCGGTCATCCCGAACCGTACGGAGAAGATCGATGTCTGATTCCAGTCCTGTCGTGGCGGTCGTCGGCGCGAGCGGCGCCGTCGGCGTCGAGCTCGTCCGCTGCCTCGAGCAACGCCACTTTCCGCTTTCGAAGCTGCGGCTGTTCGCCTCCGCGCGCTCGGCCGGCAAGACGCTGCCGTTCCGCGGTCAGCAGGTTCCCATCGAAGAGCTCACCGAGCGCAGCTTCGAAGGCGTGAGCATCGGGCTCTTCTCCGCCGGCAGCTCCATCTCGAAGAAGTTCGCGCCGATCGCCGTGAAAGCCGGCGCCGTGGTGGTGGACAACTCCTCCGCGTTCCGCATGGACGACGACGTGCCGCTGGTGGTGCCGGAGATCAATCCGCAGGCCATGGAAGGGCATCGCGGCATCATCGCCAATCCCAACTGCGCGGCCATCATCTCCATCACGCCGCTGTGGCCCATCCACCAGCGCAATCCCATTCGCAGGCTCATCCTCTCCACGTACCAGGCCGCCTCGGGCGCCGGTGCCGCCGCCATGGAAGAGTTGCGTGAATCCACCCGCGCGCACCTGGCGGGGCAGGAATACAAGAACACGGTGCTGCCGCACCCTTATGCCTTCAACCTCTTCAGTCACAACACCCGTATCGATCCCGGGACGGGGTACAACGACGAGGAGACGAAGGTCATCAAGGAGACGCACAAGATCTTCGGCGACCCGAGCATCGCCGTGTGCGCCACCTGCGTTCGCGTGCCGGTGCTGCGGGCGCACTCGGTGTCCATCAATTTCGAGTGCGACAAGCCCATCTCGCCGGAAGAGGTGCGGGAGATCGTGGGCAAGGCGCCGGGCGTGAAGCTGGTCGACGACGTGGCCAACAATTATTTCCCGATGCCGAAGGATGCGTCGGGGCGCGACGAGATCCTGGTCGGGCGCATCCGGCGCGATCTCAGCGATGCGTCCGGGCGCTCCATCGCGTTGTTCGTGGCGGGTGACCAGCTGCTCAAGGGCGCGGCGCTGAACGCGGTGCAGATTGCGGAGAGGCTTTGACAAAAGGAGGCGTGGCCTGCGCGACGGGGCAAAGGCCGCTTGTTTCCAGTTTCAGCTGGATCGTTCTGCGCACTGGGACGTCGAAATCGGTCGTTGGCAGGCTGAGTGGGAATATGGAAGACGAGATGCCCGGATTCGGCGCGGATTATAAAGCCCTGGATGCATTCTTCGCGCCCCTCGCTTCGCGGCTCGAGGAGTTCGCTGAGCGATACAATTTGCGGTTATTGAAGTATCAGCAGTACAACCCGAGCTGGGACTTCTTGTTTCGTCATCCGTCAGGCGGTGTCGCTTCCATCCAGGTTCTCAAGGACGGAGCTGATCATCTCCATCTCGCTGCGTCTTGGGCAATCGATGATTTCAAGACGTATGAGCGCAAGCTTTGGTTTGCGCCCATCCAACGAATGGCTAGCACCGACGAAGATCTGCGCCGAAAGATGGAAGGGCTCTTGCGTACGGTTATTCAGCTTTCCCCATCGGCCTTGCGGCCCGCATCATCGAAGTACCCAAATTGGAAAGGTAAAGAGCGAGAGCTCGAGGAGGCCGTTAGTTGGAATCCCCTCCCGCGGTTTCCCGAATGACCTTCACCGTATTGGCTATAGCCC
>JBGAIL010000092.1:0-19100 GCA_044225565.1 Steroidobacteraceae bacterium | reverse complement strand
CTGTCAGGACTTAGGGTTCCGATGCCGAGCGTTCGTGTCCGCGAGAACGAGTATTTCGACGCCGCCCTGCGCCGCTTCAAGAGCGCCTGCGAGAAGGCCGGCATCCTCACCGAGCTGCGGCGTCGCGAATTCTACGAAAAGCCCACGCAGGAGCGGAAACGCAAGAAGGCCGCGGCCATCAAGCGTCACATGAAGCGCGTCTCGCGCGACGGCGCACGCGCCAGCCGCTGAGTTTCGCGGCGCGCTCCCGCGCAGACGCAGGAGGGCCATTCCCGGAGGCTACGCATGACTCTCAAAGAACGCATCACGGAAGACATGAAGGGCGCCATGCGCTCGGGGGACAAGGACCGTCTCGCCACCATCCGCCTGATCCTCGCAGCCATCAAGCAGCGCGAAGTCGACGAGCGCATCACGCTCGACGACACGCAGGTGCTGGCAGTGCTCGAGAAGATGATCAAGCAACGCCGCGAGGCCATCCCACAATTCGAGTCCGGCGGCCGCGCCGACCTCGTCGCCAAGGAGACGGCGGAGATCGGCGTGCTGCAGCCTTACCTGCCCGCGCAGCTCGGCGAGGCCGAGCTCGACGCGCTCATCGGCGAGGCCATCGCTTCGACGGGGGCCGCGTCCATCAGGACGCCGGCGAAGTGATGGCGGCCGTGAAATCCAAGGGGCCGGCCGGGCCAGCCGCCATGGGCGCGGTGAGCGCACATCAAGGCGAAGCTAACGGGTTGAACTCAGCTGGCCATCGCGCGCGGAACAAGCTCAGGCGACGTAGAGTTGGCGCGTCGCAGGCAGGGCGCGGCAAAGAGACTGAGGGCACCAGCCGTAAGAGCCATCCTCGCGGCCTCGTCGTGGCATCAATGCATTTTCACGTGCCTGGGCCTCAGCCTCTTTGCCCTCACCGCATGCCCGCCGATATACCCCGAATTCCGGATTGGGCCTGGGCACCACACTCAGGGCGTGGTCCCCTCGAGTGTGTCTGTGAGGGATTTCGAAAATGCGGGCGCGCATTTTCACAAGGCCCCTGAGGATGCGTCTTACAGGACACGGTCCCCTCACAGCCACTCTCCGGGACGGCTCTTACGGCCGGTCCCCTCCCGACCCTTCGCGACCGCCCCCGCGCCGTTCGCCGAGGTAAATCCAACCTTCCGGAATTTCAGTGGAATAATGCTCCGCATGCCCGGCCGCATCCCCCAGCCCTTCATCGACGAGCTCATCGCCCGGGCCGACATCGTCGAAGTCATCGCCTCGCGGGTGCCGCTGAAGAAGGCGGGGCGGGAGTTCAAGGCGTGCTGCCCCTTCCATGGCGAGAAGACCCCGTCCTTCTGGGTGAGCCCGGAGAAGCAGTTCTATCACTGCTTCGGCTGCGGCGCGCACGGCACGGCGCTCGGCTTCCTCATGGAGCACGACAAGCTCAGCTTCCCGGAAGCCGTGGAAGATCTCGCCGCGCGCCTGGGCCTGGAAGTGCCGCACGAAGCCGGCAGCCCGCAGGCCAGCGCGAGGCGCGCAGACGATTCCGCCTACGATCTCATGGCTCGCGTGGCGCGCTACTACGGCGAGCAGCTGGCCCGTGATGCGCGAGCGAAGCGCTACGTCGAGGAGCGCGGGCTTTCCAAAGAGATCGTCGAGCGCTTCGCCATCGGCTACGCGCCCAACTCGTGGAACGACCTGCTGAAGCGCTTCGGCAGCACCGAGGAAGCGCGGCGGCAGCTGAGCGAGCTCGGCCTCATCATCGAGCGCGAGCGCGTGCAGGCGCGCGAAGGCGAGAAACACTACGACCGCTTCCGCGATCGCATCATGTTTCCCATCCGCGATGCGCGCGGCCGCACCATCGCGTTCGGCGGGCGCATCATCGACCAGGGCGAGCCCAAGTACCTCAACTCGCCGGAGACCGCGCTCTTCCACAAGGGCCGCGAGCTCTACGGACTGCACGAGGTGCGCCAGAGCCGCGTGGCGCTCCGGCGCCTGGTGATCGTCGAAGGCTACATGGATACGGTGCGGCTCCATCAGTTCGGCATCAGCTACGCACTCGCCACGCTCGGCACCGCCACGACCCCGGAGCATTTCAAACGCATCTTCCGGCTGGTGAGCGAAGTCATCTTCTCGTTCGACGGCGACCGCGCCGGCCGAGCGGCCGCCTGGCGTGCGCTGCAGCACGCCTTGCCCGAAGTGCGCGAAGGCCGTGAGATCCGCTTCCTGTTCCTGCCCGAAGGCGAAGACCCCGACACCATGGTCGCCACGGAAGGCCGCGAGGCCTTCGAGCAACGGCTGAACACGGCACTCCCGCTTTCCGAATATCTCGTGCAGGAGCTTTCGAGCCAGGCAGACCTCGCACACGCCGACGGGCGTGCACGCTTCGCAGCAGCGGCACGGCCGCTGGTGGCCAAGGTTCCGCAAGGCGTCTACCGCGAGCTGCTCATGCAGCGCATCGCGGACGAGATCGGCCTCGCGCCCGAACGGCTCGACAGTCTTTGGGCCGAAGGCGGCACGATGCCTGCCGCCGCGCCCGCGGCGGCGAGCACCAGATCTCCTTCGGCGCCGCGCGCCCGATTGAGCACCGGCCGCGGCAGCCTCGTCCAGCAGGCCGTGGAGATCCTGCTGTTCGCTCCGGAGCTCGCGAGCAAAGTGAGCGAGGCACAGCGCCGCAGCATCGCGGCACTCGGCCAGTCGGGCAGCGAGTTCCTGTGCGAGTTGATCGCAAGCCTGGCGACTGCGCCTGCGCAGAATGCGGGCCAGGTCATCGAGCGCTTCCGCGAGCATCCTTTCGGGCGCCACCTCGAGAAGCTCGCGGCCCGGGAGCTGCTGATCTCCGACAGAGGCGCACTCGCGAGCCAGCTGCTGGGCATCCTGGAGAGGCTCATCACCGAAGAGCTGCACCGGCAACGGTTCGATTCCCTCATGGGAGGAGCGGGCACGGCGCCACAGCCAAAGGACTAGTCCTTGTAAATCAATTACTTGAGATCTGGCCAGTGGTCGTGAAACCACCGATTACGCGCCCGATTTGGCAGTTGCGCGCGCGTCCCCTAGAATTGCCCGCTTTTCTTTGGCGCCTCTTGAGTTGCCCATGAACGGGCCGACATTAGGGGTCTTGAAGCCGACCGCGCCGAGCGATCATGACGACACGCAAGCACAAGCCGCTGGCCGCTGCCAGCAAAAAGCGCCCGTCCTCCGAACGCAAATCCGTCAAAGCCGCCCCAGCATCGAAAAAGGTGCCGGCCGCGCGCGAGAAGGAGCGTACGAGGCCGGCTGCTGTGAAGAAAGCGGCCGAAGCCGCCCGCGCACCGGCCGCGGCGCCGCCAGGGCGCCGCCGAAGGCTGCGGCCGACAGCAAGAAGATCATCGGCGTCGAGCGCCGGCCGCCCGTGATGCCGGAGGACCGGCAGTCCCAGCTGAAGCTGCTCATCGCCCGCGGCAAGGAGCAGGGCTTCCTCACTTACGCAGGTGAACGATCACCTGCCGTCCGAGATCGTCGATCCCGGAGCAGATCGAGGACATCGTCAACACCATCAACGACATGGGCATTCCGGTGTACGAGAAGGCACCGGACACCGAGTCGCTGCTCGCCTCGAGCCATCCGCGCCGGCGGATGACGAGGCCATTGCAGCGCGAGCGGCACGGCCGCATCACGAAGACATTCCACGTAGATCCGCGGCACGCGACCGAAGCGTTCTTCGCTCAACTGCAGGGGCTTCATCATGGGCGCTGCAGGTTCGGTGCCCAGGCGCGAAAGCGCGAGCTGCACATCCTCCGCAGGGCATTCTCCGTAGAACAGGCGCTCGGCGCTCCCTTCCGCGAGCAGCCACCGGCTGCCATCAGGCGAAAGCGTCACGTTGCGAAGGAACGGTGAATCGCCCTCCTCTTCGCGCAGCACGCGCAGCACGGATTCGCGATGGCGCAGCAAGAACCCTGCGACGTAGAAGAGTCCCGCCACGCGATCCGGCATCCGCTCCGCGACCTGGCTGATGACGATGCCGCCGCGGCTGTGGCCCACGAGCAGCACCGGCTCCCGCTGCTGCCCGACCACTTCGCCGATCGCCGCCACCCAGTCCTCCAGCGATATGGCGACCGGCTCTTCGTTCCCGCGCGCGCATCCCGGCAACTCCGGAGTGACGACCCGATGCCCGGCCAGCTCCAGCTCCCGGGCCACGCGCGCCCAGCACCAGCCGCCGTGCCACGCCCCCGGCACGAGGACATAGGTATTCCTTGACATGCGTCACATTGAACCACGCAAGAAAGCCTTCGAGGAGCCGACACCCCTTCATCGAGAATGGAGATGCCATGACCCTGCGCAGGATGCTCCCCCTTCTGCTCGCGCTCGCGATGCCCGCCGTCCGCGCCGCAGACCCCCGGCCGGACCTGCTGGTCTACGCCACCGCGTCGCTCAATCAGAGCCTGACCCAGGCCAGCGACCTCTACGCCAAGGAGACGGGGCAGCACGTCACCCTGTCCTTCGGGGCGAGCCCCGCGCTCGCCAGGCAGATCGAGGGCGGCTCGAAGGCCGACGTCGTGGTCTGCACGGACGCCGAATGGGTGGACTTCGCCGAGAAGCGCAAGCTCGTGGACCCCGCCACGCGAGGCAACCTGCTGCGCAACCGCCTTTCGCTCATCGCACCCGCTGGCAGCAAGCTCGATCTGACGATCGCGCGCAGCTTCGACCTGCATGGTGCGCTCGGCAAAGGCAAGCTCGCGATGGGGGAGCCGGAAACCGTGCCCCTGGGCCGATACAGCCGCTACGCCCTGATCTCGCTGGGCGTGTGGAATGCGGTGGGAGAGCGGCTGGCGAAGCAGGGGAACCCGCGCAACGTGATCAGCGCGGTGGCCGAGGGGACGGCTCCGCTCGGCATCGCGTTCGAGACGGATGCGCTGCTCGACAAGCGAGTGCGCATCGTGGACGTGTTTCCCGCCGATTCGCACCCGCCCATCTCGTACCTCATGGCGGCTACGCCGGGCGCTCAGGACGGCTCCGGGCGCTTCATGGAGTTCCTGCGAAGCAACAGCAGCCGCGCGGTGTTCCAGCGCTACGGCTTCAGGCCGGCACAGTAGCGCTCGGCGCCCGTACGAAGTAAGTTTCACTTCGTACGGTCGCTCAAGATCGCCATCGCGAAGCTCTCAATGTCTGCGGATTCCCCATACCCTGCGGCCCACGCGGCTGCGGATACCCCGTCCCTGCGTGCCAGGCTGGGCCGCGCGCTGCGCGAATGGTTCGACAACGCGCGGAATTCAGCCGCGCGCACGGCGGAAGCCCGCAAGGAGGGGGTGGACTTCTGGCGCGCGATCCCCTTCGCACTCCTGCACGTGGCCTGCCTGGGCGTATTCCTGGTGGGCGTCAGCCCCATCGCAATCGCCGTGTGCGTCGGCGCATTCGTGCTGCGCATGTTCGCGATCACGGCCTTCTACCACCGTTATTTCTCACACCGCACGTTCAAGACGTCCCGGGTGGCCCAGTTCGCCTTCGCCGTGCTCGGCGCCTCCGCGGTACAGCGCGGGCCCATCTGGTGGGCGGCGCATCACCGCAACCATCACGCGCATTCGGACCGCGAGCAGGATGCGCATTCGCCTTCGCAGCACGGCTTCTGGCGAGCGCACATGGGCTGGTTCATGAGATACGAGGGATTCGCCCCCGACTTGCGCCGCGTGCGCGACCTCACCCGCTATCCCGAGCTGCGCTGGCTCGA
Source organism: Steroidobacteraceae bacterium (assembly GCA_044225565.1). Lineage (GTDB taxonomy): Bacteria > Pseudomonadota > Gammaproteobacteria > Steroidobacterales > Steroidobacteraceae > CAVXAE01. The sequence goes on along the minus strand of JBGAIL010000092.1, from coordinate 13,426 downwards.
TCGCTTCGACGTGGTCGTGCCCGCGCTGTTCGCCCTGCTCGTCTTCGGCCTCGGCGCGCTGCTCGAGAGCGCGGCGCCGCAGCTCGGCACGAACTGCTGGCAGCTGCTCGTGTGGGGATTTTTCGTCTCCACCGTCGCCTGCTCCCACGTCACCTACCTGATCAACTCCCTGGCGCACGTAGTGGGTCGCCAGCGCTACGTCACTCACGACGACAGCCGCAACAACTGGCTGCTCGCTCTGCTGACGCTGGGCGAAGGCTGGCACAACAATCATCACTATTGCCCAGGCTCGGCCCGGCAGGGCTTCTACTGGTGAGAATGAGATGCCCCCTGGGCCGATATGCAGGCCGGGACCTGCTCTACGCCCCGCGCGTCGCTCAATCAGAGCCTGACCCAGGCCAGCGACCTCCCGAGACGGGGCAGCACGTTCATGCCAGGCAGATCGAGGGCGGCTCGAAGGCCGACGTCGTGGTCTGCACGGACGCCGACCAGAAGCGCAAGCTCGCGCAATGCTCCAACCGCCTTTCGCTCATCGCACCCGCTGGCAGCAAGCTCGATCTGACGATCGCGCGCAGCTTCGACCTGCATGGTGCGCTCGGCAAAGGCAAGCTCGCGATGGGGGAGCCGGAAACCGTGCCCCTGGGCCGATACAGCCGCTACGCCCTGATCTCGCTGGGCGTGTGGAATGCGGTGGGAGAGCGGCTGGCGAAGCAGGGGAACCCGCGCAACGTGATCAGCGCGGTGGCCGAGGGGACGGCTCCGCTCGGCATCGCGTTCGAGACGGATGCGCTGCTCGACAAGCGAGTGCGCATCGTGGACGTGTTTCCCGCCGATTCGCACCCGCCCATCTCGTACCTCATGGCGGCTACGCCGGGCGCTCAGGACGGCTCCGGGCGCTTCATGGAGTTCCTGCGAAGCAACAGCAGCCGCGCGGTGTTCCAGCGCTACGGCTTCAGGCCGGCACAGTAGCGCTCGGCGCCCGTACGAAGTAAGTTTCACTTCGTACGGTCGCTCAAGACTCACGGAAGCTTCAGCCGTGGGCGCGGCTGCGGAACCCCGTCCCTGCGTGCCAGTGCGTGCTGCGCGAATGGCTCGACAACGCGCGGAATCCCCCGCACGGCGGAAGCCCGCAAGGAGGGGTTCGCGCTCCCCTGCACTCCTGCACGTGGCCTGCCTGGGCGTATTTCCTGGTGGGCGTCAGCCCCATCGCAATCGCCGTGTGCGTCGGCATTCGTGCTGCGCATGTTCCGCATCACCGCTTTCTACCATCGCTATTTCTCACCGCACGTTCAAGACGTCCGGGTGGCCCAGTTCGCCTTCGCCGTGCTCAACGCCTCCGGTACAGCGCGGGCCCATCTGGTGGGCAGCGCATCGCCACAACCATCACGCGCATTCGGACCGCGAGCAGGATGCGCATTCGCCTTCGCAGCACGGCTTCATGAGCGCACATGGGCTGGTTCATGAGATACGAGGATTCAGCGCCGGACTTGGCGCCGCGTGCGCGATCTCACGCGCCATCCCGAGCTGCGCTGGCTCGATCGCTTCGACGTGGTCGTGCCCGCGCTGTTCGCCCTGCTCGTCTTCGGCCTCGGCGCTGCTCGAGAGCGCGGCGCCTGGTGTCGGCATCGAACGCGCCTGGCAGCCGTTCGTGCGGGGATTTTTCGTCTCCACCGTCGCCTGCTCCCACGTCACCCTACCTGATCAACTCGCTGGCGCACGTGGTGGTCGCCAGCGCTGGTCACTCACGACGACAGCCGCAACCAGCGGTTGCTCGCGCTGCTGACGCTGGGCGAAGGCTGGCACAACAATCATCACTATTGCCCAGGCTCGTACGGGCAGGGCTTCATCACTGGTGGGAGATCGACATCAGCTACTACGTGCGGGGCATGTCGTGGCTCGGGATCATTCGGGATCTCAAGACAGTGCCGATCGCCGTGCGTGATTCCACGAGGCGCGTCGCGAAACGTTGAGCACGGCGCGCAGGCCGCGCACACCGGCAAGGCGCGGCGTTGATGCGCCTACTGGTGAGGCCGCGCAGGCGGTCCGATAGCGCGATCAGCGCCTTGCAGAGGAAATTGCTCGCCCCATTCGCGCCCGTTGCCAGTCTGAATCCGCCAGGCGGCGTGTGCATATCGCCACGCGCGTTGTTGAACACCACCTGGCCGGCGCGGATGCGTGAGCCCACTTTACGGGCGCGGTCCATGTCCTGACCCCGCAGGTAGGCCATATGAGACCGTAAGGCGTGTCGTTGGCGATGCGGATCGCCTCCTCGTCGGACTCGTAAGGGATGATGCTCACCACCGGGCCGAAAATCTCCTCGCGCGCGATGGTCATGTCGTTGCGGACGTTCGAGAACACGGTGGAAGCTTCACATGCAGCTCGTGCTCGCCTCGCCGGCCGCCCATTGCTCGTCACCAGTTTCGCGCCCTCGGCGACGCCTTTCTCGAGGTAGCCCTGCACGCGCTCGAACTGGATCTTCGAGACCACCGGGCCGATGGTCGTGCCAGCGGCTCGAGGATCACCCACCACCACCGCGTCGCAGCGGCGCGCCAGCGATCTCTTCCACGCCGCCCAGGCTTCTTCGCCGGCACGAGCATGCGTGTGGGCGCGTTGCACGACTGGCCGGTGTTCACCATCAGCCGCGCGATGCTCGCGCTCTCGGCCTTCTCGAAGTCCACGTCGTCGAGCAGCACGTTCGGCGACTTGCCGCCGAGCTCCTGATGCACGCGCTTCACGGTGGCGGCCGCGTTCCTCGCCACCTCCTTGCCGGCGCGCGTGGAGCCCGTGAAGGACACCATGTCGACGTCCGGATGGCTGGACAGCGCCGCGCCGACCGTAGCGCCATCGCCATTGATCATGTTGAAGACGCCCGCAGGCACGCCAGCCTCGTGCAGGATCTCCGCCCAGATCATCGCGCTGAACGGCGAGAACTCCGAAGGCTTCAGCACCATGGTGCAGCCGGCCGCGAGGGCCGGCACCACTTTGGCGGCCACCTGGTTCATCGGCCAGTTCCACGGCGTGATGAGCGCGCAGACTCCCACCGGCTCGTAGGCCGGCGGTTTCCTTGCCCTTGTTGCTCTTCGAACCTGAAGCGGCCGAGCACTTCGATCATCGCCGGAGATGTCCGCGCCCACCGCGGCCTGCGACTCACGAGCCAGCTTCATGGGTGCGCCCATCTCGATGGAGATCGCCTCGGCGATGTCCTCGCTGCGGCCCTTGTAGCCTTCTAGAACCTTCTCGAGAAGCGCACGCCGTTCCTGCGGCGTGGTGCGCGAATAAGATTCGAAAGCGCGACGTGCTGCTGCCACGGCCTTGTTCACATCTTCCACGCCACCCATGCTGATGACGCCGGCGACTTCCTCCGTAGCCGGATTCACCACCTGGTGCTCACGCGGCTGCGCGGATCCACCCATTGGCCGTCGACGTAGAACTTGCGGAACTCGTATCGCCTGGTGGTCATGCTTTGCGTGCCTTATTCGAGGTCGCGGGCGACCCTCAATCCGAGGGTAGCGTAACGGCCATCCTCGGGACCCCGCAACCGATAGGCGGGACGCAGCAGCAGCGAGCCATCGCCATAGCCGCCCCCGCGTACGATGCGCTTGCCGGTGCATGAATCCGTGCGGAGCACTGCCGTCCACGCGGTGCGCCGACGTAGCTGTCGTGATAGCAGTCCTCGAGCCATTCCCAGACGTTGCCCAGCACGTCGTGCAGCCCGAACGCGTCGGCGGGAAAGCTGCCGACGGGAGCCGTGTACTCCCACTGGTCCCGCCCTTCGACTTTTCTCGCGCAGCACTTTTCCTCGCCGTAGTTGGCCAGGTCATTGGCTGGGTGTGCGCTCCGGCACCGCGCCTGGCGAGATATTCCCATTCGGCCTCGCTCAGCAGGCGATACGGCTTGCCGGATTTGCGCGCGAGCCAGTCGGCGTACTGCGCAGCCTCGCGCCAGCTCACGCAAACCACCAGATCCGCCTCGGTCTGAGGGAATCCGGTTCTCTTCTGCATTGTGCATCGGCGACCTGCCACTCTTCGTTGCGCAGCACCTGGCAGCCACCGCCGGGGCGGTAGCCGGTCTCAGCAGCGAAAAGCGCGAACTCGCCGCGCGTCACCTCGTTAACGCCGACGGCGAAAGGCCTGGCGAAGGCCACGCGATGCAGGGGTGCCTCATCGCCGTTACCCTCGGCCACGGTCTCGTCGTACGTCTTGCGTGCCGATAAGTTCGCACGTTCGCGTGCGGCGCCGTCAGCACTTGCAGTGCCCATCGTACTCACCGGCGGGATCACCGCCATCAACGGGCACGCCTTGCACCTTGGTGAAGGTACTGCCGGAGCAATGCCGGCGCACGCGCGGGCTAGTGTCGGTTGCCATGCGCGCCACGGTGTGCGACGACGCGGCACCAGCAGTACGCACTGAGCAGGGTCGTTCGACAAGTCGCATCACAGCGCCTCCGCGACGGCATTGAAGAAATCATTGTCCCGCACCACTTCCGCCCCCAACGGCTTGGAGCGCGCGCTCCACACAGCGATGACCAGCCGTTTCACCGGGTTGATGTAGATGTATTGACCGGAGATGCCGCGCGCGCCAACGCGCCGTCGGCGTATAGACCATCTGCCGCGGGCACAGGCCACCACATGTAGCCGTAGTCCACCTGCTTGCCTCCCACCTCGCGCGGCACGGTGGCCTCGCGCACCCAACCTTCGGGCAGCACGCGAGCACCCTCGATGACGCCGCCTTCCATGAAGAACAGGCCGAAGCGGGCGTAGTCACGCAGCGTGGCGCCGAATCTGCCTGCCACCTCGAGGCCGCTGGTGCCTCGAGCCACCACGTGGCGTCAGCCTCCATGCCGGAAGCGGGACCAGATGCGATCGGACAGGTAATCCCGAAAGCGGCGACCCACCGCCGCACGCAGCAGCGCGCCGACGATATGCGTGCCCTGCCGGTGCTGTAGTTCCGCCACTTGTTCCGGGTACATAGACGCGCGGCGAACCGGCGATGTAGCGCAGCAGCGCGCCCGGCCGCTGCGAGAACTGCAGCTCGAGCATCCTGCGACGCTCGGAGTTCTCGTCCGTATGGGTGTCGTCCAATGGGACCGACGTGTCATTTGCAGGACGTGGTGATCGCAGGCTACCGCCATCCGCTGCCGGCCAGCTCCGGCACATATTGCGATCGGCCCCACGCTGCGGATGGCCGCCGTGAGCAGCCGCGCCCACCAGCGTGGTGCTGATGGACTTCGCCACGGACATCGACAGCCATCGCGTGCGCGCGTCGTTGCCGGACTGGTAGTGCTCGAGCACCGACTTGCCGTCGTTGAGGATGAGCAACCCCGCCACGCGATTGCGGGAAATGTAGTCGACGAGATCGTACCGGACGCCCTGCGAGAGAATAGTGATCTCGCGCGGCAGCGGCGCTCCGGCCGGCAATGGGCGAACTCGCGCGCCGCGGCGCACGACGTGCGTCGCGAATGCGCGCGTTGGATCCTTGAATACCTCCACCAGCGCATCGGGCCACAACTGGCCCGCGTACGCGCGCCTGACCGAATCCACTTCCGCGTCCACGCTCATTCGTCTCGCCGCACCAGCCTCGACGCCTGGCCCGCTCATGGCTCGGCCCATGGCAGCTTCCAGTCGATGCCGCGGGAGTCATGGAGCTCCCAATAGAACCGGCCGCGCGGGCGGTCGTAGTTGCCGATCTCGTTCATCGGCAGGGCGTCGTAGAGGCGGCCGTTCACCATCGTGTAGCGCACGCTGTTGGTGTTGTGGATGTCCTCGAGCGGATCGCGGTCCAGCACGATGAGGTCGGCGAGCTTGCCCGCCTCCAGCGAGCCGATCTGCCTGTCGAGGCCGAGCGTGCGCGCGCCGTTCAACGTGGACGTGCGCAGCACCCGCAGGTTGCTCATGCCGCCCTGCGCCATGAGCCACATCTCCCAGTGCTGGTCGAGGCCGTGGATCTGGCCGTGCGAGCCGGAGTTCACCACCACCCGGCGTCGTCGAGCTTCTTCATGGAGCGCGCGACGGCCCGGAAGCCGATGTCCCAGAGCTCGTCGGCGGCGTGGATGGTCGTCATGCCACGCGCGTAGGGCGGGCCGGAATACGGCGTGCCGAGCGGACTGTAGCCGCTGTTCATGGATTGCACGTATTGCAGCTTCGGATCTTCCCAGGCGCGCGTCGTCTGATACATGTAGTTCTCGCCCATCAGCTCGCCGAAAGCGACCATGAGCGTCGGCGTGGTCGCGGAATGGGCGCGCGCCATGAGCTGCACCACGTCGTCGTAGTAGTTCGCGACGGGGAAGTTGTGCTCGATGGCCGTGTGGCCGTCGAGCACCATGGTGATGTTGTTGTAGAAGTGGCTCTCGCCTTCGATGTCCACCATGATGCCGGCCTCGCGCGCGGCCTTGATGAGCTGCTGGCGCTGCGCACGCGTGGGCTGCCGGTAGCTCTTGATCACGAAGCCGCCGAGCGCGCGCTTGCGGGCCATGAACTGGCGGGCATCCTCGAGGCCGCGTACCGGCAGATACACGGAATCCGACTTTCCGGAGCGCCCATACGCCACGTAACCGCTGTTGATGGAGCGCGGGCCGACGCGGACGCCGGCTTGATTCATCTCGGTGGCGGAGTAGCGCGCGAGCTCCGCGGTGTACGGGTCGTAGTTGGTCGTGATGCCGAAGGCGAGCGACGCGTACATGCTTGGCTCCTTCTGCGGCATGAGGCCCGCGGAGGAGTAGTAGCAGTCGTCGATGTGGCCGTGCATGTTCACGAGGCCGGGCGTGAGCGTCTTGCCGCTGGCATCGATGACTTTGGCGCCTTGCGGCACGCGCACGTCGCCCGAAGCACCGACCGCGACGATGCGGTTGCCCTGCACGACCAGCGTGCCGTTCTCGATGACATCCTCGCCGCGCATGGTGATGATGCGGCCGTTGGTGAAGGCGACCGTGCCCTGCGGGACGTCGGCGGGAACGGTGAGATCGATCCGGGCATAGGCTTTGGCCGGTGCTTCGGCAAGGACCACGCCTTGCGCAGCAGCGGCCGGCGCCATGGCGGCCTCGTATAGATCCGCGCCCAGCGCCCAGCGCAGCTTGCGCGAATCGGCGGACCAGGTGAGCCCGTAGCCGCCGATCTGCGTCAGCTTCGTCACCGGTGAGGCGTCGCTCCGCGCGGAAACGGCGAGTGGCGAGCCGCCCTCGCGATACCGCATCACGTAGAGCTGCTGCTCGTCGCGAAAAGCGATCCACGCCAGATCGGGGCTGATGGTGAGATCGAGGATGTCCGCGCCCTGCGCGGTGGCATGCACGCGCCGGTCGAATCCGGCCAGATTCACGCTCTCGATCTTGCGGTTGACGTCGTAGCCGACGTACTCCGCGGTAGTGAAGTAGATGCGCGTGCCGTCGGGGGAGAAGCGCGGCGCATCGCCGTCGGCGACGATGAAGTGGCTGTCGCCGCCCTTCGCCGGAATCCAGTAGAGGCCGGGACGCGCCTGGTAGCCGCCCATGCACTTGTCGCCCGAGTCGATCTTGTAGACGAGGCGCGAGCCGTCCGGTGAGTACCCGGCTGGCGCACCACGTTGCGGCTCGTGACCAGCGTGCGAGCGGGCTCCCCAGCTGCACTGACGATGCGCAGCGTGCCGCCACGCTCGTCGTCCCAGCCGACATAGGCGATCTCGCCACCACCCGGCGCGAAAGCCGGCTCGAACTCGAGTTCCGTGGCCGCCGTCAGCCGGCGCGCGCTTTGTGCGGGCACATCCTGGCGATACAACCGGCCGAGCGCGTTGAACACCACGCTGCGGCCATCGGGCGCGAACGCGGGCTGGCGGATGGCACGCACCTTCACGCTGGCCGGAGCCAGCTCGTTCTCGAACCGGGGCGGCGTCGTGATGCGATGGCGCGCCGTCACCTCGAATGGGATCACCTCGTGCTGCCCGCTCTCCACGTCCACCCGGTAGAGCCTGCCCTTGCCCCAGATGGCGATGTGCCGGTTGTCCGGGAACCAGCCATACCGCGGGTAGTAGTGCCCCTGGCCGATGAAGTCCGCCTGGTCGTCCCGGTCCAGCCCGTCGTACACGGGGCGCTGCTCGCGCGTCGCGAGGTCGTAGACGAACAGCACCGTCTTCTCTTTCACGCGCCGCACGAATGCCAGCCGCTTGCCGTCGCGCGAGACGCGCGGCGTGGTCGCACCGCCGAATCCGCCGAGGATCTGTTCAGTCTCGCCCGTAGCCATGTCGCGCCGCTTGATCGCGAAATTGGCATGACTGGCGTCGATGTAGACGATGGACGCGCTCGGCGCCGAAACCTTCTCCGTGTAGTACAGCGTGCGCCCGTCGGGCGAAAGCTCTGCTTCGTGCACGTTCTCGTGACTGGGCGGCGTTTCCACCAGCAACGTGCCGCTGCCGCCGCGGGCGTCGAACAGCCTGATCTCGGACGAATGCAGCTGCTGACGACGGACTCATCTTCGCCGCGATGACGGAATCGCCGTCCGGCCCCCATGCCGGGCCGGTGAGGACGTCGACGGTCTCCCGCGTGATCTGGTGCGGGCCCGAGCCGTCTGCATTCGCGATCCAGGCGTTGTCGTCGCCGCTCGCATCGCTCAGGAACAGCAGCTTCGTGCCGTCCGCGCTGAACATCGGCGAGCGCTGCATCGCCGGACCATCGAGAATCGCGCGTGCGGTGCCGCCCGAAGCGGGCATGCTGTAGATGTCACCGAGCAGGTCGAACACCAGCGTACGGCCGTCCGGACTGACGTCCAGGCTCATCCAGGTGCCTTCGGTCACCTTGAACGTGACGTTCTCTCCAGGCTCACCGGTATTCGCGACGTCCCACCCGCCGTCCGCAGCGCGACCCTCGGTGGGCAGGCACGCGAGCATCGCGGCGGCCATGCAAGGCAGCAGTGCATGCGGGGTCAGCGCTCGCCTCACGACGCCACGCGCGCCCTTCGCCACAGATTCCACCGCGATCACGGGTTGGACCATGCTTCGTTCCAGTCGATGCCGTGGTAGTCCGCCAGCTCCCAGTAGAACCGGGTACGCGGCCGGTCGTAGTTGCCGATCTCGTTCATCTCGAGCGAGTCGTACAGCCGGCCGTTCACCATCGTGTAGCGCACGCTGTTGGTATTGTGGATGTCTTCGAGCGGATTCTTGTCGAGCACGATGACGTCCGCGAGCTTGCCGGCCTCGAGCGAGCCGATCTCCCTGTCCAGCGCGAGCGTCCTGGCGCCGTTCAACGTCGCCGCGCGCAGGATGCGATGGTTGCTCATGCCGCCCTCACGCATCAGCGCCATCTCCCAGTGCATCGCGAGCCCCGGCACCTGGCCATGCGAGCCCACGTTGATGATGACGCCTGCGTCGTCCAGCTTCTTCACGGAGCGCGCCATCGAGCGGAATCCGATGTCGTAGATCTCGTCCGCCGCGTGGATGGACGTCATGCCGCGCACGTAGAGCGGCGCGCCCGAGATCGCCCCGAGCGGGCTGTAGTAACTGATGGTCTCCTGCACGTACTTGCGGATCTTCGGGTCTTCCCACGCGCGCGTGGTCTGATACATGTAGTTCTCACCCATCAGCTCGCCGAAGGTGACGATGAGCGTGGGCGTGTTGGAGGCGTGCGCGCGTGACATCAGCTGCACGATGTCGTCGTAGTAGTTGGCCACCGGGATGTTGTGCTCGAGGTTGGTGTGGCCGTCCATGAGCATGGTGACGTTGTAGTAGAAATGGCTCTCGCCCTCCACGTCCACCATGACGCCGGCCTCGTGGCCCGCCCTGACGAGCTGCTGGCGCTGGCTGCGCGCCGGCTGCTTGTAGCTCTTCACGTAGAGCCCGCCCACTGCCTTCTTGCGGGCCATCACCCGGCGCGCATCGTCGAGGCTCGAGATCGGCACGTAGTTGAAGTCGCCCTTCTGCGCCCGGCCATAGATCACGTGGCCGGAGCCGAGCCACCGCGGGCTCACGGTGAGGCCGGCCAGGTTGGTCTCGTTGCTCTCGTATTGCGGCAACTCGGTGCTGTAGGGATCGAAGTTGGTCGTGACGCCGTAGGAAAGCGCGGCGTAGCGCGTGAACTGCTTGAGCGGCGTCACGCCGGTCTCGTAGCAGCAGTCGATGTGGCCGTGCATGTCGACGAGGCCGGGCATGACGGTCTTGCCGGCCACGTCGAATACCTTCGCGCCTTTCGGTACCGCGACTTCCGCGGAAGGGCCGACTGCGATGATGTGGTTGCCCGTGACGATCACGGTACCCTGCTCGATCACCTCGTCGCCACGCATGGTGATGACGCGGCCATTCGTGAAGGCCACGGTGCCTTGCGGCACGTCGGCCGGCACTTCGAGCCCAACGGTACCGTACGATCGCGGCAGCGCAGGCGAGCTCCCACCGCTCGCGTTGCCCGCTGCCGCCATGCCAGCCGGAGCCGGACGACCGAACAACGCGGCCACATCGGCTTTGTAGAGCGACGGTCCCAGAGCCCAGTGCAGCGTAGAGGAATCCGGCGACCAGGTGATCGCATACCCGCCGGTGTCAGTCAGTGGCACGACTGGAGCCGCGGTGCTCGCCGCGCTCACGCTGAGCACCGCGCCGGTCTCGCGATAAGGCGTCACGTAGTACTGCTGGCGATCGCGGAAGGCGATCCATTTGAGATCGGGGCTCGGCGTGAGATCCAGCGTGTCCGCGTCGGGAGTCTGCGCGTGCACGCGTTTGTCGTGCCCATCGAGCGTGACGCTTTCGATGCGGTGCACCGTGCTGTCACCGGAGTAGTCGATCTTCGTATAGTGGATGCGTGAGCCGTCCGGCGAGAAGAACGGCGACTCGTCGCCGGCGGTCACGTAATGTCCCGCTTCGCGGCTGCCGGTGGCACCGTTCTCGCGAGCGCCCGAAGCTGCGGCCCAGTATATTCCCGCCTTCGCGCGATACCCGCCCATCGACTTGTCCGCGTCCTGGATTCGATACACCAGTCGCTGGCCGTCACGAGAGAACGCCGGCTGGCGGATCACGCCGCGGCTCGTCGCGATCGCCTTGCCTCCCCGTCCGCCAGCCGCACCCACCACCTTGAGCGTGCTGCCGAGCTCGTCGTCCCATTCCACGTAGGCGACGCGACGCCCATCCGGCGACCACGCCGCTTCGAACTCGAACGCTTTCGCCTGCGTGAGACGTACGGGCGCGCCATCGGGCAACGCCTTGCGCCACAGATGCCCGAGCGCGTTGAAGATGAGCGTGCGCCCGTCCGGCGACACCGCGAGCTGCTTCACCGCCTTCACCGTGAACCGCTGCGGGGCGAGGTCGTTTGCCACGCGCAGCGGCTGTGTGATGCGCAGCTTTGCCTCTGCGCGGAACGGAATCTCGCGACTCTCTCCCGTCGCCGTATCGACGTTGAACAGCTTGCCCTTGCCCCAGATGGCAATGTGCCGGTTGTCCGGAAACCAGCCGAAAGCCGGGTAATACACGCCCTGCGGCACGAAGTCCGTCATGTCGTCGCGGTCGAGCGCGTCGTAGACGGGGCGCTGTGCGCGCGTCGCGATGTCATAGACGAACAGGACCGTCTTCGCCTTCACGCGCCGCACGAACGCGAGCTGCTTGCCGTCGCGGGATACCTGCGGTGTCGTAGCGCTGCCGAAGCCGCTGAGGATCTGCTCTGTCGCGCCCGTCTGCAGGTCGCGCTGCATGATCGCGTAGTTGATGTGGTTGCCGTCGACGTAGATGGTCGGATCTGTGAGCCGCTGCGTGTAGTAGATGGAACGGCCGTCCGGCGAGAAGCGCGCTTCCTGCACGTCGCGCCCGTTCCTGGGAGGCTCCACCAGCACGCGCCCTTGCCCGCCCGCGAGATCGAACCAGCGGATCTCCGAAGCATGCATGTGCGGGAAGTTCGCATAGATCTTCGAAGCCGCGACCGTCGTGCCGTCCGGCCCCCAGGTCGGGCCCATCAGCATGTCCACGGTTTCGTGCGTGAGTTGCCGCGCTTCGCTGCCATCCACGTTTGAGATCCACAGGTTGTCGGCACCGCTCTCGTCGCTGAGATAGAGCAGCGAGCGGCCGTCTGCGCTGAACGTAGCCGCATGCTGCATGGCCGGGCCACCGTGGATCAGCTGCGCCTCGCCGCCTTCGGCGGGAAGCCGGTAGAGGTCACCGAGCAGGTCGAACACCAGCGTGCGGCCGTCGGGGCTCACGTCCACGCTCATCCACGTGCCTTCGCTGAGCGGCACCTGCACGTCCTCGTAGGGCTGCCCGGTATCGGTGACGTTCCAGGCTTCGCCCGCCATGCCGATCGACGACGCCAGCAGCGCTGCGCAGCCTGTCCAGGCCCGATTACGGTGCGCGCGCGCACCCCGGAGAACGTGAATCTGTTGTTTGAACACGACGAATGCTGCCGTCCCATGGGTACAGGCCTCCATCATGCCGGCGGCCGCGGCATCGCGAGGCGCCAATCTTCACCCCGGCTGGTGCGAAACCCGCACCACCGGGCGCATCTTTGTCATCCGTCGCGCGCGAGCCCCTGAACTATTCTCGGCACGAACACGGGGACGTCCCGCGCCGGAGACCGAAGACAATGAAATCGAAATTCCTGCTGGCGACCGCATGGGGATCGGCTGCTCTTGCCATCACGCAGTCCGGCGCGCTCCGCGCCGCCGAGGCCGACGACACCGCGCTCGAGGAGATCGTGGTGACCGCGCAGAAGCGCGAGGAGCGCCTGATCGACGTGCCGATGGCTGTCTCCGTGATGAGCGGCGAAGAGCTCAAGCAACGCGGAATCGAGAGTATCCAGGACCTTTCGTTCTCGACGCCCGGCCTGACCATGCGCGAGGACGGTCCCGGCAGCTACACCATCTTCCTGCGCGGCCTCGCCAACCAGTCCGGCTCCGGCGCGCTGGTCGGCCTGTATCTCGATGAGTCGCCACTCTCGCTCGACGGCTACAATCAGCTGAGTCCGGTCGCACTGGACCTGGCTCGCGTCGAGGTGCTGAAGGGTCCGCAGGGTACGCTGTACGGCCTCGGCTCGGCGGGCGGCACCATCCGCTACATCACCAACAAGCCGAAGCTCGACCGGGTGGAGGGCAACATCGAGGGCACGCTCACGAGCGTGGCGCATGGCGACGAGGGTGAGCAGCTCTCCGGCGTGATCAACCTGCCCCTGATCTCGGACAAGCTCGCGCTGCGCCTCGCCGGCTCCTACGAGGAAGGCGGCGGCTGGATCGACCAGCCTGAAGCCGGCATCAAGGACGGCAACGGCACGAAGCTCCTCAACCTGCGCAGCAAGCTGCTGTGGGCACCCACGGAGAACTTCACCGCCGAAGGCATGATCCAGGTGCATCGCGCGGACACGCGCCTCGGCATGGGCTACGAGGAGCCGGACCGCACCGTGGACATCGGCCCGGACCGCAGCAAGGTGATGATCCCGAAGAAGTTCAACTTCACGCTGTACAACCTCGAGCTCACCTACGACCTCGGCTTCGCGAACCTGGTGA
>JBGAIL010000091.1:0-18759 GCA_044225565.1 Steroidobacteraceae bacterium | reverse complement strand
CACCCGAGGTTACAAGGCGTACCGGAATTCGATGCCGTACCGACCCGGGCTGGTGTCCTGGCGAATGGTGTACCAGGGCAGTGCCGCCACCTGCACGGCCTGCTGTGCATCGAACACGTTCTCGCCGAACAGGCTGATGCTCCAGTGATCGCCGACTTCCAGCGTGGTGCGCAGGTTCAGATAGTCCTTCGGCTCCACGTTGAACCGGTTGCCGGTCTGTACGTAGTAAGCGCCCTGCCGGCGGTAATCGATCCGCGTCGACCAGGTCAGCTTGTCGTTGATCACGTACTCGTACCGGCCCCCCAGGTTGAGTGTGAACTTCGGAGTCAGCGGGGACTCGGTGCCATCCTCGACCCGCGCGTCCGTCACGCCGAGCGCGACATTGAGCGACAGGCCGATCGGCGTGATCGCCGCGATTTCCACTTCGCCGCCGTCGATCGAGGTCTTCGGAATGTTGGTCGAGCCGCGGAACGGCGGGGTGGCCGTGATGAAGCTGAACTGCTGTTCCGAGTAATCGATGTGGTACAGGGCGGTGTTGATCTGCAAACGCTCGTCCAGGGCCAGCGCCTTCATGCCGATCTCGAAGTTGGTGGTGGACTCCGCCTTGGTGAGCACGCCGGAATTGAAATATCCGGTCCGGAAGCCGCGCGCCACGGTGACATAGGTCATCACGTCGTCGGTCCAGTCATAGCTCAGCTGAACCTTGGGCTGAAACTTGCTGTCCTCCTGCTTCTGGGTCAGGGTGCCGTCCTGCTGCGGCACGATCACGCTCAGGCTGCGGTCCTGGTACCGCGTCGAATCGTAACGGTTGCGATCCCAGCGGCCCGCGAGCGTGAGTTCCACCTTGTCGCTCAAGTCCATGCTCAGCTGGCCGTAGACGCCGAAGAAAGAGTCGTTGCGGAAGTTCGTGGAGTCGAGCACCACGGGAGGATTCTCCACCAGCTGGCCGCCGCTCAGCAGCACGTCGTCGAGGTAGAACGCATTCAGCGCTTCGCGCCGGGTCCAGGCGGTGCCGACGAGCCAGCGCATGCTCTGGTTCGAGTCCGAAGTCAGGCGCAGGTCGGCGGATTTGGTCTCGTTGTTGTCTTCCGTGTCCTGCAGGCAGTCGGCTGCGGCCGCGTTGCCGCCTACCGGTCCGCAGAAGGTGCCCGCGGCGGGTGGCTTGACGAACGAAGCCGAGCCGCGCGCATGCGTGTCGTCCCTGTTGTAACCGCCCAGCAGTTCGAGCTTGCCCACCGGCAGCTGGTAGCTCAGTTTGATCGAGGCTTCCCTGATCTCGCGGTCGGCGTGCGCGATGATGCCGCGGTCGGGACGTATGCTGAAATCGTCGAGCAGGGTCTTGACCACGGCGGGATCGGTGGTCGGCAGCGCCACCGTGGAATTGAGGTTGGCCGGCTGAAGATTGGACCAGTAGCCGACCGCGTTCACGCTCAGGTTGCCCCATTCGCCGACCAGCCGGGCACGAACCGCCTTCAGCTGCTCCGAGTTGAGTGGATCGCCGTCCTGGTCCTTGAATACCCCGTCGCTGTCGCGGTACGAGCCTCCCAGGCGGAAGCGGACCGAATCGCTCAACGGCCCGGAGACCGAGGCATCGACGCTGTAGTCGTTGCCCTCCGCCGCGACGAACCGGCCGCTGGCGTCGAAATGGTCGGTGGGCTCCTTGGTGATGATGTTGATCGCGCCGGCAATGGCGCCGGCGCCATACAGCGCGCTCTGCGGGCCCTTGAGCACTTCGATGCGCTCGACATCGAACAGGGTTCCCTGATCGAAGCCGGATATGCCCGCGGTCGGCAGGCCATCGACCACGAGGGTCACCGGCGCCCAGCCGTTCTGGCCGGTGGAAATGCCGCGCATGGTGATGCCCAGTCCGTCGCCGCCGGCCGACCGGCGCAGGAACAGATTCGGCGTCAGGTTCATGAAATCGCCGACCTTGCTGATGCCGGCGTCGAGGATGGTCTCGGCAGTGAACGCCGTGATCGAGTCGGGCACGTCCTGCAGGCGCTCTTCGCGCTGTCGCGCCGTGACCACGATCTCCTGCAGCGTCGCGGATGACTCACTCTGGTCCTCGGCGTGGCTTGCGGGCACCATGCCCACGACCAGCCCGGCATGCATGACTACCCGCAGAATTCGATTGTCGCTCTTGGCCATGAGACCCCCCTGTATGTGTCGCTTCACGTCCCGATTACAGCGAAGCTGCCGGGCGGACGACAATCAGGCGGCCATGCTGTCGCGGGGGGAACGGCGGGGGGTGGGGCGGCCATGCTGTCGCGGGGGGAACGGCGGGGGGTGGTCAGGCTGGTGGGGCGGGCGGGACGGGCGCGGCCGGCGCCGGGTGAGTGGCCGCCTGGATGACGGCTTCGCGGGTCGACAAGCCGAAATGATCGAAGATGCCCTTGAGGTACCACTTGACCGTTTCGGGCGACAGCCGCAGCGCCCGGGCGATCTCCTTGTTGGAGTAGCCCTTGCACAGCTCGCGCAGCACCGCCCTCTGCCGCCACGACATGCGATCCGCCGGAGTCATCCGGGCTGCGATCTGACCGGCCCATTCCGAGGGGGAACCGCTCTTCGCGGCCGCCCATTCACCGACGCACGCCAGGACGCTGGCGCCGGCGTCGAAGAACAAGCGGTACGCTCCCGAGCCAGCCGTCAGTTGCAGCGCACGGCCGACGGCAGCGCGGGTCCGCGGATTCGGCTCGCTCGATCCGGACGCGCGCGCGAGCAGCAGCCAGGCTTCGGCCTCCACGAGTCGCCGCGAAGAGCCAGTCACCGCCTGGAGGAATCTTTCCGCGATGTGGATCGCATCAGCGTGACGTTCCTGGGCGACGGCGGTCGCGATGTTGGCCCTGATCAGCCAGGTACGGGTGAACCACGGCAGTGCTTCGCCGTGCAGCGCCGTGTCCAGCAACTCGGTGACTTCGTCCAGCGGCTGCGGTGACTGCTGCTCGAGCGGATCACCGCGATGGGTGACCTGTACCTCCGTGCGCATGGCGCCCACGAGGACGGCCAGGTGCACGAGCTTGCGGCTCTCGGCCTGCTTTTCGGCGCGATCGAGCCGTTCCAGCGCGGCTTCGAAGTTGCCTGTCGCAACGTCGCATTGGGCGCGCCACACGTGCTTGGCTGCGTAGGCTTCAAAGAGCACATAGGCATGATCGTCCCGGATGCGGTCGAAATAGGCGGCTGCGCCCGTGACGTCGTTGCGCAGGTAGCGGATCTGGCCCATGGTCGCATGGACGGTCTGGGCCGATTGCCCTTCATAGATGCCGCGGTAGGTGCGCGCATCCGACGACGTCTGAAAGCGTCCGTCGTGTTCGTTGACGGCGATATAGGCGTCGATCAATGGATCCGCGCGCGTCAGGTCGCCTTGCCGCAGCAGGAGGATTATCTCGAGGAGCAATGGCGCGATCGACAAGCGTGCATCGTTGCGTGCGGCCTCGGCCGCGCGTCTGGTCGCTTCATGCAAGGTCTCCCAATCGGGTTGAGCCACGCGATGATCGATCTCGGCGATGCGCACCAGCGACTGTGCGGTGGCCAGATCGCCCCTGGCGATCTCGTCGAGCTGCCCCTCGAAGCGTCCTTCCTGCAGTTCGGCTTCGATGATCGCCAGCTCGCGTGGCGCGTCGTCGTCGCGCTCCTGCAGAATCATGGTGCCCGCGGCCATCAACCGTAGCCGCAGTTGCTTCTCGATCGCGGAACGTGGCAGCAGGTTGAGCACGCGACGTGCATCCGTGAGCCCGGCGGAGATCAGGTATCTGATGCCGCCCGCTCGTTCCAATATCGATACGGCGAGGCCGGTCAGTCCGCCCGCCAGGGCGCAGCGAACCGCCTGGTAGATCCGTTGAGTATCCGCATACTGGAGCGCGACGCGCTCGTGCAGCTGCACGACATGTGCGCGCCCGGCCTTGTCAAGCTCGGTGCGCAGATACTCGCGGAACAGAGGATGGAACCGCGCGCTGAGCGGATTGTGGTCGAGCGTCACGATGGGTACCAGAGGCTCGAGCCTGTGCAGCAGCGCCGCGCAGTCGTCCCGGCCGGTAGCGCCGGTGGCATCTTCGACCGTGAGGACGGGCAACAGGGAGGTTTCTACCGCGAACGAGCGCAGCTGCGGGTCGAGCCGTGACATGACCTCGGAGGCGAGGTAGCCGGCGATCCTGGACTCGGGCAATACCAGCGCCGGCCCGGCACCGCCGGTCTGCGCTTGCCGTTGTGCGTACAGGCGCAACAGCTGCAGCACGAACGGCCAGCCCTCGGCGCGCGCGATCAATTCCGATACGGCATCGGGTGGACCCATGCCGCTCAGGAACTCCCGGGCTTCCTCCTCGGTGAAGCGCAGGGACGCCGCGTCGATCAGCCGCAGGCAGCCATCGAGTTGCAGTCTCACGAAGCTGAGTTTTGGCTGCGCCCGGGTGGCCACGACGATGCGAAGATTGTCCGGAGCGGTACGGGCGATGCTTTCCAGGGCGCTGTCATGACGCGCGTTGGCCGCGACGTCGAACTCATCCAGGATGATGACCAGCCGGTAGGGCAGCCCCATGCACTTGCGACTGATGTCCTCCATGCCACGCAGCGTCCCGCGCAGCACGATGCCGGCGTGCTTCAGTGCCCTGGCCAGGCTGCCGCCGAGCGTGTTGGGATCCTGGTCGAGCTCGTCGCAGTTGAGCCAGGCGGTGCGGTAACCATCGGCTTCGTAGGCCTGCCGGAGCGCGCCGAGCAAGGTGCTCTTGCCGAATCCGGCGGGGGCCACGATCAGGGTGAGTCGGGCATCGGACGGCGACCCTTTCATGCAGCGATGCACCAGCCCCGGGCGCGGCAACGCATCGTGGATGCCGGTGAGGGGCCGGAACTTGGTCTCTAGCAGGTTCGAATCCACGGAGGGTAGATCAGCAGCATGCCCGATCTCCAATTCTAGGGAATCTCCGGTCGATTCGCGACGCACGCAATGAAATGCGTTGCCTGTCGAACGGCCGAGGTGGATGGATGCGACCGACGCCGGGGACGTTCGCTGCAGGCGGATTCGTGTCGTGTGATCGCCCGCGACCTTGCAGCGGTGCCGCAAAGCTGGCATGAATCATCTGCATGACCCGCTCGCACGCCTCTCCAGGGAATCCTGAGCACCCGCGCCTCTCCAAGCGCATGGGCGAGCTCGGTCTGTGCTCGCGGCGCGAGGCGGATCGCTGGATCACCAGCGGCTGGGTGAGGGTGGATGGCGAAGTCGTCGATACGCTCGGCGCACGGGTGTCGCCCGGCGCACGCATCGAGATCGATCGGGCCGCGCGCGAGCACCAGAGCGCACAAGTCACCATCCTGCTGCACAAGCCGGTGGGCTATGTCTCCGGTCAGGCCGAAGACGGCTACGAGCCCGCCATCGTGCTGATCCGCCCGGAGAACCGCTGGGCGGCGGATCCCTCGCCCATGCAGTTCCAGCAGGGGCACCTGCGTGGGCTCGCTCCCGCCGGCCGGCTGGACATCGACTCCACCGGGCTGCTGGTGCTCACCCAGGATGGGCGCGTCGCGAAGCAGTTGATCGGCGAGGATTCCTCGGTCGAGAAGGAATACCTCGTGCGGGTCGAGGGCAGCCTCTGCGCCGACGGCATGAAGCGCCTGCAGCACGGCCTGACGCTCGATGGCGTGAAGCTGAAGCCCGCACAGGTGTCATGGCAGAACGAGCACCAGCTGCGCTTCGTGCTGCGCCAGGGCCGCAAGCGCCAGATCCGCCGCATGTGCGAGATCGTGGGGCTTTTCGTGACCGGACTGAAGCGCGTCCGCAGTGGCAACGTCCCGCTGGGAGGGCTGCCGGTGGGCAAGTGGCGGTACTTGAGGCCGGACGAGAAGTTCTGAACGCCGACGCTCTCAGCGTTCCGCGAGCCGCCACAGAGAAGTGATTTCAGCCNAATCCGCGCAACATCCGGCTTTCGGGATCATAGATTCCGCTCTCCATGGGCGAGCCCGGCCGCGCGGGAATCCATGGCGGGTTGCAGATCACGAGCGCTGCGCGACCTTCCGGAAAAAGGTCCGCCTGCACGACATCGACGCGTTCCCGAAGCCCGAGTCGTCGAATGTTCTCACGCGCGCACGCCAGAGCGCGCGCATCGAGATCGGTAGCGGTGACTCGTTCGATGCCGCGCCGTGCAAGTACCGCGGCGAGCACGCCGGTGCCCGTGCCGATATCGAGAGCACGGCTCGATGAAGCGCAGGCAGCCGGCAGAGGCGTCGTGCTGACGAGGTCCACGTACTCACGGCGGACCGGTGCGAAGACACCGAAGTGCGGGTGAATTCGGCCGCCTGCCTCCGGGATTTCGATGCCTTTCGTGCGCCACTCGTGCGCGCCGATCACGCCGAGCAGCCCTCGCAGCGATGTGACTGACGCCGTTTCCGCGGGACCGTAGGCCTCCGCGCAGGCTTGCCGGATGTCCGGCGCTCGTGGCAAGGGGATCGAGTAGTCGTCGTTGAGCGGGATCAACAACGCGTTGAGCGTGCGGGCTCGCTGCGACCTGGCCTGGCGGTAGCGATGGAAAGCATCGGCCGGGGTGGCCAGTGCATTTGCGGCTGAAGTTCGTGATCTGCCCTGCGGGCGGTCCGCGCGATGACCCAACGCGCTCAACATCTGGCGCGCCTCCTGAAAGTCGCCGCGCCAGAGAAGCGCGGTGCCTTGGCACGCGAGCCCGTAAGCCTCGTCTGCTGTAATTTTCCCATCAATGACGACGACACGCGTGGCAGGGGGCATCCCGTTGTGGGAGCGCCAGCATGCTTCGAATGCCTTGCCGTCTTCGCGCCAGTGAATGGTCGGCAGGGAGGCGCGGTCAGCCGCGAATTTGCTTTCCAGGATCAATGCTCTCGCCACGGGCAGGTGTCGGTCGCCCTCGTGATCATGGAGGCCGGGAAGTCAGCCGATGCAGTGGCTGGATCGTGTCGACGAACACCAGGACGTCATAGGATTGTCGCGGCCGGCCTTCGAAGGGGTGGTTGCGAAGTGGCGCGCCGCGATCGATCCAGTCCGCGAGTGGGCCCGACGCGGGAAAGCGGCGCGTGTCGAAGTAGAACAGGTCCCTGCCGGCGCCCGCGCGCAGCGCCGCATTCAGCGTGGAAGGATCCGACAGGGGCACCGGATGCTCGTCGATGCCGGCTGTCCCGACGGCTCCCCGGTTGAACAGCGAGCCGATCACGAAGTACTGATTCCCGATCAGCTCGCGCAGATATCCGCCGAATGGAGTGTAGTCCGTGCCGGTCGGGCCTTTGCGGATGTGCCCGACGTATGAGAAGACCATCAGCCGGGCTTCCGGGCCCAGCTGCTGCAGCGCTGCGAGCGCGTTGCGGGCCATCGAGGCGTCACGTTGCGACTGCGGGTCGTGGCCCGGGCCGCACCGAAAGCCCATGTCGAGCTGCCGTGCGACGACGGCCTGTTGATAAGCGCGCTGATAGTCGAACGAAGAGCTTGCCTCGACCCATCGCACCTGATCGCGCTCGAAAGCGCCGATCGCATCCGCGATGGCTCCCGTGAGCGAATCCCGTGAAGCGCCTGGCAGGGCCGGATATCTCCTGGAATCGAAGCTGCCCCGCAATGGATCCAGCACCGCATGCAGCGAGCGCGCCCGGTCCGCATCCACACGATCTACATAGGCCAGCATCGCGTCCAGGGCGAGCCGCGCATGGGTGAACTCGCCGCTGCGTCCACCGGTGAGGTCGAGGCCATACACCTGCAAGGGGCGGTTCGTCGTGGCGCGCTGGTTGTAGGCGCGCATCCAGTCGAGGAGCTGGCGACTTTCCTCGCTGGCCTCATCGGGCGCCCAGGAAAACACGCTCGCGTAAGCCGCATGGCTCGCCTCGCTGCGACCCAGCACGTAGTCGTTCGCCGCCAGCGCCTCGGTGGCCCCGGTCTCCAGACCGATCGCCGTCACGTCCATCTCTTCCACCAGAAACTCGAACAGGCGGTTACGGAAAGCGAGGTACTCGTGCGTGTGGTGCATTCCCTCGCCGAATCCGATGACGTGCGCATCGCCGATCAGGGTCTTGAGGGGTTGCAGGTCCGCGTGCATGGATCCCGGCTCGACCGTTTCGAGAGGCAGCGCATTCGCGTGCGCCCATTCGACGGCTTCGGCCAGCGCGCCCGGCGGGGGCGGCTTCAGCGTCGCGGACTCTCGGGCCGTGCCGCCATCGGCTGCGAACGCGGGAAGGAGCGCGATGGCCAGCAGCGCGAACGAGCTGGCCGGGATGGCATGGCGGGTTGCGCGATGGATGGCCCGGCGAGCGGGTTGAGGCATGCGGATACTTTAGAGGAACGAGCCGCGGCGGGCGGAGTATATTTCCGCGGAAGACCGTTGCAGCCCTCTCGTGCGTCTTATGGAGACAGGAGGAGTCAGCGATTGAAGCGGCGCCGTTTGCCTGACAGGGTCGAAGAGCCATCCGGGGAGCTGGAATCGCCCGACCCGCCCTCCGGGAGCGGCCTCGCTGCCGGTCACTATGCGACCGTCAGGCAGCTGTTTCGGGATCACAACCAGGCGCTGGTGAACTTTCTGCTGACCCGGCTTCCCTCGCGGCAGGATGCTCTCGATGTCGCGCAGGAGGCCTACGTGCGTCTCCTGCAGCTGGATCGGCCGGGTGCCATCGGTTTCCTGCGCGGCTATCTCTTTCGCACCGCCTCCAATCTCGCCATCGATCGAGTGCGCCGCGTTCAGGTTCGCGAACGGGATTCCGGCGAGTTGTTCGGCGAGTTCTGCGACGCCACCGATACCGACGCGCAGGCCATGACCGACCAGGAGATCGGCCTGATCGCCGAGGCGCTGCAGGAGCTGCCGGAAAAATGCCGCGAAGCCTTCATTCTGCACGTCGAAGGGTACGTCACGGCTGAGATCGCGATGCGCATGGAGGTGCGCGACCGGCAGGTTCGCCGGTACGTCGCGCGCGCATTGCGTCATTGCCAGGACTGGCTGGAAGGGGCAGCCAGGAGCCCGAGGTCGCGTCGATGAGCCGCCTTCCCGAAAATCGCCTGACGGACGCCGAGCGTCGCGAGTCGGCATTCGACTGGTTGCAGCGTCTGCCGGACGAGACGGAACCCGGCCGGGATCTCCAGGCATGGCTGCAGTGGTACGGCTCGAGCGAAGACAATCGGCTCGCCTTCGATGAGGCGCAGTCGTTCTATCTGCGATTGCGCAACGTCACCGACCGACATCGGCTCATGCTGCGAGCCGGCTCGATTCCAGCGCGGACGGCTTCGGCGACGCGCAGGACCGTGCTATTCGCGGTGGCGGCCTGCGCAGCGGTGGCACTCGCCATCGGCGTTTGGTGGGTGGTGGCGCCGGCTTCCCGGACGCACACGTATTCTGCCCCGACGGATCAGTATCGAACGGTGCGGCTGCCCGACGGCTCCGCGATGACGCTCAGCGCTCGCGCCACCGCGAGCGTCTCGTATGCTGCGGATTCGCGTGTGCTCGAGGTCCTGCAGGGCGCGGCTTATTTCGAGGTCAGGCGGGACGCAAGGCGTCCTTTCATCGTCCGGGCGGGGGAAATCAGCGTTACTGCCGTCGGTACGGCATTCAGCGTAGCGCGCGATGCCCTCGGCCTGAGTGTCACCGTGACGGAAGGCGGCGTAGACGTGGTGCGTGCGGTGACGCAGACAGACGAAAGCGCTTCTTCTGCGCCTTCCGCGGCTTCCGTTTCCGCTTTGCCCGGACGGGTGCGGGTGAGGGCAGGGGAGCGAACGCGGCTGAGCTTCGACGATCTCAACGCGGCGGCGCATGATTTGCCCGGAGACGTGGGCCATCCCTGGGCAGGTCCCAGCATGCAGTTCTTCAATGCGCCGCTGGGAGAGGTGATCAAGGCGGTCAACGTGTACGCGCGGGCGCCCATCCGCATCGAAGACCCGCGCGTGACGACGCTCAACTATTCCGGAACGGTGTTCCGGCAGCGAATCGACGAATGGATCGCGGCGCTGCCGAAAATCTATCCCGTGCGGAACGTCGAGCTCGACGACGGAACGTCGACCGTCGTCCTGACGTCTGCCGAGGCTTCCCGGCTCTGAGAGCGCGCGACGGCGAAAGCCGCTCGCAAGACCGAATTGGACCGCTCGCGCGTCTTCCTGATTGGGAAACCTCTTGGGAAGGCAAAATGAAGCTCACACACCGCTCTCACTCGAGAGCGAGGAAGCATGCAGCGATACTGTCCGTTCTCATCCTGACAGGTCACGGCATGCTCACTGTCGCTGCGCCGGCGGCCGCGGTGCGCGATCCTGCTGCGGCGATCGATATGCTGTTTCGCCCACGGCATGCCGGGCAGCCCAGGGGTCGCCGTCGGGGTATTTCGCGACGGCCAGCCTCTCGTCCTGCGCGGCTACGGCCTCGCGAACCTGGAATACCCGGCGCCGATCACGACGACGACGATCTTCAACACCGGCAGTGTCTCCAAGCAGTTCACGGCCTTCTGCATCGCGCTCCTGGCGCGCGAAGGCAAGTTGAAGCTGGACGACGACATCCGTACGTACCTGCCCTGGATGCCGCGGTACCCGCGGCCCATCACCATCGCGAACCTGTTGCATCATACGAGCGGCCTGCGCGATTACATCGCGCTGGCGGACCTCATCGGCATGGACGACGGCGCGCTCGTGCGCCAGCAACAGGCCATGAACCTCCTCGCGCGTCAGCGCGGGCTCGAGTTCGAGACAGGCACACGGTATGCCTACTCGAATTCCGGTTACGCGCTGCTGGCCGAGATCGTCCGCGTGGTCTCGGGGCAGAGCCTGGGTGCTTTCGCGGCTGCGCGCATCTTCAAGCCTCTCGGCATGGCTCATACGCGCGTGCGCGACCAGCTAAGCGAATTCGTCCCGAACAGCGCCTCGGGCTACGAGCCGGATCAGGGCGGCACCTGGCTGCGGGCCGTCTACAACCGCGAGACGATCGGCCCCGGCAACGTCCTGTCCTCAGTCGAGGATCTGGCGAAGTGGGCGGAGAACTTCCTCTCGCCGACCGTCGGGGACCGCGCGCTCATCGATGAGCTGACCGCGCCAGGCCTCCTGAGCGACGGCACATCCATCAACTACGGCTTCGGACTCTACAAGCAGCGCTTCGCCGGCCACGAGGCAGTCACCCACACCGGCGAAGTGCCGGGCTTCATGGCCATCGTGGCCGTGTTTCCGGCCGAGCGGCTCTCGGTCGTGCTGCTCTCGAATGTCCCAGTGGAGCTCGAAGAGCTGATGGACGGCGTCGCTGCGATCTTCATGGGCACCGATGCGATGCCGCCGGCCGCCCGCGTCGTGCGGCTGAAACCCGCACGGCTCGCATCGCTCGCCGGAGATTTCGCGGGGCCCTCCGGCAATCTGCTGTCGCTGCAGGTGCAGAACGGCACGCTGCGCACGATGGATGCCTCAGGCAACGTGCTCGAGGACCTCGAGTACCGGCTCGACGGCGCCTGGGGCGAGCACGTCGGTTTGATGAGCATGCGCCCGATTCTCGAAGGCAGGAAGCTCCTGGACGCGTACCGCGGGCGGTGTCGATGGCGCCGGCGCGCCGCCGCGGACTTACAGGCGCGTCGATCGCGTGCGGCCCAGCGTGGAGGAGCTTCAGTCGCTATGCGGCAATTACTACAGCGAAGAGCTCGATGCGACCTACACGCTGTACCTGGACGGCAGCCGGCTTGCCATTCGCAGCGTGTGGTACATCGAGCCGCAGATTCTGACACCGACCTTCGCCGATCACTTCGATGGAGTGGAGGGATCGCACGCCGACCTGACGATCGGCATCGAGCGCGACGCGAAGGGCGTCGTGAGCGGCATCGTCCTCCATTACCCCGACGCCGACGGCATTCATCTTCGTAGGAGCGTTCCGTGATGCGCGTACTCTTCATGACCGCCATGCTCATGATCGCCTCGGGGGCCGCTCCGGCCTGGGCGGTGGATCTCGACCGCGAGACGACCTTCGCCATCGACTCGCAGCCGCTGTCCTCGGCCCTGGTCGACTTCTCCCACCAGACACAGATCCAGGTGATGTCCTCGGATTCGCAGCTCGCCGAACGGCAGACCGCCGGTCTCAAGGGCCGCTACACGATTCGCGACGCGCTCGGCCGGCTGCTCGCCGGAACGGACCTGGACTACAGCTCCGTCGGGCCGAACACCATCAAGGTGACCGCCAGGTCGAGCGAGCCGGCTGCGTCCGGGCGACGCGGGGATTCCGCGGCGTCCGGCGCAATGGCGCCGATCAGCCTGGCTCAGAGCGCCGCGTCGCATTCCGACGCTGCCGCACGGGATCGCGAGGCCGACGGGAGCGCACGGCAAAGCCCGGATCAGCGGGAATCTGGAAGCGAGCTGGAGGAGGTGGTCGTCACCGGCACGCACATCCCGGTCATCATCGGCAAGACTCTCACGCCGATACGCGAGCTGCCGCAGTCGATCTTCGTCGTCACGCGGCAGCAGATGGACGCGCAGATGCCGCAGGAGGTCAACGAGGTCTTGCGTTACACGCCCGGCATCTACCCGGAAGCCTACGGAACCAACTCGAACAACCAGGCCCAGAACAGCCTGCTGCTGCGCGGCTTTCCGGCCAGCGGGTTTCTCGACGGCCTCAGGGACGACGACCTGGGAGGCATCATCGATCCCCATCTGCTGGAGCGAGTGGAGGTGATGGGCGGGCCGGCGTCCGTTCTCTACGGGCAGACGACTCCGGGCGGCATCGTCAACCTGGTCAGCAAGACGCCCGCCGACGCGCCGATCCATCAACTCGAGCTCGGCGTCGGAAACCACCGACGCGTCGCGGGCGCATTCGATCTCGGCGGCCGGCTCGACGGCGATGGAAGATTCCTGTATCGCCTGACCGGCGTCGGATTCGGCGAAGACACGCAGACCGACTTCGTGAAGCGCAGGACGGCGGCCATCGCGCCGGCCTTCACCTGGCGCCTGGATGAGGATACGAGCCTCACCGTACTCGGCAAGTACATCTACAACCCGAATGTCGGCGCGTACGATGCGCTGCCGGTCCGCGGCACTCTCCTGCCCAATCCGAACGGGCGCATCCCCCTGGACACCTTCACCGGAGACCTGGGCTTCTACGACAGCGACCAGACCATCCGCTCGATCAGCTACGTCTTCGACCATCGCTTCAGCGAGGCATGGCAGGTCCGGCAGAACCTGCGGTTCTCGCACCTCCAGGCGTCCTACAATTTTCTCTACATCGGCGATCTCGAGCCGGATCTCATGACCGCGGACCGCTATCTGTACGATGGGCGGGTCGGCGCCGACTCGTTCGCGGTGGACACGCAGCTGCTGGGGAAATTCGCGTCCGGCGCGCTGTCGCACACCCTCCTGTTCGGGGTCGACTACAAGCGGTATTCCAGCGCGTTCGATTTCGCGTTCGATTTCGAGAACATTCCTTCCATCAACATTTTCGCCCCGGATCACCGCCAGGACATCCCGCTCGACGCCCTCGACAGCCCGGAGCAGTATGACGAGGTGCAACGGCAGGTCGGTCCTTACGTGCAGGACCAGATTAGTCTCGGCAAATGGCGCTTCCTGGTCGGCGCCCGCCTGGATTTTGCGAGGGACAGAGCCGTCTACACGGACGCATCGGGGGCCGGTTCGCCTTCCGGGCAGACGGATCGCGCCTTCACCTGGCGCGTGGGCGCGACCTATCTGTTCGACAACGGGATGGTGCCGTACGCGAGCTATTCGACGGCCTTCAAGCCCGAGCTCGGATCGACGTTCTCCGGCAAGGCATTCGTTCCGACGAAGGGAGCGCAGGCCGAACTCGGGGTCAAGTATCAGGCGCCCGGCTCGGGGAGTTTCCTCACCGCGGCCGTGTACAACCTCACCGAGCGGAACGTGCTCACGCCCGATCTGGACCCGACGCATCCCGGATACTCCGTTCAGAGTGGCGAGATCCGCGTGCGCGGATTCGAATTGCAGGGGCACGCGCGTCCGACCGACGACCTCGACCTGAGTGCGACCTACACTTACAGCGATGCCATCAACACCCGGTCGAATCTCTTCGGCACGACTCTCGACGGAGAGTCGGAGCCCGTTCAGGGCAAGCATCCGGTGCAGATCCCGCAGCAGATGCTCTCTCTATGGGCGGACTACACGGTCCACGTGGGAGCGTTGAGCGGCTTGGGGCTCGGCGGCGGCGCGCGGCGCGTCGGGGCCACCTACGGCGATGACGTGAATTCCCTGCGGGTGCCGGCATTCACGCTGTACGACGCCATGGTGCACTACGACTTCGGGCGGTCCGGGTCGCTGCATGGCCTGAGTCTGCAGCTCAACGCGGTCAATCTGCTGGACAAATCGTATCTGGCGTCGTGTCAGGGGCAGTTCTGCTTCGCCGGGTTGCGCAGAGCCGTGTATGCGACGCTCAGGTACTCGTGGTGACGAGAGTGATGCGGTGCAGTATTCATGGATATTTTTATTAATAAATTCAATTAATTGAAATAATATTCTTGAGTCGATTATCCGAAGATTCCGGGCGAGCCGGCCGCACCCGGCGCGGTGCTCGAAATCCGGACAGGCGGATTGGCGGCGCTGCTGCGTAATACGTCAGTGGCTGCATCCGTTCTGGAGTCCCTTCGGGCATGTCCGCATCTCCGCCGCGAGAAAAGACTCTGGGCTCCTCTCTTCGCGGAGCGTCCCAGAGGACGGTCGTGGATGCGCTGTCGCGGCGCTTCCGGCAGCCCCTGCTGCGGTATTTCCGGAAGCGGGTCGGCGGCAGTCAGGCCGACACCGAGGATCTGGTGCAGGATGTCTTTCTGCGGCTGGCCGGGGCTGGCTCGGTCGATCCCGAGAATCACGTCGAAGGGTATCTCTTCACGACGGCCGCAAACCTGCTGCGCGACCGGCAGCGTCGCCACGTCAACCGCAGCGGCAGCGCCCACGAGCCCTATGAAGATGAGATCCACGGCGCCGTCGCGCAGGGAGCCTCGAGCCCGGAGCGCCTGATCCAGGGTGCGCAGCTGATCGAGCAGATACTGGCTGCGCTGCACGAGCTGCCGGAGCGGACCCGGAACATCTTCACGCTCTATCACCTGCACGAGCTGTCCCACGCGGAGATCTCGGCGCAGATGGGCATTGCGATCAGCACCATCGAGAAGCACATGGCTCGCGCCAGCCTCTATCTGCTCGACCGGGTGGATCCCACGTGAGCACCTCGGGGCCACGTCCCGTCGAAGCGGCGCAGAATCCCGTCGCCGAGCGGGCCGCATTCTGGGATTCCCTGCTGCGCTCGCCGAATTGCACGGACGCGGATCGCGCGCGCTTCGTCGAATGGCGCGATGCGGATACGGCTCACCGCGCCAAGTTCGAAAGGTTGCAGATGCTTTCTGCGGCACTCAAGGGTGCGGAGAATCGCGCCGACGTGCGTGGACTTCACGATGCGGCGGTCGCCTCCATCGCCAGACGCCGTCGCGTCAGGTCGTGGAGTGTCGCGGCGAGCATGTTGGTGCTCATCGGCGGCATCGTGCTTTACGCCCGGGTGGGTCCGGTGTGGAATCGAACGGATGCCGCAGGCCGCTATGAAACGCAGACGGGGCAGCGCACCGTCATCACACTGAGGGATGGCTCGGTGGTCGAGCTCAATGCGCGTACCACCGTCGAAGTGCGCCTGGGCGTCTCGCGGCGCGATCTCACGCTCGTCGCCGGACAGGCCTTGTTCCGTGTGGCGCGGGATCCGGCGCGACCGTTTGTCGTGAGGGCCGGGGATCGCGACATCATCGCCGTGGGCACGGAGTTCGATGTGCGCCTCGAGCCCTCGTCGGTCCAGGTGACGTTGCTCGAGGGCAGGGTGAACGTCGATCGGCGCAACACACCGGATACGGTCCGGGCGTCGCTGCGACCGGGACAGCAGCTCATCGCGTCCCTGCATTCCGCAGCCGGTTCGCCGATGGCGGATTCGTCGAGCCCGGCGGACGTACTGCGCGAGGTCGATGTGGCGCGGGCCACGGGATGGCGCGAGGGGCGCATATTTCTGCGCAATCTGTCGCTGTCCCGGGCCGTGGAAGAGATGAACCGCTACAGCCCCAAGCAGATCGTCGTGCAGGACCCGGCGCTGGACCGGTTCACCGTGAATGGCATGTTCCGTGCCGGCGAGCCGGAAGCGTTTGCCGATGCGCTGCAGCGCTACTTTCCGGTGCGGGCCGAGAACCATGGCGATCTGCAGATCGTGCTGGTCCCGCGCCGCTAGGTTGCGCAGCCGCCACGAGAAATAATCCGTGCGCCCATGAGGGTTGATGCTTCCGTTGCGTAATAGGGATGGAGTGCAATCGGCACGCGACATACCTGGAACACGGGGAAGATCACGATGAACCCAGCGCTTCGGTCGTTCCTGCTCGCCCTTTCCGTCCTGCCCGCGGCTGCCCTGGCTACCGCCGAGGCCCCGTCCACCATCCGCTTCGACATCGAGGAGCAGGATCTCGCGGCGGCGCTGAGCGCGTTTGCCCAGCAGAGCGACCGGCAGATCCTGTTCTCGACCGACATCGTCCACGGCAAGCGCAATCACGGGATCAAGGGCGATCTCGAGCCCACGGCCGTGCTGAGAATCCTGCTGCAAGGCACGGGTCTGGTGTTCAGCGTGCTGCCGAACGAAACGATCCTGGTGCAATCGGCCGCCGATCCGTCCCAGGCGCAGAGCAACGCCCATCCGCAGGGTTACCTGCGCCTGACACAGGCCGAGACCGTACCTTCGGTGTCCGCGACCGATACGAGCAGCTCTTCGAGTTCGCCCGGCGCCGATGCCGAGAATGGCGAAGTCGTCGTCAAGGGCTTCCGTGCCACGACCGCGACCAAGACCGACGTGCTGCTGACTGAAACGCCGCAGGCGGTCAGTATCGTGACGGCCGATGACATCGCCAATCGCGGCGCGCTGGGATTGCAGGAAGCGCTGCGCTACACCGCCGGCGTGCGCACCGAGATCAACGGCTCGGACCTGCGCTTCGACTACTACTCCGCTCGCGGTTTCAGCGCCACCGAGTATCAGGATGGCATGGTCCGGGCCGACGGCTACAACACGGCCCGCTCCGAGGTCTATACGCTGGAACGCGTCGAAGTGCTGCGCGGACCTTCATCGGTCCTGTACGGGCAGGGTACTGCAGGCGGCGTGGTGAATAGCCTCACGAAGCGCCCCAGGGACCAGTTCGCTTCCGAGTTCGCCCTGGAGTACGGCAGCTTCGATCGCAAGCAGGCGCAGTTCGACGTGACCGGCCCGCTGACCGATGGGCTTTCGGGCCGGCTCGTCGGTGTGTATCGCGATGCGGACAACCAGTTCGACTTCGGCCGCGATGACCGCATCGTGGTGGCGCCTTCACTCGCCTTCAGGCCCACCGACGCGACCGAGGTGGTACTGCTGGGTCTCTATCAGAAGGACGAGGCGGGATCGGTGTTCCCGTACCTGCCGGTGCAGGCGACGCTCAACGCGCCCGGGCGGCGCCTGCCGGATGACCGCTTCCTCGGCGAGCCGGACTTCAACCACTTCGACCGCGAGGAGAAGAACGGCTCGCTGCTGGTGACGCATCACTTCACCGACAGCCTCACCTATGACGGTGGCGTGCGCTACAGCGATGCGAAGGGATATAACGCAGGCATCTACGGTTCGATCTGGAACGGCGTCAATCCATTCATCGATCCGGCGCAGACCCTGCTGCCGCGTTACCGCTATGACTACGCCGTGAAGACCCAAGTGGTCACCACGGACAACCGTCTGGCCTTCAAGGCCAGTACCGGCATCCTGGAGCACAACCTGCTCGGCGGCGTGGACTATGCTCACACCGACTACCGGACGGCGTCGGCGTACGCCGAAGGCGCGACACCCCTCAACGTGTATGACCCTGTATACGGCCAGCCCGGCAGCATCATCGATGCGGAGTTGAGCGACTACAGCGGACAGAAGACCAGGCAGCTCGGCTTCTACCTGCAGGATCACATCCGCATCGGCGGGCGGACCACGCTCGTTGCCGGCGCGCGCCATGACAAGGTGACCACCGGTATCGGCGGCGGCGAGAACCAGATCGACAAGGCGACGACGTTCCGCGTCGGAGCCACCTACGACATCGTCGACAACGTCACCCCGTACGTGAGCTACTCCGAGTCGTTCATTCCGACCATCGGCGTCGACTTCTACGGCAATGAATTCAAGCCGCAGGAAGGCAAGCAGTACGAGGTCGGCGTGAAGTGGCAGATGGATCCGTCGACGCTCCTCAGCGTCGCAGGCTTCCACCTGGTCGGTACCAATCGCCCCCAGACCGATCCCGAGAATGGCATGAACACCATTCAGTCCGGCGAGGTGCGCTCGCGGGGCTTCGAGTTCGAGGCGATCCGTCGTCTGCCGAGGGATTACAGCTTCTCCCTCTCCTATACCTACATCGACATGGAGGTGACCAAGGCGACCAATCCCCTCGAGGAGGGCCTGCCGATCTCCGCAGTGCCGAAGCATCAGGCCTCGGCCTGGGGCGAGAAGCAGTTCACGCTGAACGCCGAGATGGGTGCGCGGCTGGGCGTGGGCGTTCGCGCCATCGGCAAGAGCAGGGAAGCGGCGGTCTTCTCATCGGGCGACGTGCTCGCACTGACCTCGCCGGGTTTCACGCTGGTGGATGCGCTCGTGGCCTTCAACTGGCGCAATTCCGAGATCGCGCTCAACGCCACGAACCTTCTGGATGAGCACTATTACGGCTCGTGCTCGATCGAGACGGCCTGCAGCGTCGGCTATCGGCGCAACGTGATCGCGCGATACACCTACCGGTTCTGAGCGCCCGACGGGCGGAACCGCCAGGTCGCGAGGGCCCCGGCGCTCGCGTGCCTGGAGGCAG
>JBGAIL010000090.1:0-18901 GCA_044225565.1 Steroidobacteraceae bacterium | reverse complement strand
GCAGTCGTCCGGTGCGCCCGCGCGAACCCGGGCGATCGCGGGCGAAACCAGGCCAGGCCCCGAAGGCATGCGCTGGATTCCCGGCGGCGAATTCCTCATGGGCAGCGACCACCGCCTGGCACGTTCCAACGAACGCCCCGCCCACAAAGTGCGCGTCCACGGTTTCTGGATGGACCGCACGGCCGTCACCAACGCGCAGTTTGCCAGGTTCATCGAAACGTCCGGCTACCTCACCACTGCCGAGCGCCAGCCCGACTGGGAGACGCTGAAAGTGCAAGTGCCGCCCGGCACGCCGCGTCCACCCGACGATGAGCTGGTTCCGGGTGCGCTGGTATTCGTCGGCACCGAACGCCCCGTCAACCTCGACGACTATTCACAATGGTGGCGCTACGTACCCGGCGCCAACTGGCGCCATCCGCAAGGGCCGGGCAGTTCCATCGAGGGCAAGGATAATCACCCCGTCGTGCAGGTCTCCTACGAAGACGCGCAGGCCTATGCGCGCTGGGCAGGCAAGCGTCTCCCGACCGAAGCCGAATGGGAGTACGCCGCACGTGGCGGGCTCGAGCAGGCCACTTACGCGTGGGGCGACGAGTTCTCGCCCAACGGTGAGCGCATGGCCAATGTCTGGGAGGGCGCTGCGAAACCCTTCCCCGTCGTCAGCCCGAAAGCGGGCGGGGCCACCGGCACGAGCCGCGTGTGCACGTTCCCACCCAACGGCTATGGCCTTTGCGACATGACCGGCAACGCCTGGCAATGGGTCGCGGACTGGTATCGCGCCGATGCTTTCGGTCTCGGCTCACCCGGCCAGGTGCCCGTCGATCCGCAAGGTCCGGGCGACAGCTACGATCCGGACGAGCCGGGCGTTCCCGTGAGCGCACCCAAGCGCGTCATCCGCGGCGGCTCGTTTCTCTGCAACCAGAGCTATTGCCTGAGCTATCGGCCGAGCGCGCGGCGCGGCAGCGATCCGTACTCGAGCATGTCGCACATCGGGTTCCGGCTGGTGCGCACGGACGGCTGACGCACCGGCCCATTCCCGTCTTCCTCAGTCCTTCCTTGCCTTGCCCGCCCGCTCGATCGATTCCACGATCATCCGCTTCGCCTCGCCGGCATCTCCCCACCCCAGCAACTTCACCCACTTGTTGGGCTCGAGGTCCTTGTAGTGCTCGAAGAAGTGCTGCACCTGCCGCAGCGTGATCTCCGGCAGGTCCGTGTAGTTGTGCACGTTCTCGTAGCGCCGCGTCAGGCGGGGCACCGGCACCGCGATGATCTTCTCGTCGCCCCCCGCTTCGTCCTGCATCTTCAGCACGCCCACCGGCCGCACTGCCAGCACCGCGCCCGGAACGATTCCCCGCTGGTTCGCGACGAGCACGTCGCACGGATCGCCGTCGTCCGAGAGCGTGTGGGGGATGAACCCATAATTGCCGGGATACCGCATCGACGTATAGAGGAACCGGTCCACGATGAGCGCGCCCGAGGTCTTGTCCATCTCGTACTTGATGGGCTCGCCACCTACCGGCACTTCGACGATGACGTTCACTTCCTCGGGGGGATTGCGGCCCGTCGAGACCAGGTTGAGGCTCATGTCGTCTGCGGCTCCGGAAAGAGGTGTGGGTGCGGCATTCTACCGAGCGGGTCGGCGGCGAGGCGGGTTTCGCCCAGTCGTCGGATCCGTCAGGGGCGATTCGGGCCGGAAGGGCTCTCCGCCAGCACCGCCTTGCGCAGCCAGCGACGCATGGCGACGCCGGCACGATCGGACGGAATCGAGAACTCGTAGAAATCCCCGGGAGGCGTGCTCTTTACCGACTGCTCGACCGCGGTGAGCCCGTCCACGTCTTCCCTGAAAGCCGTGAACAGCTGATCATGCATGAACGTGGTGATGCCCGCATCGTGGATGCCGAAGTTCCGTCCGTGGTGGATGAAGTAGTGGGTGGAGTCCGGTGACTCCGGCGTGACGAGGTGCGCCGTGGCAATGCGAAAATCGGGACGCTCGCTCTCGGCCTGATCGCACGCATGGAAGCTGGCCGTGACGATGTGCACGGCAGGGGATCGAAATTCCGACTTCGTGATCCGCGCCGCATCGCGACCGGAGAGGCCGGTTGGCTCGCCCCACACCGGCGGCAGGCGAGTCGGTATCACGGAACGCAGGACGGCGAACCGCCCACGCTCTTCATCGAGGCTGACGTCGTACGGCGCGAGCGCGTAGTCCGGCGTTCCGAAGCTGCTCGCGTGCAGAAAGCTGAGGTGCGTGAGATCCAGGAGGTTCTCGTGCAGCGCGATGTAGCTCGCCGGCAGATGGAAGTAGCCGCGGCTCGCCGGCCAGCGGCTCTCCTCGCGAATCCAGTCCAGGCCGTCGGGCAGCGGCGCAGGCTCGGAGCGACCCATCCAGATCCATACGATGGGGCCGGTTTCCAGCAGAGGATAAGAGCGCACCTCGATGCCTTTCGGCGCCGCGGACTGGCCCGGAATTCCCACGCACTTGCCGTCAGCGCCGTAGCGAAGGCCGTGGTAACCGCAAGTGATGGTTCCCCGCTCCAGCCGGCCTCGACTCAATGGGAAGGAGCGGTGCGGACAGCGATCATCCAGCGCATGAGGCTTTCCATCGCCATCGCGAAACATCACCACAGGCCTGCCGAGTAGTGTGCGGGGCTTGAGAGCGTCGATGGCGAGCTCGGATGAGAACGCCGCGACGTACCAGCAGTTGGTGAGGAAAGGGGTGTCGCGATCGGCGAGGCTCTGTGCCGCCTTGCGCGATGCGGCCTGCAGATTCGAGAGGGTGCTCATGAGGGCGGTCGCTCGCTTGCGGGTCGAAGCTGAATGGTACGTCTCCCGACGCCTGCATGGAGCTTGAAATTTTCAACATTTAAAACAATGGCTTGAGATACAAACCTCGACACGAAAGCGGGATGGTGAGGCGATCCGATCGACCGCGCAGGTGCCCGGAAAACCGGTCGGCTCCCTCTTGCTCTTGCCGGCGCTCTTATCCCGGCGCTACCGTCTCCCGGCCTTCGGGCCGCACGAATGAGCCAAGAACTTCCCGACAACCTCGTGCAGCGCGTCGCCGACGATTTCGGGGCGGACCTGCTGCGGTTCCTGCGCCGCCGCGTCCGCAATCGCGCGGACGCCGGCGATGTGGCGCAGGAGGCCTACATCCGCCTGCTGCGCTTCGACCGCAAGGACCTCATCCGCGATCCGCAGGCCTATGTCTATCGCCTCGCGGGCAATCTCATCCACGAGCTCGAGCTCAAACGCAGGACCGACGACGACCGGCTCGTCCGCTGGACCCAGGAGCGCGAGCTCGACGATCCGTTGACGCCCGAATCCATCGCAGAAGCCGGCGCGCTCCGTGCGCGCATCGAGAGTGCCCTCGACCAGCTCTCGCCGCGGAGCCGGGCCGTCGTCATCCTTCACCGGCGCGAAGGCCTGACGTACGAGGAGATCGCCGAGCGCCTGAAGATCTCGCCGAGCATGGTCAAGAAACACCTCGCCCGGGGGCTGCGGCACTGTCGCGCGCTGCTGCGGGATCTCATCTAGGAGTCGACATGGAAAGGCACACAGCCCTGCAAGGCCACATCGCGGACGAAGTCGCCGAGTGGTTCGCGTGCCTGCAGGATCCCGGATGCGAGCCCGGAAGGCGTCAGGAATTCAGCGACTGGATCATGCGCTCTCCGGATCACCTCCGGGAGTTCCTGGCGGTGAGCTGCGTCTGGGGAGAAGCCGGCGGCGCGAGCTCCCAGCGCTACTCGAACGAATCGTTGATCGCCGCTGCGCTCGCCGAGCCCGAAGCCGACAACGTCGTCCGCATCGGCTGCAAGCCCTCCGCATCGCCATTGCGGTCGGATGTGCCGTCTCTCAAGAAGGCGCCCCATCGTCTGGTCGCCGCCGCCGTGCTGCTGGTTGCCTTCGCGATCACGCTGCTGTGGGCGCAACTCGGCCGGGACGCCTACTCGACGGACATCGGCGAGCAGCGCAGCGTGACGCTCGGCGACGGGTCCATCGTCGACATCAACACCAACTCGAAAATCCGGGTCGAGCTGCAGGACTCGGAGCGACGAGTGCGGCTTCTGCGCGGCGAAGCACGCTTCAAGGTGGCGAAGGATCCCCGGCGACCGTTCGTCGTCGTGACGCCGCAGGCGCGCATCCGGGCGCTGGGTACGGTGTTCAACGTTCGCTCCGAGCACGAGAGCACCGCCGTCGCCGTGCTGGAAGGGCACGTGGAGGTCCGCGAGCTCGATGCGAAGCCGCGCGCTCCCGAGGCCGGCTCTGCGGGCACGCGCATCGAGTTGAAGACGGGAGAGAAGGCAGCCGTGAGCCCCGAAGGGCGCATCCAGCCCAATGCCGGGCCTTCGCTGGAATTCGTGGCGAGCTGGACCCAGCGGCGACTGGTGTTCCGCGAGGAGCCTCTGGCCGATGTGCTCGCCGAGTTCAACCGCTACCACCGCAAGCCGATCCGCATCGACGCGCCGGCGCTGGCGCAGCTGCGCGTCAGCGGCACCTTCGATTCCAGCGACCCCGGCTCGCTCGTCGAGTACTTCCGGCGCTTCGAAGGCGTGCGCGTGGAAGAGGGGCGCGATGCCATCCGGCTGCTGCCCGAAGCCGCGACGCCCTGAAGTGGCGCTCATCGTTTCGCTCACGAGGTACCCGAAAAACGCGACGACTCCCTCTTAGCTCCGTCCGGACCGGAACTGAGGGAGTCGGAAAATGATCGAGCACGTGATGAAGAGCAGCCTGGTCGCCATCGCCGTCTGTCTGTCCGCATCGGCCTTTGCGGTGGCGGAAGGTTTGCCCCGCGCGCTGCCGCCGCAGCCGCTCGCGGATGCGCTGGATTCCTTCGCGCAGATGTCGGGGCTCCAGGTCATCTACCGTGCCGAGCTCGCGGCAGGCATCCGTTCGCAAGGCGCGAGTGAAGGACAAAGCCCCGAAGAGGCGCTCAAGGCGCTGCTGCGCGACACCGGGCTCACCTATTCCTTCGTGAACGACCGCATGGTCGCCATCCGCAGCGCATCGGACCCGAAAGTCTCGGTCGACGGGCAGGCTGCGGGCGAGGAGAGCTACGCCGGCCGCAACGGCCTGGTCGAAGGCTGCAGTGCCGAAACGTCGGTGGATTGCATCTCTGGCGCACGGAACAGATTGCGCATCGCGCAGGCCGGCTCGGGACAGTCGAGCTCCGCCGCCGCCGCAGGCGAAGATGCCGGCGCGCCCGCGCAACAGGAGGCCGCAGGCGAAGAAGTGATCGTCACCGGCCGCCGGGACAGCCACCTCGCGGTGTTCGGAAACGTCGGCACGCGGCAGATCCCGCTCTCGATCCAGGTCGTGGGTGCCAGTGACATCGCTGCCGCCAATGCGATCGGATTGGAAAAGATCCTGCTCACGGACCCGGCCTATACGGCCAACTACGGATCCTCGTCGTTGAGCAGCGGGGTCACGAACGGCTTCCTTCGCGGGTTCTACGTCAACCGGTACATGGCCAATGGCGTGCCGCAGAACTTCTCGTGGAACATCACGCCCGCGGAGGTGACCGAGCGGGTCGAGGTCCTCCGCGGCCCCACCGCCTTCAGCTACGGGTTCATGTCGCCCGGTGGCGCGATCAACATCGTGAGCAAGGCGCCGCCCGATGCCGGCAGCCTGCTGACGTTGCGGACGTCGCTCGACGAATACGGCAAGGCGATGCTGCACGCGGATGCGGGCGGCCGCCTGGGTGCGCAGAAGTCGCTCGGCTATCGCCTCAACGTCGCGGCGGCCGAAGGCGATACCTTTCTCAGCAATACGGATCAGAGCCGGCGCGTCGCAGGCCTTGCGCTCGACTATCGCCTGTCGGATCGCACGGTGGTCTCGCTGAGCGCCGATCACATCAGGGCCAAGACGAACGGCGAGATCGAAGGCAACCGGCGCGTGTTCGACGTGGACGGGAACCTGTTGCCGGGACTCGGACAGGAGGTCCCCATCGCGGCGCCGCACCACTTCCTCAGGAACAAGATATCCTCGCTCGGCGTCCAGCTCGCCACGAGCCTGTCCGATCGCGTCGACCTGACCTCGAAGGTGTTCTATTCCGGATACGGGGAGGAGTACTACAACTTCTACGACCTGGGCACGTTCAACTCGCAGGGCATCGGGTACATCGAGCAGTCGTACGGCAGTTACGACGTGGACGACCTGAATTTCACCACGTTCCTGAACGGCCGCTTCGGCGAAGGCGACGTGCTCCACCGGCTGACTCTCGGCGTCAGCGCGGGAGACTCCGAGTACAGGGCGCGCTACGCCGGTGAGCTCTTCGCGGACGTGAGCTGGCTGAACGCGGCGACGGCGCTGCCCAATCGGTACAGCCGGCCCTCCGACCCCTATTCGGTGCTCGATCAGAACGAGTACGGCGTGTTCCTTTCGGACATCATCGAAGTGCGCGAGAGGTGGCGTGCGCTGCTCGGCGTGCGCTGGTCGAGGCAGGTGCGCCAGGACGAGGATCCGAGCAGCGGGTTCGTGTACCCGAAGGATCGCGCCAGCGAAGTGACCCCGCTCGTGGGCGTGATGTACGACGTCACGCCGCAGTTCAGCGTCTACGCGAACTACGCGACGGGCCTCGAGCCCGGCGGCCGCGCGCCGCTCGATGCGACCAACCCGAACGAGCTGCTGCCCGCCATGGTCAGCAAGCAATACGAGGCCGGCATCAAGTGGCAGCTCGCTCCGCGCGCTGCGATGGACATGGCGGTGTTCCAGATCACCCGGCCGAGCGAGTTCTACCGCGGTCCGGGCACCGAGTACGTCCAGGATGGCGAACAGCGCAATCGCGGCGCCGAGGCCATTCTGCGCGGCCATGTCTCGGATGCGCTGCGATTGACGGGCGGGATCCAGTATCTCGACGCCGAGATCCGCAGCACCGACGATCCGGCGGCGGTCGGCTCGAAGCCCTGGGGCGTGCCGAAATGGCAGGGCGCGGTCAGCGCCGACCTGGACATCACCGCAGTGCCGGGCCTTTCCCTGATCGGCGTGGTGACCGGCAAGTCCGAGCGGCAGCTCGTGGTGCCGAACGACAGGCGAACCGGCCCCGGATACGTGCTGTTCGACCTCGGGGCGCGCTACGACTTCCAGTTGTCCGGCAACGAAGCCAGCGCGCAGATCCGGGTCGAGAACGTCGCGGATCGCGAATATGCCGCGGGAGCCGGGTTCCTCTACGGCATCCCTCGAACCGTCTGGTTGTCGCTCGAGTGCAAGATCCTGTAGCCCGAAGCCGGAGGATGGCCTTGCGCTCGAGGCTCCTGCTGCTGGCAGCGAGCGTGGTGCCGGGCTCCGGTTTGGCGCAGGGAGCGTTGGCGGACTACCAGCGCGCCGAAGCCCTGCTTCCGTGGAACGTGCCGGCGAAGCTGCACGGGATTTACGTGCAGCCCAACTGGATCGGCGGGACCGACCGGTTCTGGTATCGGGTCACGAATGGGCAGGGCGCCGAGTTCGTGCTGATCGATGCCGCACGCAACACGCGCAGCCCCGCGTTCGATCATGCGAGGCTCGCGCGAAGCCTTTCCGCGCTGATGGGCGAGACCTGGCAGGCGAATTCGCTTCCGTTCGATTCCTTCGAGCCCCGCGACGGCTTGAAGCGGTTGCGGGTGTCGCTGAAGGACCAGCCCATCGAGTGCGATCTGGGAAGCTACGTCTGCACGAAGCTGACGGCGCCCGCGGCGCTTCGATCTGGAGAAGTCGAATCTCCGGACGGGCGATGGGCCGCGTTCGTCCGCTCGCACGACCTCTATCTGAGGTCGCTGTCCGACGGGCGGGAGATTCGTCTCACCGACGACGGTGTCGAGAACGACGGTTACGGCGAATGGGCGGACTCGCACCTTCTCTCGATCTCGGCGCAGCTCGCCGGGCGCGTCCGGCCCGCGCGGGTGCTGTGGTCGCCCGATTCTCGCAGGCTCGTCAGTTATCGGGTGGACCAGCGCGAAGTCCCGGCAATGCCCTTCGTGCAATGGGTTCCGCCGGAGGGATATGGCTCGCGACCCAGGGTGCATTGGGCTCGCGTCCCGTTCCCCGCCGACGAGAAGATGGCGACGGCCCGGCTGGTGCTGTTCGAGCTGCGCGATGATGCGAGCGTGCGCCGCGTCGACGTGCAGGCCGATCCCGTTCCGCTGTTCTACGATCTCATCGGGTACAGGCAAGGGTGGTATGGCCAGCTCTGGTGGGATGCTACGGGCCAGCGGCTGTATCACATCCGCGAAGAGCGCGGATACCGCGAGGTCACGCTGCTCGAAACGGACGCCCGCAGCGGTGCTTCCCGCACGGTGCTCAAGGAAACGACGCCGACGTTCTTCCTGAACCAGTACATGCAGCTGCCCGAGGGCATGACGGCATCGAGCTTCCAGTGGCCGTCGCAGCGGGACGGCTGGCAGCATCTGTATCGGTACGATCTGCAGGGGCGGCTGATCCGGCAGGTGACGCGCGGCGAGTGGCGAGTCGATCGCCTGCAGCATGCGGAGCAGGGCGAGGGCTGGATCTACTTCACGGCCGGCGGCAGGGAGCCGGGCCTCGATCCCTACTACCTGCAGCTGTATCGCGTGACGTCGGATGGATCGCGCATCGAGCGCCTGACGCCGGAGGACCAGTTCCACGACATCGATTTCGCTCCGAGCGGCCGCTACTTCGTCGACCGGCGCTCGCTGGTGAACGAGGCGCCCGTCACCGTGTTGCGCCGGTCGGATGGCAGGCTGGTGAGAGTGCTGGAACGGGCCGACATCCGCAGTCTGCTCGCGCAGGGATGGCAGAAGCCCGAGCGCTTCAAGGCCAAGGGGCGCGACGGCGTCACCGACATCTACGGAACGCTGTTCCGTCCGTCGAAACTCGATGCCACCAAACGGTATCCGGTGCTGGATGACATCTACGGCGGGCCGCAGGCGATCTATGCCGAGCGGGCGTTCACCGTGGGCTCGCCGCAGGCGGAGCTCGGCTTCATCAACGTGCAGATCGACGGCATGGGCACTCCGGGGCGCTCGAAGGCGTTCCAGGATGTCTCCTATGGCAAGGGATTCGCGGAAGCCGGCGGGCTGGAGGATCACATCGCCGTGCTCAAAGAGCTGGCTGCGCGCCATCCCTACATGGATCTCGATCGGGTCGGCATCTATGGCCACTCCGGCGGTGGGTACGCCTCCACCCGCGCGCTGCTCGATCATCCGGATTTCTACAAGGTGGCGGTGTCGAGCGCCGGCTCGCACGACCAGTATCTCTATCAGCTGGAGTGGGGCGAGCGGTTCATCGGCCGGCCGCAGTGGAACCCGGAGGCCTATGCGCTGCAGGCGAACAGCGGGCACGTGGGCCGGTTCAAGGGCAAGCTGCTGCTGGCGCACGGCGATCTCGACGACGACGTGCCGATCGTCAACACCATGCAGGTGCTGGACGCGCTGATCAAGGCGAACAAGGACGTGGATCTGCTGATCGTGCCGGGCGCCAATCACTCCACGCTGCTCGACAATCCCTATTTCATCCGCCGGGCATGGGATTATTTCGTGAAGAACCTGATGGGCATCGAGCCGCCAGCCGGATACAGGATAGGGGCACCCGAATGACTTGCACACGAAGATCCTTGATGATGCTGGCGCTGGGCACGATGTGCGCGCTCGCCAGCCTGCCGGGCACGGCCCAGCGGTGGCAGGAAGCCGCACCGCGTCGTGCGGAGGAAGGGCAGGGACCGTTCCGGCGACTGACTCTCGATGGCGTGATGCTCATCGACGGCACTGGCGCTCCGGCTTTCGGTCCCGTGTCGATCGTCGTCGAGGGAAACCGGATCGCGCGCATCGATTCGCCGCGCGGCCCGGATGCAGCCGCGCCCGCTGCCGACGAGAAGGTGCTGGATCTGCGCGGCAGCTACGTACTGCCGGGCTTCATCGACACCCACATGCGCCTGCTCGAGGGCGATCGGGACATGTCGCCGGACTACGCCATGCGGCTGCTGCTCGCCCATGGCGTGACGACCGTGGCGTCGATCCAGGATCTCGAGCACCTGCAGTGGGCCACGCGACTGCAACGGCAGTCCGAGCGCAACGAAGTGGTGGCGCCGCGCATCCAGGTATGGATCGACTTCGATGCAGGAACCCCGGAGGAGGCGCGTGCCAGGGTGCGGCAGGCGCATGCCGGCGGTGCCGCCGGTCTCGGTGAAGGCTCCATCGACGGGGCTCCGGAGGTCGCAAAGGCCCTGTTCGCGGAAGCGAACAAGCTCGGCATGCGGGTGTCGTGGCACATGAACCCGATGCAGGCGAATCGCATGAACGCGCTGGATGCGGCGCGTGCAGGCATGCACGGCCTCGCGCACTGGTACGGCCTGCCCGAGACGCTGTTCGCGGATCGCGCGCTGCAGCACTTCCCGGCGGGCTACAACTTCAGTGACGTGCGCTCGCGTTTCCGTCAGTCCGGCCGGCTGTGGAAGCAGACCGCTCCACCCGGGAGCGAGCGCTGGAGCCAGGTGCTCGACGAATTCCTGAAGCTCGATTTCACGTTCGAGCCCACCTTCAGCGTCTACGAGGCCAATCGCGACTATCGCGGCGTGAGCAACGCGGACTGGCATCGCGACTATCTGCATCCGGTGCTGGAGCGCGAGTTCACGCCGAGCACCGAGGGACGCTTCGCGCAGTTCTACGACTGGTCGAACACGGACGAGGTCGCGTGGCGGGAGAATTTCCGGCTCTGGATGGCGTTCGTGAACGAATACAAGAACCGCGGCGGCCGCGTGGTGGCAGGGAGCGATTCCGGCTACATGTGGATGAACTTCGGTTTCGGCTACGTCCGCAATCTCGAGATGCTGGAAGAGGCGGGCTTCACCACGCTCGAGGTCGTGAGCGCGGCGACCCGCAACGGCGCGGAGCATCTGCGCCTCGCCGGGCAGATCGGCACCGTGGAGCCGGGCAAGCTCGCCGATCTGGTCGT
Organism: Steroidobacteraceae bacterium; assembly: GCA_044225565.1. Lineage (GTDB taxonomy): Bacteria > Pseudomonadota > Gammaproteobacteria > Steroidobacterales > Steroidobacteraceae > CAVXAE01. The sequence goes on along the minus strand of JBGAIL010000090.1, from coordinate 8,005 downwards.
CGTCGGGCACGATCCGCTCGAGAACCTCAAGGTGCTCTACGGGACGGGATTCCTCAGCCTCGGGGCCGATGGCACGGTGCGCACGACCGGCGGCATCACTCACACGATCAAGGATGGCATCGTGTACGACCCGAAGGCGTTGCTCGGCGATGTGCGCAGGATCGTGCAGCAAGCTCGAGGAGATCGCGCCGCTCTCGCGCATTGATCCTGCCAGGGAGTGTTGCTCATGAAGACGGCTGGAGAATGCATCTGGCTCGCAGCGTCAGCGTCGTTGCTGCTGGGCAGCAACGCTGTGCATGCTGCGTGTTCTCCTCCGTCCGAAGAGGATATGCGGGCACGCTATGAGCGCGCTCTCGCGATGTTGCCTGAGAAGCTCATCGGGGTGGCGCCCGATGCCGTGCTCGATGCGGACTGGTCTCGGCGGCCCGGCTCGGTGATCCTCACCAATGCGGCTGGCGAACGCCGTGCCGTGGAGCTGGCGACGGGCGTGTCGAGAGGACTCGAGGTCGAGCCAGCGGCCGATGCCGCCATGGCTGCCCCGCGTTCGACATCGCCCGATCGCCGGCATGCCATCGAGGCAGATGGATTTGATCTCGTGCTCGTCGATCTCCTGACCGGAGCGAAGCGACGAATGACCACGGATGGCACCCCGGATCTGGCCTATGCGATTGCAGCGGACACCGGCACTCCGTGGCTTGCACGCCGCCTGAGCGGTGAGCGCGAGGCGCCCTACGGCCTGTGGTCTGCGGACGGCCGCTATTTCGCCACGTTGCGGGTGGACCAGCGCGGGCTGCGCTCCTGGCCGATCCTCCTGGCAGGTCCCGAGGAGAACGGGCATCGCCTGCCGCAGGTGCAGACGAGCCGAATCGCCCTGCCCGGTGATCAAAAGGTGCCCACGGGGCAGATCGTCATCCTGGACATCCACAACGGCACCCTGATCGAGCCCGGGATTCCGCCATTGCTGCTGAGCTATCAGGCTGCGCCGATCGGCGGCATGCGCTGGAGCGAAGACAGCCGCAGCCTCTGGGCCGGGCGGGAGTCGCGCGATTATCGCAGGCTCGACATCTGGGTCTACGAGCTTGGATCTCGCAGTGCCCGCGTCGTGACGACCGAGGTCGGCGAGACCGCGGCGCTGCGGCCCACTGGGGCCCCGGCAGTGTTCGAGCCGATCGGGTCTGGAGACGAATTCGTTCTCTACAGCGAGCGCGATGGACGCGGACACCTGTACCTGCATGACGGAAGAACCGGACATCTGAAGCACAGGCTGACCGGAGGGGACTGGTCGGTGGCGCCAGGTGGCTGGGGTACGCTGCAGATCGATAGTCGTGGGCGCACCGTGTACTTCACGGCCGTGGGTCGTGAGCGGGGACGGGATCCCTACTATCACATCTCTACAGCGTAAGGCTGGATGGTGGCGCTATCCGGCTGCTCACGCCTGAAAATGCGCATCACCACGTCGAGATATCTCTCGATGGCCGCGTCTTCCTCGACCGGCAGTCCACTCCGGCGACAGGCACGGTCGCCGTCCTGCGCCGCCTGGACGGCAAGCTGGTCGCGAAGATCGTCCAGGTGGATGTCGCGCCATTGCGTGCACTCGGCTGGATACCTCCGGAGCGCTTTCAGGTGCTGGCTGCAGATGGCAAGACCCCGCTGTGGGGAACGCTCGTAAGGCCACCCGGACAGAACGGCGCGCGGTGCCAGCCGATCGTCGATGCCATTTACGCGGGACCCCAGACGATCAACGCCGGCATCGGATTTCTGGATGACGGCCAGCTCATGAATGCGACCGCGCAGCTCGGCTTCGCCGTCATGCAACTGGACGCTCGTGGCACCCCATTGCGAGAACGATCCGCGCGGGATGCCACCTGGGGTCCCGCCTTCGGCTCGCAGGTCGTCGCCGACGATCACGCTGCGGCGATCCGGCAGCTGGCCGAGCGATTCGACACCCTCGATGCGGGGCGCGCCGGCATCTATGGCCACAGCTGGGGCGGCTACTACACCGTGCGGGCGATGGCCCAGCATCCGGAGGTGTTCAAGGTCGGCATCGCCTCCGCGGGAAGTCACGACAACTTTCTCTACTCCTACGAGCATGCGCGCTGGTTCGGCACCCCCGAAGAGTTTCCCGATACGTTTCGCATCCAGTCGAACCTCCCGCTGGCGCCGCAGATCCGCGGGCACCTGCTGCTCGCGCACGGGGACGCCGATGACGACGTTCACGTCATCAACACCATCCTGATGGCAGGGGCGCTGGCAAAGGCGAACCGGCCGTTCGACATGCTCATCCTGCCGGACTTGAATCACGGCACGCTCCCGGAGAACGAGTATTTCGTGCATCGTCGCTGGGAGTATCTGACCCAGCATCTGCTGGGATCGCGCCTGCCGGTCGCCCAGGCCGGCGAAGCCGGCCCGTGATCATCTGACGTGGTCTCGCCGCACGTGAAGCCGGCAAGAGCCACGCTTTTCGGGCATCCACTCGGCATGTTCCTGGTGGCGCTCACCGAGTTCTGGGAGCGCTTCAGCTATTGGGGGCTGGCTGCGGTGCTGGTGCTGTTCCTGACGGCGCCACAGGCGGCGGGAGGCTGGGGTTGGGCCGACGCCCAGGCATTGCGCCTCTACGGAGCATACGCGGGGCTCGGATTCATCCTGCCGGTACTCGGGGCCTGGCTGGTCAACACGCTCATGAGCGAGCGAAAGGCCATAGGTTACGGTGGCACCGTCATCATGGCGGGCCACGTCTCGCTGGCGATCAGCACCGCGCTGCCTGTCGCAGCCCAGCCGGCGAGCTTCCTGTCCGGATTGCTGTTGATCCTCTGCGGCACCGCACTGCTGAAACCCGCGATCTCCTCGATCGTGGCCGATCTCTATCCACACGGAGGATCGCTGCGCGACGAGGGATTCATCTACTTCTTCGTGGCGATCTACATCGGAGCGCTGGGCGGCGGACTGGTCGTCGGCTATCTCGCAGCGCGCTGGGGCTGGCACTACGCCTTTGGAGCGGCCGCCGTCGGGATGGCCTTTGGACTGCTGGGCTACTTCGCCAGGCAACGGCGCTGGTTGCACGGCGTGGGCGAGGTGGTGCGAAGGCCGGTGCGTTCCGGCTACGAACGCCTCACCGCGCTGGAGTGGTCGCACGTACGAATCATCCTGGTGCAGGGCCTGTTCGCCTGTGTGTACTCGGTGGGATTCTTTCAGATGCTGGGGCTGTTGAATCTCTACGCACACCGGCACGCGGATCGCGCGTTCGGGACGTTCGAGCTGCCGACTGCCTGGCTGCAGACCACTTGCGTGTGGGCATTCCTGTTCTTCTCCCCGTTGCTGGCGCTGCTCTGGCGCCGGCTCGAGCGCAGGGCCTGCAACCCGAACGCTTCCTACAAGCTGGTGGCTGGATTGATCTCGCTGGCGATCGGCTACTGGGTGCTGGCGGGGGCGGAGGCTGCGAAGACCTCGGCGACGATCTCGCCTGGCTGGCTTCTCCTCGCCTATCTCTTCTTCGGCCTTGGCGATGCCCTGGTCTGGGCTCCGCAGATCTCGCTCACCAGCAAGCTCGCCCCGAAGCGCTACGCCGTCGCCTTCGTGGGCGGGTGGTATGTGTTCATGGGAGTCGGGACCTTTCTCGCCGGATACATCGGAGCGTGGGTACAGGGCGTGCCGTTTCGCGATGTCTTCACGGGCTTCTCGATAGCGCTCGCCATCGCCGCGGCGATGCTCGTGCTCTATACGCGAGCGTTGAAGGACAGATTGAGCGCCGTGGACATCGTGCGATGAATCCCGACCGGTACTTCTCTGTTGACTATTTCGAGGCTCGCGGAAAATTCCTGCAGGCGGCCGCAGGGGCCGGATTCATCCTCGGCGCCCGACAGAATCCCGCCCGGGGGCCGCAAGGAGAGCGGCTATTCATGGACGTCGGCTACCGCGGGCCGGAGCGCCCCAGGCGCGTGCTCATTGTCTTGAGCGCGACTCACGGGGTCGAGGGTTACTGTGGCTCGGGAATCCAGATCGGATGCCTGGAGGAAGGGGTCTTTGCAGCGCTGCCTTCCGAGACCGGGGTCTTGCTCGTTCACGCACTCAACCCATTCGGGTTCGCCTGGGAATCGCGCACCAACGAGGACCTCGTGGACGTTTGCCGCAACTTCGTGGACTTCACACGAGCGTTACCGGAGAACGAGGCCAGCGCAGCGCTCGCGCCGCTGCTCGTGCCGGAGCAATGGGAAGGGCCGGTGCGAGAAGCGGCGGATGGCGCTTTGGGCCGGTATCTGGCGGATCGCGGGCTGGTGCGGGCGACCAGCGACATTGCGAAGGGCCAGTACAGCCACTGGAACGCGCCTTTTTACGGAGGCCGCGCTCCTGCCTGGGCAAATCGCAACCTTCTCGAATGTGTGAGAGCGCACATGAGTCCGGATGTACGCCAGGTCGCGTGCATCGACTGTCACTCCGGGCTCGGGCCTTCCGGATACGGGTCCATGCTGATCATGCATGCGCCGCAGAGTGGTGCTGCGCGCCGAGCGTCAGAATGGTGGGGTGAGCGTGCCACGTTCGTCAGAGCGGACGATTCCGCGGTCTACGACGTCACCGGTGATGTTCTGGATGGACTGGAGGCCGCGCTGCCCGAGGTGGAGTTCACGGCCGGATGTCTCGAGTTCGGTACGCTGCCGGTGCAGGACATGCTGGAGGCGGTTCGAGCGGATCATTGGTTGCGCTGCCATGGGGATCCGCGAGCCCCGCTCTCGCGACAGATCGCCCGCAAGGTGCGCGATGCGTTCTATCCTGATGATTCGCGCTGGAAGCGGCAAGTGACGGAACAGGGAATCGGAGTCACTCGCGAAACCTTGGCGGGCCTGGCAAACAGCTGACGCACGTCTTCAAGCGTGTGCCGTGCGAAAGGAGGAGGGTATCGTGTACGACCTCAAGGCATTGGCGGTCGCCTTCGGAGCGCTTTCGATCGTTGCGCTGGGCGCGGTTGGTCCTGCACATGCTCATGCGGAGGCCGCGAAGGCTTCGCCGGAAAGCGCTGCGCAGTGGCGGAGCCAGTTTCGCGCCGCGCAATTCGTCACGATGTCCGATGGCACGCGTCTCGCGGTGGACATCGTGCTGCCACGGCAGTTCGCGGGGCAGGGCGAGCCTCCGGTCCGCTTCCCGGTGATCTTCCGCTATACGCCGTACGGCCGCGAGAGTCTCGAAGAGCCTCGCGGCGAGATGCCGGCGGGCGCGGAGCCGGATTTCTTCGTCGCCCGAGGTTACGCGCTGGTCAGTGCGGACATGCGCGGCACCGGCGCCTCCGAGGGCTGGATGAACCAGATGAGCGATGTGGTTCGCGCCGACGGGAAGGCACTGGTCGACTGGATCGCCGCGCAGCCCTGGTCGACGGGCCGCGTCGGGATGATCGGCGGCTCGTACGAAGGCTGGTCGCAGCTCGCCGTCGCTTCGATGAAGCCGGCGGCGCTCAAGGCGATCGTGCCGCGCAACCCGGGGTGGGACGCCTTCAAGACGCATCCTGGTGGCGTGCTCTCCTACGCGTTCATGCAGATCTGGTCGGCGATGACGCACGAGCTGAACCACGGTGCGACCTTCAAGGGCTTTCCCCTGCCTCCGGCCGCTCCCGTCCTCGACGAGGATGGCGACGGTGAGCTCGCCGACGAGATCCCGATGGACTTGAACGGCAACGGCCTGTTCTACGACGACTACGCGTGGCCGTTGAGTCGCGGTGCGGCGCCGCGCTACGCGGACGGCGTGGCTCGCAAGGAGCACGCCTATCTCAAAGCGATCCTGCAGCACCATGCGGACCCGGCCGGAGCGCCGGGAACGTATGACGGATTCACGCTCTCGCAAGCCATGCCTTTCCGCGACACGCCGCGTCCGGGCGACGGCCTGACCGCGCCGGATCTCAACTGGAGCTGGCTGCCGCAGGTGCGCGACTCCGGCGTTGCCGTTCTCCTGCATGGCGGCTGGTTCGACCCTTTCGTGCTCTCGGTGTTCCAGCTGCAGGCGACGCTCGCTTCGGGCACGGCGCCGCACCTGATCGCGACTCCGACCTATCATCAGGGCGTCTCCCCGGCCTTCGCGAAGCTCACCGGTTTCGACGACGGGGAGGACATCGTCACCGCGCATACGCTGCGCTGGTTCGATCATCACCTGAAGCAGATCGACAACGGCGTCGCTCGCGAGCCGAACCTGCTGCTCTTCGTGATGAACGAGGGCTGGCGCAATGCCGAACGCTGGCCCTTGCCGGAGCAACGTGCGAAGCGCCTGTATCTCGAGAGCGGGAAGCGCCTCGCTGCGCAGTCGCCCTCTCGTGTCGGGAAGGATTCCTACAAGGCGGACTTCACGCACCAGTCGGGCTGGGGGCCGGTGTTCGACACCGCGGCGATCGGTGAGGTGAATGCGCGCATTCCACGCCCGCCGCCGGTCAGCCCCGCGTTCCTGCGCAACCGGCAGTTCATGTTCGGCGTGCCGGAGGGGCCGCCGGTTCGCACGGAGCTGGATCGCAAGGCAATGGTCTACACCAGTGCGCCGCTCGAGGAGGACATGGACGTGATCGGGCACCCGCTGGTCAACGTGTGGGCGTCGTCCAGCGCGAAGGATGGGGATTTCTATTTCTATCTCGAGGACGTGGCGCCCGATGGCGAGGCCGTGCTGGTCACGGAGTACCAGCATCGTGCCGGGTTCTCACGGTTGATGGACAACGACGGGATCATCCCTCGCAATCCCGGCATCGATGTGAAGCCGGAGTTGCCGTGGCATGGCTTCGACCGAGCGGACTACGATGCGAACGTGTTCGCGAACGGGCGCGTGGTGCCCGTCCGGACGGCGTTGTTCCCGACGGCCTGGCGGTTCAGGAAGGGCCATTCGGTGCGGCTTTCGATCGCCGCCGCGGACTGGCCGGCATTCGAGCTGCACCCGGCGCTCGCGCCGCAGAACCGGCCGGATGCGCCTGACACCATCGAGCCGACGATCGGGATCCATCGGGGCGGGAAGACGGCGTCTTTCGTCGAATTGCCGGTCGTGCCTCATCGGTAGCGTGGCGGCCGAGGTCGCGTCGCGCGGCACGACTGGTCGATTGCCGCTGCAGGCGGATGGCCTGCAAGGGTCAGTCGGGAAATGATGTCGGAGCCGATGGTGGCGGGCATGAAGCGGGGAAAGCTCGCGATGAGGAATCAGGTCCTGAGTCGCCACATCAGCTGATACCGGAGAGGGTGTCGATGAGGCGTGCCTGCCGTGACGCCCACGTGAGCGTCAGCAGGAGTTCGCGGTGGAAGGATCTCAATTCGCTGCTTCGACGAGCTTTTCCAGATTGCGCCGCGCCCGCTTTGGTTCCTTGCGCGCGCTCTCGCCTGCTTCGTGAAGCTTCATCATCAGCCGGCAATGCCTCAGGTAGGCATTCAAGCGCTCTTGCGGCGTCAGCCTTTGCGTGGCTTCCACCAACTCGCGCTCGGCGGCTTCTGCGATCCTGGATTTCATGGCCCTGTGGTGCGGGCCCAATAGAGACTTGGTCGGGATGAGAGGATTTGAACCTCCGACACCTACGTCCCGAACGTAGTGCTCTACCAGGCTGAGCTACATCCCGATTTCGAGGGGGCGAGGGCCGCGCAGTCTACTGGAAGCCCTGCGGGCGGTCCAATGCCGATGGCATGTCAGGCGCGTGGATGCATACCGCGGTAAACGGGCTGGTCACCCTGCCGGCTCGCTCCCCGAAAACCGCTCCGCCTCCGCACCCTCCACCGGGCCGATCGTGGCGGTCTCGCTCACATAGAGTTTCACTTCGCGCTCGAACCGCAGCGTGCCGCGCACCACGGCGCCGGGCCCGATGACGACGCGCGGTACCTTGTTCTTCAGTGAGCGCCCGTGGGGTTTCTTCACCAGGATGCCCCCTTCCACGCGCGAATTCGTGCCCACGAACAGGTCCCCGGCCACCGTCTCGAGGCCGCCGCCTACGTGCGCATCGGTGAGCTGGATGCGGCCGTTCACGTTCTTGAGGCGACCGCTGACTTCCGCGTTTTCCCGCAGGGTG
>JBGAIL010000089.1:12950-19530 GCA_044225565.1 Steroidobacteraceae bacterium | reverse complement strand
GCAATGTGCTGCACGATGAGGATGGGCACCGGGAAGCTCTTCGGCAGCCCGCCGAGGATGGTCTGCAGCACGGGCGGGCCGCCGGTGGAGGCGCCGATGCCGATGAAGCGCACGGTGTCCGCTGCCGCGGCTTGAACGGCGGGCACTGTCGTCAGCGTGGGACGGGGACGTGGCCAGCGTCGCACCACCTTCACTTCGGACATCAGCCGCACGGTCTGCAGCAGGTGGCGGATGCAGGGCCCGTAGTCGGCGTCAGTGGGGGAGCGCGGTTTCTCGATGCACGCGACGGCGCCGGCTTCCATCGCGCGGAAGGCGATTGCGAGCTCCTGCGGATCCGCCGTCGCCGTGCAGATGACGATGGGCAGCGGCTGGCTCTCCATGATGCGCCGTGTGGTCTCGAACCCGTCGAGCTGGGGCATGTGGATGTCCATCAGCGCCACGTCGGGGCGCGGATCGGCGCCGGCGAGATAGTCGAGCGCAGCCTGGCCACCCTCCACGATGGCGGCAAGCTCGATGTCCGGCTCGCTGGAGAGCACGTGAGTGAGCAGGTCCCGCTGCGTGCGCGAGTCGTCGACGACGAGCACTCTGATGCGTTTCGCGGCTTTCGTGCTCATGTGAGCCTGCGCAGCGCTTCGAGCAGGTTGCTCTGGTCGAGATCGCTCTTGACCAGATAGGCGTTGGCGCCGACGTCGATGCCGCGCTCCCGATCCTCGCGGGATTCCAGCGCCGTAACCAGGATCACCGGCGTCTCGGCGAGAGCGCGGTCCGCGCGGATGCGGGCCGTGAGGTCGAATCCGTTGAGGCGAGGCATCTCGACGTCCGACACGACGACGTCGAAGTGCTCCGAGCGCAGCGCGGTGAAGGCTTCGAGGCCATCCACCGCCGTCTTCACGCGATAGCCGGCCGACTCGAGAATGCCCTTGATGAGCATGCGCGAGGTGATGGAATCTTCGGCGACGAGCACGGAGATGGCCGGCACTTCCGGCGCAGGTGCCGGAGCGCCGGCGCGCAGCGGAGCGCCGACGTTGCGGGCGGATTTGAGCAGATCCGCGACGTTGAGGATGGGCGCGATCTCGCCCGAGCCCAGCACCGTGGCGCCGGCGATGTTGCGCACGCGGGAGAGCGGTTTCGCGAAACGCTTCACCAGCACCTCGCGCTCATCGAGAACGGCATCCACGGCGAAGGCGAGGCGCTGCTCGCCGGCGCCGAGGATGAGAGCGGGAAGCGACTCGGGCCGCGCGACCGGCGAGCTTGCGGCGGGCAGCTCGAGCGCCTGGGCGAGACTCACCAGCGCGACCGCGCGTCCGTTCAGCACCACGGTTTCGCGGTCTTCGACGGTCTGCACGTCTTTCATGTTGAAGCGGAATACGCGCTCCACCTGCCCCGTGGGCACTACGAACTGGCGCTTCTCGCACTCGACGAGGATGCCGCGGAACGTGGCGAGCGTGAGGGGCAGGGTGATGCGGACCGAGAGGCCGGCACCCGGGTCGTTCTCCAGCGCGACGCGGCCGCCGAGCTTCTCGGTCTTCTCGCGGACGTTGGCGAGGCCGAGCCCGCGGCCCGACACCGGCATCACCGGACTGGGAGAGATCGGATTCGAAAACCAGGTCGGTGGCCGCGGCGTCGCCCATCCTCTGCGCGGTATCGCGGGAGAGCAGGCCCTGCCTGATCGCGGAGGCTTTCACCTTCGCGACGTCGATGCCTGCCCCATCGTCCCTGACCAGCAGCTCCACCTGGTTGCCGTCCAGCTGGGACACCGTGAGCGAGATGGTGGCGCGCGGCGGCTTGCCCGCCTTGCGGCGCTCCTGCGGGGATTCGATGCCGTGATCGATGGCGTTGCGCAGCAGGTGGACCAGCGGATCCTTCATTTCCTCGAGGATGCGCTTGTCGATCTTCACGTCCTCGCCGCGGATCACGAGCTCGGCCTCCTTGCCCTGGTTGCGGGAGAGGTCGCGCACCACTTTCGGCAGCAGCGTGCCGAGCGTGGCGAGCGGCAGCACCAGCAGCTTCTTGGAGTTCTCCAGGAGATCATCCACCAGCTTGCCGACGACGAGCTGGTCCCGCTCGGCGTTGCGGCGCAGCGTGCCCACCTTGCTTTCCAGGGCGCGCAGATGATCGTGATTCCAGTCGAAGAACTCGGCGAGACCTTCGAAACTGGCGAGCGCGGTGGCGTCACCGCGTTCCAGTGCCTGGCGCAGCTGCCGCGCCTGCGGCTGCACGCGCGCCCATTCCTTGCGCCAGCGCTCGAAGTGAGCGGATAGCGCGTTGAGGTCGGAAGCCCGCTGGGTGGCTGCAAGTTTCGCAGTGAGCATCTCTTCGGCTTCCTGCAGGCGCGTGTCGAGCGCACCGACGGAGATACGCACGGTCTCGGTTTCCGCGCCGGGTGACGGCGCGACGGTGTGCTCGGCGAGCGGGGTTGGAGAAGGGCCGGCGGCACGTGGGCTAGGCGCAGCTCGCGTGGCGGGAGCATCTGAAGTGCTCGGCGCGGCGCGCGCGCCGGGCGGCGACGCACCGGATGCTGGCAGTGCGAGCACTTCCGACATCTTGTCGAGCGCCCGGTGGGCGGTATCCAGCGCCGCGGCAGTAGGGGCGCTGTCGCGCCGCTTCCACGCGGCGAACAAGCTCTCGAGCGACTGGCACAGCCGCTCGATTTCCGCGAATCCGACGGCGCGCGCGGCACCCTTCAGGCTGTGCGCGGCGCGAAAGATCGTCTCGATGAACGGCCGCTGCGCGTCACCCTGCGGCACTTTCTCGAGCTCCAGCAACCCGGTGCCGATGGCCTGCAGATGCTCCGCCGCCTCGACCTTGAAGGTCGCTCGCAGCGTCTGCAGGAATTCTTCCTCGCGCGGATTCATGCGTCTGTGGTCGTCGCCCCGCTGCAGCGCGCCTCAGACGGCGTAGCGCTGAACCAGCCCCTTGAGCCGCTGCCCCAGCTCGCCCAGGTTTCGCGCGGCCGTCTCCAGCTGCTTCGCGCTCGCCACGTTCTGTGTGCTCGCCTGCTTGATGCTTTCCATCGCCACGGCCACCTGGTCCATGCCCACGAGCTGCTGCTGGCTCGACGCTGCGATCTGCGTCGCCGCCTGCGCCGCTTCCGTGATGCTGCCCGACAGCGTCTGGATCGACTCTCCGGCGAGCTCCGTCTGGCGGACGCCGGCTTCCACTGCCTTGCTGCCCTGCTCGGTCGCCATCACGGCGGCCGTGGTGGCTTTCTGGATATCGCCGAGAATGGTGCGCACGCGCTCGGTGGCCTGTCGCGACTGCTCCGCGAGACTCTTTACTTCCTGGGCCACCACGCCGAAGCCTTTGCCCTGGTCGCCGGCCTTCGCGGCCTCGATGGCGGCGTTCACGGCGAGAAGGTTCGACTGCGCCGCCAGGTCCTCCACCGTGGCGATGATCTGCCCGATGGTCTGGCTCTGCTCGCTGAGCCGCATCATGCTCTCCGCGATGGCGTCCATCTGCTGGCGGATGCGCGCCATGCCCGCAGCCATGTCCTCGACGGACTTGCGGCCCGTGTGCGAGATCTGCGCCGCCTTCTGCGCGTTTTCCGAGACGCCGCGGGATTTCTGGCTGGCCATCTGCGCCGTCTGGCGGATCTCTTCGACGGTGGTCGTCGTCTGGCTCACCGCCGCCGCCGATTCGCTCGCGCCCGCCGCCAGCTGCGAGGTGGAAGCGACGATCTCGCTGGCCGCGGAGCCCAGCACCGCCGCGCCTTCCACCATTCCGCTGATCTGCGCCCGGAGATTCTCGGACATGCGCGCGAAAGCGGTGCCCAGCAGATCCTGCGAGGACTGCGGCTTGATCGTGTTGCGCAGGTCGCCCGCCGCGATCTGCTCCGCCGCGCCGGCCATGCCGCGCAGCGACTCCGTCATGCGCGCGAAGGCGCGCTGCAGCGATCCCACCTCGTCCGCACGGCCGGTCGATGGCACTTGTGCGTTGAGGTCACCCACCATGATGCGTTCCGCGGTTCCGGTGAGATCTCCCAACGGCGTCGCGATGCTGCGCGTGATGACGAAGCCAGCGATGGCCGCGACGATGAGCGCGATCAGCGTGCCGTACAGGATCACCGCCTTCGCGTTGCGTGTGCTCGCGTCCGAGACCTCGGTACGCTGTTGCAATAGCTGGTTCTCGTCGTTCTCGACGTCCGTGAGCAGCTTGCCGACCTGGTTGCTGAGCGTCTTGCCCTTGCCGGACTTCACCAGCTCGAGGGCCGCCTCGAATCCCTTGGCACGGTATGCCTCCACAGTGTCCTGCGCTACGCCCATGCGGGTGTCGAATGCCCTGCGCAGCTCCTCGAGCCGCTCCTGCTGGCGCGGATTGTCTTTCGTGAGATCGCGGAGTCTGGCCAGGCTGCCGTCGATGCCGCCTGCGGCATTGCGGTAGCTCTCGAGGTAGTCCGCGTCGCCAGTGAGGAGGTAACTGCGCTGGCCTGCCTCGGCCTCGCGCAGCCGGACATTGAGCTCGGAGAGCTGCGCCAGCACCTCGTAAGTGTGCTTCTGCCACCCCGAGGCGACGATCAGCCGGTTCGTGGCGTTGAAGGCCACCACGCCGACGATCACGAAGATCGCCAGTGCGATGCCGAAGCCGACGCCTATCCTGGTGCCCACGTTCCACTTCATGATTCGCTCTCCACTTCGTCGTGCACGATGATCTTCGGGTCGGCCAGCACGCGCTCGAGGTCGAGCACCACCAGCCGCTCGTCGGTCACGCCCTTGAGGTATTCGGCGCGGATGCCGGTGAGCGTGGGCAGGGTGGGCTGCAGGCTGTCTGCCGCCACGCTGCGCACGCTGGTCACCACGTCCGCGAGCAGGCCGAGCTCGAGGTCGTTGCCTCTCACCAGGATGATGCGGTGCAGGTCGGTGAGGCCCTGCTCGGGAAGCCCGAAGAATTTCTTGAGATCCAGCACCGGCAACACGCGGCTGCGCATGTTGACGATGCCTCGAAGGAAAGGCGGCGTGCCGGGCAGCGGAGTGAGCTCGCGCAGGGGATGCACTTCCTGCACGTAACGCGTTTCCACCGCGTAACGCTCGCGCGCGAGGCGGAATTCCAGCAGCTCGAGCATGGTGTGCGCGGCCGGCTCGCGTTGTGGCTGGCGGGCCAGTGCTTCCGCGCGCTCACGCAGGATGCGCTGGGCTTCAGGGCTCGTAGCCTTCATGCGGCGCTCCGCGGCAGCGCCAGCAGCGTGCCGATGATCTCGGTGAGGCGGCCGGCGCTGAGGCCATCCGATTCGGGAATGCCGGCGTTTGGCTGGAGGGTGCGCAGCAGATCGAGCGCATTGCGGAAGTGCTTGCCGGCCTCCACGGTGCGGCCTTCGTCCCGCGCGACGTTGCCAAGCGCGAAGTGCGCCAGCGCGAAGTCCGGGTTGAGATAGATGGCTCGTTGCAGCGAGCGCCTGGCGGTGGCGCGGTCGCCCAGCTCCTGCAAGATCATTGCGTGCAGGTAATGCGCCGCCGGCTCGAGCTTTTCCGCGGCGATCCAGCGTTCGGCGGCGAGCCGGGCTTCCGCGAGATTGCCTTCGTTGGCGAGGGCGCGGGTGATGACGGCGAGCGTCGGAGCGTCGGTGGTTGCAACTGCAGCCGTTGCGGGCGCGCTGAGCGAGTCGAGTGCGCTCGGGCGCAGGAATTCTTCGCCGGCGAAAGGCAGGCCGAGCGCAGCGCTGTGGATCGTGCCGGGCGAGATCGCTGGCGCGTCGATCCGTTCGCCTCTCCGATACAGGATGGCGCCGGGAAAGTTCTCGGTCGCGAATCGTGAGAACATCGCCTGTGAGCACTCGCTAGGGCTTACCGCCAGCCATCCTTCTGGCGCGAGCGCTTGCCACAACTTTCCGACCAGCGTTCGCGTGTGTGCCGGCGTGAAGTAGATGAGCACGTTGCGACACAGGATCAGGTCCATCGCGTTCGTGTCCGTCGAGAGCGAGGGAAACCCGTCCTGTACCAGGTTGAGTGGGGCGAAGGTCACGCTGTCACGGATCTCCGGCAGAATCTCGTATCGACCTTCCGCAGTGCGTTTGAAATACTGCTGTCTGAACTCCGGAGTCGTATCCCGGAACGACCACTCTCCATATACGCCCGCGACCGCCTTCTGCAGGAACCGTTCGTTGATATCCGTGGCGAGGATGGTGACGTTCCACTGCTCCCACTGAGGCAGTAGCTGACGCAGGAGGATTGCCAGGGAATAGGGCTCTTCGCCGGTTGCGCAGGCTGCGCTCCACACACGCAAGCGTCGCTCGGCCGCGCGGCGACGCATGAGCGTGGGCAGTACGTGGGATTCGAGAGCGTCGAACGTCTTTCGCTCGCGAAAGAAGTACGTCTCTCCGATCGTGAGATGGCTCGCGAGAGTGTGCAGCTGCACGGAGGTGGGCTGAGTGTTTACCAGCCACTCCGCGCACGATGCCGCGCTTTCGAACCCCAGCTCCATCGCCGCGCCGGCGAACCCACGCTGCAGGTCCGCGTGCCGTTCCGGAGGGAAATGCAACCCGATGGAGCGCGCGATGAGGTCGCTGATTCGCGGCCAGAGCCTTTCGGGCACCGGCTCAGGGGACACGGCTGTCTTCCCCGCTCATCGCCTCGTCCAGCGCCTGGGC
>JBGAIL010000089.1:0-12932 GCA_044225565.1 Steroidobacteraceae bacterium | reverse complement strand
CCTGGGCTTCCTGCGGCGTGAGCAGCTTTCCGAGATCCTGGATCAGCAGCATGCCGCTCTCGAGCGGAATGACCCCCTGGATGTGCTCGAGCGGCTCCGCGACGCGCTGCGCGTCCACGATGCCTGCGACCGGATACTCGATGATGCCCAGGGCGGCGTCGATGACCAGTGCAATCGACCTGTCCGGCGTGTGCGCGATGAGGAACTGATCCGCAGGATGGATCGGGCGGTCCTGGAGGTCGAATCGCTGCCGGAGACTGAATACCGGCAGCACCTGTCCTTCCACGTCGATGGCGCCCAGCACGAATGCGGGCGCACGGGGCAGGGGAGTGATTTGCACGGCGCGCACGACGCGTTGTACGGCGGTGAGCGGCAGGGCATACCGGTTGCCCTCCAGCGTGAACACGACCCAGCGGGACTGCGATTCGGCGGTGGGATACATACCGCCCGCCGCGCCGGATGACGCGGCGGTGGATGGCTGCGAGCGGTGTGCGGGTCCTTTCACAAGCTTTCGCGGGCAGTGTATCCGCTGCATTATGGCGAGCCGCGCGGGCTGCTGGCAATGTAAAGTCCCTCCATTCTTTGACGGGCGGCACACATGGCGGGGTCCGATGTCGACTTCATGCGCGAAGCGCTGCGGCAGGCGGCCGGGGCGCAGGCCATGGGCGAGGTGCCCGTGGGGGCGGTTCTCGTGAAAGAAGGGGTGGTTGTCGCTACTGGTGCGAACTGCCCTGTCGCGAGCCACGATCCCACGGCGCACGCAGAGATCGAAGCGATGCGCGCGGCCGGGCGCGCGCTCGGCAGTTACCGGCTCACCGATACCACGCTATACGTGACGCTCGAACCGTGTGTGATGTGCGCATCCGCCATCGTTCATGCACGCGTCCGCCGCCTCGTATTCGGTGCCTGGGATCCTCGTGCAGGCGGCGCAGGCAGCCTGACCAATGTGTTCACGCTCCCTGGCCTCAATCATCGAGTGGATGTCTTCGGTGGCGTCTTGATGGAAGACTGCAGCACCGTCCTGAAATCCTTCTTCGACGAGCGGCGCTAGATGGCAGGCCGCCAAAGTCGCGCCTTTGGCGGCCGGAAGCGAAGCTGATGTCCGCAAAAAGCGCCGCAGGCGACTTTTTGCCAATCTAAGTAGGGGCTTCGATGCGGGTGCCTTCGGAGGCGATGGCTTCGCCGGGCTGCCACTCGAGGAGGCGCAGGTAGCGCTGCACGCGCTCGACGAACTGCACGGGCTCCCACCCACGCGCATAACCGCGCTTCACCCGTGAATACCATTGCTCCTGAGCAAGCAGCGGCAGGAACTGCTTGACGTCTTCCCATGAGTCCGGATTCTTCCCTGCGGACTGCGCGAGGATACGCGCGTCCTCGAGGTGTCCAAAGCCTACGTTGTATGCCGCTAGCGTGAGCCACGTGCGATCCGGCTCTACGATTCGCGCCGGTACCTTTTCCCGCACTTCCGCGAGATATCTGGCTCCGGCAAAAATGCTCTGTTGTGGATTGTTGCGATCCGTCACGCCCATGGCTACTGCGGTGTCCGCCGTGAGCATCATCACGCCGCTCGCCCCGTCTCCGGACGCGGCCTGCGGATCCCACTTCGACTCCTGGTAGCCGATCGCCGCAAGCAGCCGCCAGTCCACCTCGTTCTTGAGTGCCGCCTGCTCGAACCACGATTTGTACTGTCCCAGCCGCTGCCGCACATGATCCTGGAAGTTGCGGGACTCCAGGAACACGAACGGACGCGCGTCGCCGGAGCTCTGCCTGGTGAGCAGGGCGAGCACCCCCGAGCGGTCCAGCGAGGTGAAGAAGCTGTTTACGGCGTCCAGCAGGTCCGGCGAGTTCTTTCGCACGATCCACTGCGTGCGGCGAGGTTCCGGCAGCATGAAGCCCACCACTACCAGCGGATAGAGATGCCGCGAGAAGGAGAACTCGCGCGCGTCCACGATGGCGAAATCCGCTTGCCCCTTGCTCACGTCGTCGAGGGGATCCGCCGCGCGCGGAGCCGTGGCCACCCATTGGATGTTCGGCGCCACCGTTCTCTTCAGGCGCTCCAGCAGCTTTTCCTGCACGCTGCCCGCCCGGACGGCCAGCTTTGCGGATTCGAGCTGCAGGGTGCTGCGCGGCCGCTTGCCACCCCGGCGATACACCACGAGCTGCGGCACACTGGCATAAGGCCGGGCAGCGTCGCCGAAGGTGCTCCAGGTCTCATCCCCCGTGAGTCCGGCGGCGGCGATATCCGCACGTTTTTCCTTGAGCTCGGTCTTGATGGCAGCGACGTCAGCGACCGGATACATCACCAGCGCCACGCCCAGCTGCGTGGCGAATTGCTGGGCGAGGGAGAGCTCCAGTCCTTCAGGGCCGTGCGCGCCTTCGTAATAGGTAGTGGGACTATTCAGCGTGACGACGCGCAGCTCGCGATGCGTGCGGATCTGCTCCAGCGTGGCTGGCTCGGGTGTGCAGGCCGGCAGCATGAGCGCCAGGCCGAAAGCGAGCAGGGGACCGAGCGGTGTCACGGCATGAGGCGCACGCTCCTCGGGTCGCATCTCGCACCTCACATCCCGGACAGGCTTGGGCTAGAATACCAGCCCACCGCCGGAGAGGTGGCAGAGTGGTCGAATGTACCTGACTCGAAATCAGGAGTGGGCGCAAGCCCACCGTGGGTTCGAATCCCACCCTCTCCGCCAGCCTCCTACCAGATTTCAATCACTTAGGCCGTCTCCCCGAATTCTGGGGGATGCTTCATTGCCCGGCTCCTTGGTGTGGCCCTGCTCCAGCAGGATGCGCCGCGCACGGAGACCTGGGTCTCCGCCGAAGTATTGCGTACCCGGGGCGAGCAGCTTCGCGCGAGCTTGTCTCGCTCGATCAATTCACGGCAGGAGTTGGCACTCCTGATCTCGTTGACGCGACCACCCTGTTGCGATCGATATCCTGAGGCGCACACCAGGACGTCCATCGCAATCGGAGCATCAGGCGATATCTGAATCCGGAGGACCGCAGCCGTGCCCGCTCGCCCACCCGCTTGCCGAGTTCCGCGCGCCGGCGCGGCATTTCTCGTGACTATTGCTGCGGTGGTGGCTACCGCCACCGCGGCGCAGGTGCCTTCGCAGGCGTCGCTGACTTTCGAGGAGGCCTCACTGCGGCTGGGGCGGGTTTCGGATGCGCTCGCGGCGGCCGAGGCGAACGTGAGAGGCAAGCAGGAGCTCGCGGCCGCGAGCCGCAGGTTGCGGCTGCCGGAAATCTCGCTGGATGCCCGCGAGATCAAGTTCCAGAAGACGCTGGAGGTGTCGCTCGGCGCGTTCGCGTCCGATCTGGCGCAATTCGGTGTGCCGGATCCGCTGATCCTGCAGCAGGGCGGCTGGCGCTTCAGGCCGACGGTGCAGGCGAGCGTCCCGCTGTATACGGGTGGCCAGATTCCAGCTGCGCAGGCAGCCGCGGATGCGGCCGTACGGCAGGCTGACGCAGAGTGGTCCGGGGAGTCGGACGAACAGATCGCTCAGCTCGTGCAAGTGTACTTCGGCCAGCAGCTCGCCTCGCAGGCGTTGCGTGTGAGGCAGGACGTGCGCGAGGGCTTGCAGCGTCACCTCGAAGACGCGGAGAAGCTCGAGCGCGAGGGCTTGGCAACGAAAGCAGAGCGCCTCCAGGCAACCGTCGCACGGGATCAGGCGGAGCGCGACCTGCAGAAGGCCGTGAACGACCTGGACTCCGTCAGCGACACTCTGATGCGCCTGTTGCGTCACGATTCCCGCATCGACGCGAGCTCGCCACTGTTCGTCGTGACGCGACCGATCGGCCAGCTGGAGGAGTTCCAGCAATCGGCGCGCGAGCACCACCCGGCGATCTCACGCCTGCATGCGATCACGGATCAGGCGGGGCAGGGCGTGCGCTTCCAGCAATCGAAGCTCAAACCGCAGGTGTTCCTGTTCGGGCAGCGGGACCTGAATCGCGCGGATGCGCTGCTCACCGATCCGGACTGGGTTTTCGGTGCGGGCATCAAATACACGCTTTTCTCGAGCAGCGATCGCCCGCGACAGATCAGTGCCGCGCGCAGCCAGCTCAGGCAGGCCGAAGCGGCCGTGCGTGAGGCGGAGAACCAGGTCGCCATCGGCGTCGACCGGGCGTGGACCCAGCTCGGCACCGCGCGCCAGCAGTTCATGCTGCTCGACAGTTCCATCGCCCGGGCCGAAGAGAATCTGCGGCTGCAGGAGATTTCCTTCCGCGAAGGGCAGGCGAGGTCGCTGGATGTCATCGACGCCCGCCTGCAGCTCGCCAGGGCCTCGATCGAGAGAGCCCAGGCCGCCTATCAATATGACGTCGCGCTCGCCGACCTGCTGCGGGTCTCGGCGCGGATGAGCCGATTCGTCGATTACCTGAAGCAAGCCGATGAGGTGATCTCGCCATGAACGATCCCGCGCCCGAAGTCGCTCCGGCTCGCCGCTCGATGAAGCTTCCGCTGCTCGCTGCCGTCGTCGCGATCGTCGTGGTCGGTGGCCTGTGGCTCGGGTTTCGCCATCCCCGGGATCTCGTCCAGGGGATGGCGGACGCCGATACGATCAAGGTCTCGGCGAAGATCACCGCGCGCGTCTCGAAGCTGCTGGTTCGCGAAGGCGACGACGTGGTCGCGGGCGAGGTGCTCTTCGAGCTGGACAGCCCGGAGGTGCAGGCGAAGGTGCGACAGGTGAATGCGATGCTCGACGTCGCGAAAGCGCAGGCATCGAAGGCCTCCGAGGGTACCCGACGTGAGGACATTCTCGCTGCCGCCGCGAACTGGAAACGTGCCGTCGCTGCCGCCGACCTCGCGCATGTCACTTATCGCCGTGTCGAGAACCTGTACGGTGAAGGAGTGGTGACGCTGCAAAAGCGTGACGAGGCAATGGCGCAGATGCGCGGTGCGGACGAGGCCGTGGCTGCGGCGCGGGCACAGTACGACCTGGCGCTCACAGGCACACGCAACCAGGACAAGCTCGCGGCCGAAGCCCAGGTCCAGCAGGCCGAAGGCGGTCTCGCTGAAGTGGAGGCGGCGCGCGCGGAGATTCGTGGTGCAGCACCCAGCGCCGGTCAGGTCAACAAGCGGCTCGCGGACATCGGTGAGCTCGTGCCGGCGGGCTACCCGGTGTTCACGCTTATCGATCTCGACAAGCTGTGGGTGGCCTTCTTCCTGCGCGAGGATCAGTTCGCGGGTGTGAGGATGAAGCAACGCCTGCACGGCAGCATCCCGGCGCTCGGGATCGACGACGCCGAGTTCGAGGTCTACTTCATCAATCCGGCCGGGGATTTCGCGACCTGGCGCGCGACGCGGCAGTCGTCCGGCTACGACGTGAAGAGCTTCGAAGTCCGTGCGAGGCCAGTGAAGCCTGTCGCGGGATTCCGTCCGGGGATGAGCGTGTTGTTCGAGTGGCCGCAGAAATGACCTGGTGGTCCGCGCTCGTCGCATCCGCGCGGCGCGAGTACCGCTTCCTGCGTGGCAGCCCCTGGGATATCGCACAGATCACCTGGCTGCCATTGGCTCTGCTCGTCATGATCGCGATCGTCTTCGCCGCGACGGTGTTGCGGAATGTGCCCATCGCAGTGGTGGACGATGACCGCAGTGCCTTGAGCCGGCAACTCATTCGTCATCTGGATGTCGCGCTCCGCGTTCACGTTCGCCGTCCCGGCGTCGCTGAACGAAGCCTGGACGCTGATCCGCGGGCTGCAGGTGTACGCGGTCGTGTTCATTCCGCGCGACGCGACTCGTGCCGTTGAACGCGGTGAGTCCGCGACCGTCATTGCCTATTACAACGCAAGCTACCCGCGACCGGGCAGGCGGCATCGCGTGATCGCCGCCGTCGTACAGACGGTGAATGCTTCCACTTCCGCCGCGCGCGCTACCTACGTGCCCGGCCGAATCGGTGTGCGGGCTGCTCCCGTTCGCGTGCAGTCGAGTATTCTTTTCAATCCGGCGCGCAGCTATGAGCACTATCTGTGTGGACTGTTGTTTCCGGCGATATTGCAACTGGCCCTGTCCATTGCTGCGGTAGGTGCCCTGGGGCGCGAGCTGCGAGACGGCAGTGCGCGGGAATGGCTGGAAGGCAGCGGCCGGCGCCTGCTGCCGGCGGTGATCGGCAAGCTTGCGCCTTATCTCCTGCTGTTCACGTTGTACGGCTTGATCGGCATCGTGTGGATCGACTACGTCAGGGGCGACGGAATCGCAGGCAACCTCGCGGTATTGATGAGCGGTTACGCGCTCATGCACCTCGCATACGCAGCGGTCGGGCTGCTGCTCGTGGGCCTCACCCGCAATATGGGGACCGCGCTCTCGCTGGTCGGCCTGTATTCCGGCATGGCGCTGGGTTTCTCCGGGGGCACCTTTCCGCTGATCGAGGGGTCGCTCTTTTCGCAGGTGTGGAGCAAGCTGATGCCATTCACCGCGTACGTGAAGCTGCAGACCCAGCAGATCGACCTCGGAGCAGCCGTGACCGCCTCCCTGTGGCAGCTGGGTACGCTGGTGCTGTTCGCCGTCATCGCCGGGGCGTCCGGTCTCCATATATATGGGCGCGCAGCGCGGGACCCGCTGAGCTGGGGGCGCAGGTGAAGGGGTTCGCGCAGGCGTTCA
The DNA here is from genome assembly GCA_044225565.1 of Steroidobacteraceae bacterium. Lineage (GTDB taxonomy): Bacteria > Pseudomonadota > Gammaproteobacteria > Steroidobacterales > Steroidobacteraceae > CAVXAE01. The sequence continues at coordinate 6,337 of JBGAIL010000089.1, read as the reverse complement.
TCGCGGCGTTCAGGTTCATCGGGCGCGACCGGGCCGCTTTCTCGACGCTCGTCGGGGCGATCGTGCTGTACTCGTTCTACTACCCCGCGCCCTACAAGCACGAAGTCGCGACCCGCCTGCCCATGGTGGCGGTCGACCTGGATCACAGTCCGATGAGTCGGGCACTGCTGCGCAAGGTGAAAGCCGTGCGCACGGTCGACCTGACCCGGACGATGCCGTCCGTGGCGGCGGCGAGCCGCATTCTGTCGTCGGGCGAGGTGGAAGGGATACTCGTCATCGACGCCGATTTCGAGCGCGACATCCTGCGGGGTGATCAGGGGCGCATCACCTTGATGGGCAGTGGCGGTTTTCTCGGCCGTGCGAGCACGGTGCTGCAGGGGCTGTCCGATGCCGTCGTGGGGTTCTCGCAGGAGGCAGGTCTCGCGACCGCTCGCTTCGAGGGAGCGCCCGCCCGCGCGCCGCTCGTCTTGGTGCAGCGGCCGATGTTCAATTCCAGGGAGGGCTATGCCAGCGGGGTCGTGACGGGGGTATCGGTTCTCATCGTGCAGCAGACCCTCACCATGGGCATCGTGCTCCTGGCCGCCACCCGACGCGAGCGACTGGGCCGCGTGCATTTCGCCACCGCCGAGCTGGCAGGCTGGCTCGCCGCATTCTGGGTGCTGGGAATGCTGAACCTGCTCTACTACGAAGGCTTCGTGTTCTGGTTTCACGATTTTCCACGCGGCGGGAACCTCGCGGGAGTGCTGCTGAGCAGTGGCCTCTACATCGCGGCGGTCGTGCTGCTGGCCGCCTTCGTGGGCAGCTTTTTCCGCGTTCGCGAGCGCGCGATGCAGATCATCCTGATCACGTCGATGCCGCTGTACTTCCTTGCGGGACTGTCGTGGCCGGTCACTTCGATGCCGGCGTGGCTGGTGTGGATGGGTAAGCTGGTTCCGTCGAGCTCGGGTATCAATGCGCTCATCAGGAGCAACGAGATGGGCGCGCGGATCGAGGAGATCCTGCCGGAGCTGGTCACTCTCGGGGTACTGATCGCAGTGTACGGTGCGCTCACGTTGTGGCGATATCTTCCGGAGCGGCCGATTCGCTTCCGCCCGGGCGGGGCAGGGTCGGCGAAATTCCCGCAGACCAGGTGATGCCACCGGCGGCGGCATGGCCGCCCCGGGGAAACTGCGAGCTGTACAGCGCACATCCACCCCGCCGATGGCCGATCTGCGCTGTTCAGCTCGATATTGTTCGCGGCTGCATCATCGGACCGCTCCGCGATCGCGTACCTTAGGACGATGACATCGCTCAAGACGGCTTGCATCGCCTGCGCAATCGGCGCGCTCTCGTTCGACGCGGTCGGCGTACCGCCGGCCACGGGGGAGGACCCCTTCCGCTGGCTCGAAGATCGCCATGGCGCGCGAGCGCTCGAATGGGTCGAATCGCACAATGCGCGTGTTCAGGCCGTTCTCGGCGCCGATCCGCGCTTCGACGCGTATCGGGACGAGGTGCTCGCCCAGCAGGCGGCCCGGTACACGGACATCCAGATGCGGGCAAGCGACGGCTGGGTGCACCGCATCGCGCAAGGCGAGAGCCATCCCAGGGGATTGTGGGAGAGGGTGCGCTACGAGGCCTACCTGGGCTCGCCCGACGTCCGTTGGGAAGCCGTGCTGGACCTCGATGAGCTGGCGAAGCGGGAAGGACGCGACTGGTATTTCTGGAACGGTGCCTGGGGGATCCAGTGCGCGGATCCCGAGGCGCGCAGTTGCCTGGTCTCGCTCACCGACCAGGGCAGCGATGACACGAGAGTCGTGCGCGAATATGAGCCCGCCGCCCGCCGCTTCGTCGCGGGTGGCTTCGAGTTGCCGGCCAGCAGGCCCTGGGTGGAGTGGCTCGACCGGGATCGCCTGCTCATTGCGCCGGATCTGGGGCCGGGCTCGCTGACTCCGGGGGTCGGCGGGCAGCCTTTCACGGTGCGGCTCTGGCGCCGCGGCCAGTCGCTCGCGGACGCGCCCGAGATCTGGCGCGGCACACCTGCAGACCGCGGCGGCGCCGCACTCGAACGTCTGGTCGACGAGCGAGGCGAGGCTCGCATCTTCATCCGCCAGCAGCATGGGCGCTGGTCTCGCACGCATTGGTGGGTGGATCCGAAGGGCTCCCCGGTACGGCTCGCGCTGCCGCGCGATGCGAGCTTGTACGCAGTGCACCGCGGGCAGCTGGTGTTCGCCATCGATGCCGCCTGGACCCACGCCGGCCGGCGATTCGGCGAGGGGAGCCTGCTCTCGACGTCACTGTCGGAAGCTTCCCGACAGGCGTTCGCGGTGCACCCGCTTGCCGAGCGAGCGAGCCGTGAGTCCGATTACTACCCGGTCGTCGCCACTCGCGCGGGCATCGTCACGTCGTCCTATCTCGACATGCAGCCGCGCATCCTCTCGTTCGCCTTCAGCGGCTCGGGCTGGCGGCGGTCGGTGCTGCTCGAGAGCTCCGAGGATGCCCTGCGGCCGGAATTGGCGCAACCGACCAGCGCCTTGCTGCTCGTCGCCCGCGAAGGTTTCGTGAGGCCCGACGAGCTGCTGCGAGTGGACGCAGATCGCGGCGACGTGTCGACGTTCGAAAAGCCGGCCCATGGGCCGGATGGGTCTGCCTATGTCGTCGAGCGGGCCACGGCGCCTTCCGCCGATGGCGTCCGCATTCCGTACTCCATCGTGAGGTTGCGAAGCGTCGCGTACGACGGCACCGCGCCGACCTTCATCCATGCATATGGAGGCTCCCAGGGATCGCAGTGGCCGAAGTTCTCACCCGAGATCGAGGCGCTATGGCTGCGCAAGGGCGGGATCTACGTCGTTGCGAACGTGCGAGGCGGGGCCGAGTTCGGGCCGGCATGGCACGCCGCAGCGGTGAAGACGCACAAGCAGCGCTCGGTGGACGACGTCATCGGCGTTGCCGAAGAGCTGATCCGGCGCAAGGTCACCTCTGCGCGACGTCTGGGCATCGAGGGCGAGTCGAACGGAGGGATGGTCATGGGTGCCGTGCTGGTCCAGCGTCCGCAGCTGATCGGTGCCGCAGTCCTGGAGGTGCCCGACCTCGACCTGGTCCGGCACACGGAGCTGAACGGCAGCCAGGAGCACGTGGAGGAGATCGGCTCGCCCGACGTGCCGCAGGAAAGGGAGGCGTTGAGGAGGCTCTCGCCGTACGAGAACCTGCGCCGGATGCCGTCCTTCCCGCTGCCTTACCTGGTCAGCTCGACGGTCGACGAGATCGTGCATCCCGCCCACGCGCGCAAGTTCGTGGCGAAGATGGAAAGCCTGGGCCTTCCGACGCTGTACTACGAGGCGGCCAGCGGTGGCCACCACCACAATTTCACGCCCGAGCTCTGGGCCCGCTTCCAGGCGTACAAGTACGTTTATCTCTCGCGGCGGCTCATGGACGACCCGCCCCGATGATCCGGCTGTGGACGCGCATTTTCCGGTCGTGTGGACAGCCGCCCTCGGGCGGGGCTGGTGTATAAGCCTCGAATGACTGGCCCGAAGGCGTATCTGTTGATCGCCGATGAGCTGCAGAGACTCATCGAGTCGGCGGCTTTCCGCACCGGCGACCGGTTGCCTTCCATCCGTGACATCGTTCGTGCCCACGGGGTGAGCATTCCGACCGTGCACCGCGCGTTGGCGGAGCTCGAGTCCCGCGGCCTGGTGGAAGGCAGGCCACGGGCCGGCTTCTACGTGCGGCTGCCGTCCGGCCGGTCGATCGCATCGGCGGGAGGCCCCGTTCGCGTGCATTCCGCGGCCGATCCGCTCGGCAACCTCGTTCATGAGGCGCTCGCGCTTTCGGAGCGGCCCGGCATCTGCGCACTGGGCCCTTCCGGGCCGAGCAACGAGCTGTTCCCGATGGTCCGGCTGCGTCGGGCCACTACGGCTGCCGTGCGGCGAGCCGCCATGGCCCACGTCAACGCATTCCAGGTAGCAGGCACGGTCCGGCTGCGCGAGGAGATCGCTCGGCGGTCCGCGGGCAGCGGTTGTTGCCTGAGGCCGGAGGAGATCGTCATCACGGCCGGATGCACGGAGGCACTGGCGCTGAGCCTGCTCGCTACCACCTCTCGCGGCGATGCCGTGGCGATAGAGTCCCCGGCGTTCTATGGCTTGCTGCTGTTGCTGCGATCGTTGGGTCTCGTGGCCGTGGAGCTGCCTTCCGATCCCCGTACCGGGCTCGCTCCCGATACCGTGGCGATGGCGCTGCGGGAGCGCCCTCTCGCTGCCGTCATCGTCAGCGGCAATTACAACCATCCCTGCGGCGCGCTCATGCCGGATGCGGCGAAGCGCGAGCTGGTGGACCTGCTGGCCGTGCACGACGTGCCGCTCATCGAGGATGACATCTTCGGTGACCTGTCCTTCTCGCCGCAGCGGCCGCCGCCGCTCAAGGCCTACGATCGCAACGGGCTGGTGCTGCTCTGCGACTCCTTCTCCAAGAGCATCGCGCCGGGGTACCGGGTCGGCTGGGCCTCACCCGGGCGCTTCCTCGACAAGATGCTGGAGATCAAGCTGGCCCTGGCGCCGGTCACCTCGACGCTGCCCCAGCTGGCCATCGCCGAATTCCTCAAGCGCGGCGGCTACGAGCGGCACCTGAGGAGCTTCCGGCGCACGCTGGCCGAGAACGTCCAGCGCACTGCCCGGGCGGTCGATCGCCACTTCCCCACCGGCACCCGCTATGCGATGCCGGGCGGCGGCAACTTCCTCTGGGTCGAGTTGCCTGCCGGGTGCGACACGCTGGAGCTCTACCGGCGGGCCGCGACCTGCGGGATCAGCACCGCGCCGGGCGCCATGTTCTCCCGCGACGGCCAGGGTTTTCGCCGCCACATTCGCTTCAACTGCGCGCGGCTCTGGAATGAGGAGCTCGAACGGGGCCTGGCGCGCGTCGGCGAGCTCGCCTGCGAGCAGTTGAGCGAGCGGCTCGGGGATCCTCCGAGCCACGCAAGGAACTGAACCTATGACACCCTCCGCACCGGCGCCGCTCGCCGCGCTGCCTTCCTCCGCCTATACCTCCCAGGCCTCGCTCGATCGCGAGCTGCAGCGCATCTTCGCGCCCGGGTGGCATTGCGTGGGGCGGGAGGATTCCGTGGCGGAAAGCGGCAGGTTCCTCTGCGCCACGGTCCTGGACCGGAGCGTGATCGTGGTGCGCGATGCGCAGGGCGAGCTTCAGGCGTTGGGGAACAACTGCAGGCACCGCGGCATGCCGTTGATCGAGCCCGGAACGGAAGGTGATGCCAGCCGGATCACCTGCCCCTATCACGCATGGACGTATGCGCTGGACGGCCGTTTGATCGGTGCGCCGCTCATGCACGGATGCAAGGGCTTCGACCGCGAGACGTTGTCGCTGGACCGTCACGCCGTCGTGAGCTGGCGCGGCTGGATCTTCGTGAGCATCGCCGCTCGACCGGAGCCTTTCCGGCACGCGCAGAGCGGGCTGGATGCGCTGCTGGACCCGTTTCACCCCGAGACCATGCAGAGCGTCTTCGTGGTGCACGACACGTGGCGCACCAACTGGAAGCTGCTCGTGGAGAACTTCATCGAGAGCTATCACGTGTTCCACGTGCATCGCGACACCATAGAGCCGCGTACACCGACGTCTTCGGTGGTCTGCGGGACCGGAGACGGTACCTTCTGCTACCACCTGCTCGAGGAGCGCCCTGGAGTGCGCCGGTACGCCTCCGTAGATGAGACTCTCGCTCCGCACTTGCGGAACAGGGAGGTGCTCGGCTGCGTGTTTCCCTCGCACCTGGTGTCAGTCACTGCCAACCTGCTCGTATGGCTCGCGCTGTCTCCTGCCGGACCCAGCCACGTCCGGATCACCGGCGGCCTCGCCGCGAGGCCCGGTTATCTCCGGGATGGCGAAGATCGGCGCGAGATCGAACGGCAGTTGCGCAGGGATTTCGACGCATTCAATGCGGAGGACCGCTCGATCGTCGAGCGCTTGTTCCTCGCGCACGCTTCGGGGGCGGTTCGGCCGGGCCCGCTGTGCGAGCTCGAGCAGCCGCTGCGGGAATTCCACGGCTATCTGGACGGCGCGCTGGCCTGAGCGGAGCGCTCTGAGGATCATCCCTTGACGCCGGCATCGGGGAAGCCGGACCCTGTGCCTCCGCCGCATCGGCGTCCTCGGAGCGTTTGCATGACCGCATCCCTCGAGCCGTTCTGGAACCTGCCTGGCTTCATGCCGAGAGGGCAGCCGGATTCTCGCGAGCGGCCGGGGCATGGCTGCTGTCATTGACCGCGTCGTCGCGGTCTTCGAGGCCGTCAAGGGTATCGCAGCGGTCGCCGTCGGTGCGGGCACGCTCTCGCTGCTGCACCGGAACGTAGCCGACGTC
>JBGAIL010000088.1:0-19912 GCA_044225565.1 Steroidobacteraceae bacterium | reverse complement strand
AACGGACGCACCGGAGATCGATCGATCACGGATGGAGTCCGCGTGCACGGACACGAACAGATCTGCTTTCGCCGCCCGCGCCCGCATGATGCGATCGCGCAGCACCAGGAACTGGTCGGATTTGCGCGTGAGCACCGCGCGCATGCCGGGCTCGTCATTGATGCGATCCGCAAGCGCACGCGCGATAGAGAGTACGACATCCTTCTCGCGCGTGCCCCCGCGGCCGATGGCACCGGGATCCTGGCCACCATGTCCGGCATCCACAGCGACGACGACATCACGATCGCCGTCGACCGGAGCATGCGCCGCCTTAACCTCCTGCGGTGGGGCAGTTTTCGCGGGTGTGGGCACTCGCGCCGCACCGTTCGCAGGCGAGTTGGTGATCGAAGGCTTCGACGCAGAAGCATCACGCGGGGCTGGGGCCACGCTCCCGGCGCTGCGTACGCTGGCCATCGGCGCAATGGCCGAGGGCTTGCCCATATCGATGACGAGCTGGGAAACACCGTGGCCGACCCACTTCGTGCGCACCGGCAGCTCGCTTTTGAGTTCCACGACCACGCGCAGCACGTTCTTCGGTTGCCGGCCGAGACGGATGCCGTCCACAGGGCCGGTGCCCTCTGGCGTGCGCACGTTCGGCGCGACGCGCGTGTCGCTGAGATCGATGACGACGCGATTCGGCGCCTCGAGCGTGAAGAACCTGTGGTGCGTGGGCTCCGACAATTGCAGCACCAGTTGCGCGGACTGAAGCCCGGTGGACAGCCGCAGGTCGCGCAACTCCGCTGCCTGGGTGAGCTGTGCGCAGGCCAGGAGCGGCAACGCCAGCCCCAGTCTGCGCAGCAATCCCGATCCCCTGAGAAAGGCCATTCTTATCATGGGCTTCGCGACATAACCTGGCGCGTAATCTACGGCCACGCGCGAGCCAGTTCAAGCCGTATCGATGCGCCTCAGCCAGGCCCGGCCGAAGCCGGACGCGGCGGTGACGGTGATGCGGTGGGCGCCGTGCGTCACCATCAGCGATACGTGCAGGTCGGGCGACGGCAGGCGATTACCGCCCTTCTCAGGCCATTCGATCAGCCAGATGGTTCCACGCACCGCCCAGTCGCGAAGGCCAAGCGCCTCGAGCTCACCGGGGTCGCGCAGCCGATAGAGGTCGAGATGCAGAAGCGTGAAGCCGGATGCCTCATACGGCTCCATTAGCGCATACGTGGGACTGCGCACGGCATCCGTGATCCCGCATCCGCGGATGAAGCCCTGCGTCAGCGTGGTCTTCCCGGAACCCAGATCACCGGTGAGGTAGAGAACTACGGGCGCTGTGGCATTCAATGGGATCGCAGCGGCAAGCTGTGCGCCAAAAGCTGCGGTCTCCGCCGCGGATGTCGCGCGCCGTTCGGTCACGAGTTGACGCAGGCCCGCAATTCACGGATGAGATCGCTCGCGAGAAGACCTCGCTTGCCGCCACGCGCGGCGATGTCGCCTGCGAGCGCATGCGCCTGAACGCCAGCTCGAGCAGCCATCCAGAGGTCACGACACTGTGCGTAAATCCCCGCAATGACTCCGGTGAGCACGTCGCCCATACCCGCGCTCGCCATGCCAGGATTACCTCGCTCGCAAATACCGGGCGTGCGCCCCGGCGCGCCGATGAGCGTTCCGGCACCCTTGAGTACCACAGTGCATCGATAGCGCTCGACGAGCGCCGCGAGTGCGGCGCCACGGTCGCGCTGAATGACGTCCGTGCCGACACCCAGCAGTCGACCTGCCTCACCGGGATGCGGCGTGAGAATCCAGTTGCGTGGAGCGGAGGGGGCCGGGGTCGCCGCGAGCAGATTGAGCGCATCCGCATCGAGGACGGCGGGCGTACGGCTTTCGAGAAATGCCTCGAACACGGCCTTGGCCCAGGCGCCCTGCCCCAGCCCCGGCCCGATAGCGACGAGCTCCGCTCTGCTCATGATCTCTCCGATCGCATCCGTAGCATCCACGGGCACGCAGATGAGCTCGGGACAGCCCGCAGATATCGCCGCAACGTTCTGCGGTGCGGTGGCCACTATTACGACGCCAGCTCCGACGCGCAGCGCAGCCTCACCTGCGAGACGCGGAGCGCCGGGCATGCCGATGCCGCCGCCGATCAGCACCACACGCCCGAAGTCGCCCTTGTGCGCGGCACGCGAGCGCCGCGGTAATGCAATAGTGATTTCGGCATCGATGACGCGCGTGAGAGGCGGCTCGAACTGCGCTAGTGGCGGCGGCGAGATACCCAGATCGTCGAACAGCAGGCTGCCGGTGTAATCGGGGCCGTCCCCAATGAGCAGGCCGACCTTCGCGCCGACGAAGGTCACCGTGCAATCCGCGCGCACCGCCACACTACGCGCGAGGCCGATGTCGGCATCGAGACCGGAAGGAACGTCCAGCGAATAGATCGGCTTCCCCGAAGCATTCATGCCACGAATGACCTGGGCAAGGTCGTCACGTACGTCCGCGGACAGTCCGGTGCCCAACAGTGCGTCGACGACGATCTCGCAGTCCGCGAGCTTCCCGGCGTCGAACGGCTCGGCGAGGACGCCGCTGGCCTTCAGGTCCTCGTAGGCCTGCTTCGCGTCGTCACGTAGCCGTTCCACGGGGGCCGCCGCGAAAACGGTTACCGTGAGCCCCGCAGCCTGGGCGAAGCGCGCGAGCACATACCCGTCGCCGCCATTGTTTCCGCCGCCGCAGACGATGCCGATGCGGTACGCGGTGGGCCAGCGCGCACGCATGAATCGCAGGGCAGCTTCGCCCGCACGCTTCATGAGCGAGTAGCCAGGAATGCCGAGCGACTCGATCGCATAGCGATCGAGCGCGCGCACCTGCGCAGTCGTATGGAGAGCGATCGGCAACGGCATGAGGCCAGTATACTGGGCGCGGGCGCCACGCCTTATGACGGAATCGAAGTTCGACCCCGCAGCCCTGAAAGCACAGCTCGAAGCGCGCGCGCTCTCGCTGGGCTTCGACGGCGTGGGCGTCACCTCCATCGATCTCCCGGAGGACGAGCAGCATCTCCTGTCGTGGCTGGCCTCCGGGTTCCACGGTGAGATGCACTACATGGAGCGGCACGGAACGATGCGCAGCCGCCCGGCAGAGCTCGCGCCAGGTACGCTACGCGTCGTCAGCGTGCGCATGAACTATTGGTCTGCGGAAGCCCGCAACGCGCGCCAGGTCCTGAGCGATCGCGCCGCAGATCCGAACGGGGGGGCTGTCAGCGAAGGAGAGAAACTCGCGCTCGGTAACGGCACATTGGCTTATGTCTCACGCTACGCGCTGGGACGGGACTACCACAAGATCATGCGGGGCGCGCTCGCGCGGCTGGCGAAAGAACTCGTCGCGGAGATCGGTGCATTCGGATATCGGGTCTGCGTGGACAGCGCCCCCGTTCTGGAGAAAGCGCTCGCCCGGAATGCCGGTCTGGGGTGGATCGGAAAACACACCAACCTCATCGCACGCGACGCGGGCTCGTGGTTTTTTCTAGGGGAAATCCTCACGGATCTGCCACTGCCGGAGGACGCGCCGGCCAGTGCGCACTGCGGGACCTGTGAGGCGTGCATACCAGCGTGCCCCACGCGCGCCATCGTCGCTCCGCAACGACTGGATGCACGTCGTTGCATCTCGTACCTGACCATCGAGAACAAAGGAACGATTCCACGCGAGTTGCGCACGGCATTGGGGAACCGCATCTACGGCTGCGATGACTGCCAGCTGGCATGCCCCTGGAACAAGTTCGCCAGGGCTGCGAGCCATCCGGATTTCAAGGTCCGCCACGGCCTCGATGCGCCTCGGCTCACCATCCTCTTCGGCTGGACCGAGGCCGAATTCGAGACCCGCATGCAGGGTTCCGCAATCTACCGGATCGGCTACGAGCGCTGGTCACGCAACATCGCCGTCGCGCTTGGCAATGCCCCAAGCTCCGCCGAAGTGCTCGGCGCGCTGTCCGCGCGGCGCGAAGACCCCTCTCCTCTGGTGCGGGAGCACGTGGAGTGGGCCCTGCAGCAGCACCGAGAGGCAGGCGCCGGACCGCAACGCTGCGGCCCGGCGCCGGCATGAGCGGGCGTCAGATCTGCCCTTCGCCCTTCACCTGCACGTCACCGGGGTTCTCCAGAACCTTCATGACGACACGACGGTTCTGGGCGCGCCCCTCAGCCGTCTTGTTGTCGGCGATCGGCTCGCTCTCGCCATAGCCCTTCGGCGCCACCTGGCCGGCGGGCACGCCCGCGTCGGCGAGATAGCGGGCCACGGACTCGGCGCGACGCTGCGACAGATTGAGGTTGTACTGGTCTGAGCCCGAGCTGTCCGTGTGGCCCTGGAGCTCGATCTTCAGCCGCGGGTACTTGCGCAGGTCCTCGGCGACGCGATCGAGCGCCGGCCGCGACTCCACGGTGAGATCGGCCGAGTTCAGCTGGAACGTGACGCCCTCCAGCGTGATGGAGCCCTTGCGCTCGCAACCTACCGCATCGACGGCAACGCCGCGCGGGGTGCCGGGGCACTGATCCTGGGGATCGAGCACGCCATCGCCATCCGAATCCGCGGGCGGCGGTGGCGGTGGCGGCGGAGCAGGCGCCGGGGCCGGCTCGGGAGGAGGCGGAGGCGGCGTGGGTGCCGGCGGCGGCGTTCCGCCGAAGGAGAACTGGAAGCCGAGCAGCGCCATGTAGTCGGTGCGGTGGCCCGTGGCGCCGGTGTCGTCCCAGCGCGCCTTGATCTGCGGGCGCAGCGCGAAACTGTCTCCCAGATGCCAGAGCAGGCCGACACCAGCCTGGGCGACGAAATCGTTGGTCGAGGGACCGGGCTTGAGGTCCGAATCCATCGAGCCGGCGCCGATCGAGATGAAAGGCGACACCGGATTCTGGCGACCGAAGACGCGCAAGGCATCCAGGGTGAACGCGCTGAACCGCGCGTCGGCAGCGCCAGCATCGACGCTCGCACGGTTGATGTTGAACTCGATGCTCCAGTTGTCGCTGACGTGCTTGCCGAGGGCGAGACCGTAAAGCCAGTCGTCGTCGAAGTTGCGGTCGTTGTCCGTCCAGAGATATCCCGCCTGCGGCGTCAGATACCACTTGCCCACCTCGTCCGCGGCGAAAGCCGGCGCGGCAGCGAGCATGAGGGCACAAAGCACAGTCTTCTTCATCTCGATCTCCTCGTATGTTGCATTATCGCAACATTTTCCATGTCGACAGCCCAAGCGTTTTATAGGTCTTTTGACATTTCCGCAACCCCACGGCCCGATATTTCGGGCGAACGGCGGACCGACGCCGACTGGCGGTGATGCTTATTTTAATGTGCGAGGAGCGCGCAGATCCGGCGCGTGGCCGACCGAGCTCAGACCGAAGCGGAAACTACTGCCTCCGGCCTCTCCGAAGAATCGTGGGCCCGTCTTGCAGGACGCGTGGCAACGCCTCGTCGTCGAGCAATGCCGACTACACCGATGAGCCCAGCCACGAGCAACCACAACGCTGCAGGCGCAGGCACGGCTCCTGCGCGCACGTTCTCCGCGATGACCGAAGCGACTGCATCACGAGAATGAGTGGGCTCGGCCTGAAGAACGAACACGGACGGATCCTTCGATGCGCGCGGCGCCGAAATCATGTTGTAGGTAGCCACCGCGCCGTCCCACACCGCAGGAACTTCAGCGGCGCGCTCTTCGCGTGTGAGCCCATAGCGATCCACTGCACCAAGCTGCGTCGTCCATGAAGACTGTGACGCGCGCGAATCCACGTCGACCTGACGGCCGGAAACCGGCAGCGACGAGGCCGCAACCCATCCACTCTGCAAGATCAGAAACAACGCAAGCCAGCGACGAAGCCCGGTGTCCCTCTCCATGCTTCCACACTCCTACAAACCATCCGCTGTTAAGGAGAAGTCTAAATTACGCGCCTAAGTCTGCCTAGCGTCTCCAATTACCGACGAGTCGTCAGCGCAACACCGTGAGCTTTCCGAGTGCGCTGCGCGCTTCCTGCCAACCGGCGAACTGCACACCGCTATCCACGGCGAAGCGCAGGTTCTCCACGGCGGTCGCCTTCTCCGCCTTCAGCGCGGCCAGGTAGATAGCGAATACGTGGGACGGATTGCGGCGCGTGACCCGCCGCCTGCTCCAGCACGGCGGTCGCAGCTCCAACGCCTCTTCTTCTACGCAGTTCCCCGTCACGTGGGCGTCGAGCAGCTGGCCAGCCTCTGCGGTCACGGAGCCGCCTCCAGGCTCCAGCTCGACATTGGCGCAGCTCCTCCTCCGCGCTCTCCTGCCGCCCCAGAGCAAGCAGAAGTTGTGCCAGCACCAGACGCATCTCGACGCTGCGCGGCTTGAGCTCAACGGCACGCTGCACGATCTCGATGGCTTCCTGGCTGCGGCCCTCGCGGCGGTGCAATGCCGCCAGGAGCGCTACCGCGTTCTCGTTCGCCGGCGACCCGGCCACCGCGCGCTCCGCGTCGTCGTACGCCCCGCTCTCGTCTCCTGTGCGAAGCCTGGCAACGCCACGTATCGCCAGCAGGTCCGGATCCGAAGGCGCCATCTGCAGACCCGGCCTGACGATCGCCAGCGCCCGCTCATTGTCCCCCGCCAGGACGCGAAGCCTCGCCAGATGGGCACGTGCCTTCAGGTTCTGCAGGTCGAGCTCCATGGCTCGCCGATACATGTCGGCGGCCTCGCGGAGCCGCCCGCATTTCTCGGCGGCCTCGCCCGTCAGCAGACGCGCGTCGGAGCTGCGGGGCTGTATGTAGAGTGCGTTACGAAACGCCACCCGCGCGCGCTCGCAATCGCCGGACTGCATGAGTGCCTCGCCTTGCTGCAGATAGCTTTCCCGGCGCGCCTGCGCGCCGTGGCACGCCGCGAGCAGCACCGACGAGAGCAGCAACGGAATGATCCACGCACGGCTCACATCAGGATCCGTATGCTCATGGCGAGACAGAAGCCGAACGCGCCCATCGCCGCAAGCCGGCGCATGGTCGGTGAATGATTCGAGATCATCTCGACTGCGTAGAACAGCGCGAGCAGCTTGGCGACGCCGAAGCCCAGCGTCTCGCGATCGCCGGCGAACCCAGGCAGATTGGGCATCATGAGGGCCACCAGGATCAGGAGCACGTCGAAAGGCGTCACCTGGAAACGCCGTTGCCCATCGAGGCGCGTCCGCACGATGACGGCCAGGATGAGCAGCGGGAACACTCCCCACTTCACCATGTGGAAGACCGGCAGGAACCTGGCGGTCTGTTGATCCATGTACACCGCCACCACCACGGCGACGTACAAGGCGGCCTGAGCCACCCATTCGATACCGACGCTGCGAACAGGCGGAAATGCCGTAAGCGTCAGAGTGACGGCGACACCCAGCGCCAGCCACCCGATGTCATCCGGTAGAGGCTGGCTGTAAAGCAGGATGCAGAGCGCATAGGCCGCAACGCCAGCCACGGCCGCCCATAGCGTGAGCCGGTGCATGCGCTCGAACGCCACGAAGCGGTGAGCCAGCCGCGCCAGATCCGACGTCTTGTCGAAGCGGCGCGCACGCACCCGCCAGCCGGAACGGTCCGCCGCGATCAACGCGATCAGGAAGACAGCGGCGAATCCCACGAAGGTCAGGATGATGAGCAGGTCCGACTCGAACCGCAGGAACCAGGCCGCCAGGAACAACGCGGCCTGCGCACAGTAGATGAGCGCCACCGCCTCGTGATGGTCGAAGCCCACACCCAGCAGCTTGTGGTGGATGTGCGTGCGATCCGCCTTGAAGGGTGACTGCCCTCGCAGCATGCGCAACCCCATCACGGACAGCGTGTCGAGGATCGGCAGCCCGAGGATGAGCAGTGGCAACGCCGCACTGAGCGGCGTCGCGACCTGCTGCGTAAGGATGATGGCGAGGACACCCGTGGTGAACCCCAGGAACTGGCTTCCGCCATCCCCCATGAATACGCGTGCGGGATAGGTATTGAACCGCAGGAAGCCCACGATGGCGCCGACGATGACCAGCGCGATGGTGGACACGAAAGGCACGTCCATCGCGAGGCCGAGCGCCGCGAGCGCGCAGCACGCGAGCAACGTGGTGCCCCCCGCCAGCCCATCGAGGCCGTCAGCGAGATTGATGGCGTTGGTCACGCCGAGCAGGAAGAAGAAAGTGAGCGGGATCGCGATCGCTTGGGGAATCGCCATGCGATCGACCAGCGTGTAAGTGGATAGGGTGACGTCTCCGACGAACACCACGATGGCGACCGAGATCAGCTGCCCAGCGAACTTCACTGCAGGGCTCAACGAGACGCGGTCGTCCCAGACGCCGAAGCCGACCATGATCAGCGATGCCGTGAGGTACGAAGCGAGCAGCCTGTCGATGGGCAGCCACAGCAGCAACGGCAGGAACGCGCCCACCGCCATCGCGACGCCGCCCACGCACGGCACCGCGCCCACGTGCTGTTTGCGCTCGCTCGGCATGTCGAGGACGTTCAGGCTGCCCGCGGCCCGCATCAGCGGCGGGATCAGGCTCATGGTGACGGCCACGGCAATGATGAAGGCGAGTAATAAATCCATGGAGCCCAACCCAAACAAGTACATCATGCAAGAAGTCTGCCGAGCTCAGGCCCGCGAGGTGGATTCGAGGACGCGCGCGTAACGCTCCGCGAGCTTCGCTCTATCGAAGTGCGCGCGCACGTAAGCCGCGCCCCGCTTGCCCATCTCCCGTATACGCTCGCGCTCGTGGCTCAGCGCTCGCACCTGTTCGGCCAGCTGAGCCGAATCGCCCGGCGCGACGAACACTCCTGCACCGGAGTCTTCGATGAGCTGGCGGGATTCCCCTTCCACGCCGAGGATCACCGGCGTTTCCATGGCCAGGCTCTCGAAGATCTTCGAGGGGATGACGGTGCGGAAGAGCGGCGTGTCGCGCAGCAGGACGAGGCTCACGTCCGCGGTCTTCCACAGCCCGGGCATGCGCTCCTTCGGCTGCTGACCGAGCATGATCACATTGTCGAGCTTGCGCTCTTCGCGCAGGCGTGCCAGCCGCTCGCGCTCGGCGCCGTCTCCCACCATGAGGAAGACGATTCCCGGCTCGTTGCGCAGCCGCTCGGCGGCTTCCAGCAGCATGTCGAGGCCGTGAGCCATGCCGTGTGTGCCAAAGTACGCGGCGACGAAACGATCACCCAGCCCGAGTTCGGCGCGCAGATGCATGGCGCTCCCCGGATTGAAACGCTGGAGGTCCGCACCGTTCTTGATTACCGTGATCTTGGTAGCCGGGACATCGCGCTCCACCATGTGGCGGGCGAACGCATCCGTGACCGGCACGATGTGGTCCGCCTTGCGGTATGCGAAACGTTCGAGCTTCTCCAGCAGACGGATGAGGAGCGTGTTGCGCGCAGCGCCCACCGCGATGATGGACTCGGGCCAGAGGTCACGCACCTCGAACACCCAGGGGATGCGACGCCAGGCGCGCACGAAATATCCCGCGAGACCGTTGAAGAATTGCGGCGAGGTGGTGACCACCACGTCCGCCTTCGGCAGGCGGGGCAATGCGAGGAGCGCGGAGACCATGAAGGACACGTAGTTCATCGAGCGCAGCACGAAACCCTCGTTTGCCGCCAGCCAGGTCCATACGCGCACGACCTCGATCCCGTCCATGCGCTCCCGCTGGAACAGGCGATTGCGATAGCCCTCGTACACGCGCCCGCGCGGGTGGTTGGGCGCGCACGTCACCACCGTGACGCTGTGGCCCAGCCGCACCCACTCGCGGCAGTTCTCGAAGGTTCGCGACGCCGGAGCATTCACTTCCGGCGGGAAGTAATGTGAGAGAAAGAGGATGCGCAAGCGTTCTACCCGCCCCAATTGAAGTGAGTTGCGACCGGCCTGTCTACTGTCTCCACCTCGAGACAGCGATTCGGTAAAACCACGCCGAAACGCGGGTGATATGTCGTCTCCACGACGCGGCCATGACCGCCCTCGATCGACCATCGCACCATGCCGCCGCGCCTGGTACGCAACGCACCCCCATTCCCGTCGTGCTCGACCAGCGCGCAATCCGGGTGAAAATGGAAGCGCGCGACCGCGCGCGAGAATCGCCCGTCGATGGAATCTGTCACCGCCAGCGCTCCTGCCGTGAGGCGCCATTCGCGGCGGTGGACGGGACGACCGCTCAAACGCCTGTATCCATCGTGCGCGCACGATACGCGGAAGACGCCCGGCTCCACACCGCCGCTCGCGCCAGCCTCGCGCGAGACGGAGAGCGCGAAGGGCCGTGCTCGGCGCGCCACACGGAAACTGCCCCACACCTCGGAAGAATTCTCGCCGTCGATCTCGAGCGTGCTGTGCGCTGCAGTGGAACGTTGCCGCAGACGCTCCGACGAGGGGGCATAGGTGGACGTGCCGGAATTCACGATGACGCGCTCGTCACCCAGCGAAAGCTCGAAGGACAGCGTATCGGCATGCGCATGGCCGGGAATGTAATCGGGCCCGACGGGCGCCACGTCGAGAAGCACGCAGGCAGCACCGGACTGCAAGCGCAGATAATTCGCAGCACCTCCCGCGGTGGCAGCGACCTCAGCAATGTCGAGCCGCGCGGCGTACGCTTCAATATCGGCCGGTCGGCTGGCGATTCCCAGCGCCGCATCGTTGAAGAACGCGATGTCGCCATCCGGGTGGGTCACGCGAGCCAGCCATCCCAGCATGAGCGCGGCACATTCCGCGAACGGCTCCGGCCGGAATGCGCCCGGACAGGCACGCGCGAGATTCACGAGATCGAGCATGTCTTCCAGGATGATGGCGTGATACATCGGGCTCAGCTCGAAGTGCGCCCCGTCCGCGAGGATCTGCTCGGCACGCTCCCGCTCCAGGATCGCGAGGCCTCGCGCCAGCCAGTGCCGCGCCTGGTCGCCTTCGAAGAAGCACCCCGCGAACACGAGCGCCTTGGCGTTCGCGAACAGATGATTGCCGAGCAGGTGCCATTCGATGCGCTGCGCGAGCTGGCGGCACTGGATCGCCAGGCTGTGCCGCATGGGCGCGGACAGCTCGCCTCCCGCGAGGGACCACTTGATCCAGTTCACGATGCGGAGCGAGAGCGGATAAGGCTCCCATCCGTTGCCGTCCGCCGGCGGATTCTCGGCGATCCAGCGCTCCGCGGTGTCGCGGAAGCCCGCCGCTGCGAGATCGTCGAAGTAATGCAGGTTGTAGAGCCAGAGCTTCTCCCAGCCGGGATGATTCCAATCCGCAGCGCTCGCGACCTCGCGCTCGACGTTGAGAAAGCGGAAACGCCTGCCGTCGAGCTGCGTGGGAGGCCGCGGCGGCGGCGCGACCCATGGGCCGCGAAGTGTGCGCAATGGCGGTGGCGGTGCTCCGTCCGGCAGCGGGTGCCGCACCGAGTGGACGATGCGCCCCCAGAGCTGCACGGGTTTGAGATGACGGAGGGTATGCCAGTAGAGCGCAGGCCGCATCATGCGCCCGCTGGCTTGCGCAACCGTATGACGAGCAGGATGCGCAGCGGCGCGAGCGCCGAGATCGCGTTCACGAGCCGCTCGTAGAGGATGCCGAACAGATACGGCAGGGCTGCCCAGCGCAGATATTCCGGACGCCCTTCGATGAGCCTGATCGAATCCACCGCAAAGCCCGCGCGCGCCGCACAGCGGCGCACGTCACCGGGCGTGTTGACCTTGTAGGCCGTCGGAAAGGTGTCGACGCTGGCCCGCCCCCTCAGGCGGTTGACGAATTGATGGAAGCGATGCGGCGTGATTCTCGCGATGAGAGGCATGTAGTGGCGCTTGTTCGGCGTCTTGGCGAGGAACAGCCCACCGGGCTTCAGCACCCGCAGCACCTCTCGGAACACACTCACGGGATCGGTGAGATGCTCGAGCACGTTGTTCGCGAAGACCACGTCGAACATGCCGTCGGCGTAGGGAACCCGCTCGCCCACCCCGACCATGCCCTCGTCCAGATGCGGGTTCGTCGCGACCCGCGGGTCGGGGTCCACGCCGCATATGCGCGCCACGTTGCCCTTGAAGTCCATCTGCGCAACGATGCCCGCGCCCGCGCCAAGGTCCAGCACCACATGCCTCGGCTCGAGGACCTCGAGAATCGCCTGCCGGAACAGCTCGTCGTCCCAGTTCCCGCGGAAGCCGGCGTAGAACGCACGGTCCAGCCTGGCGACGAGCGAGCTCATTTTTCCGTTGGCCCGCGCAACGCGCGCACGATTTCGAAGCTCGCGCGGGTGACCTCGACCAGCTCCTCGAAAGGGATGGGCGCGGCTCCTCCGCTCTCGATGGCGGAGACGAAGGCGGCGACGCAGGCCTCGTTGCCCTTGTCCTGGCGCCAGAGGCTCATGCCGCGAAAGCCTGGCCAGCCGAACCCGCGCAGCTTGCGGAAGTTGTCGAGCTGCAGGATGCGGCCCCCGCAGAACACCTCCAGCCGCTCCTTCGGAAAAGACTTGTGGCCGTTCGCCAGGTAATGCACGGTGCCGATGGAGCCGTCCGCGAAGGCGAGCGTGAAGCTCGAACGGTCGTCGGACTTGCCGATGCACATGGCCTGCACGCCGACGATCGGAGCGCCTGCGAGGAAGCGCAGCAGGTCGATGAAGTGGCAGCCCTCGCCGATCAGGCGTCCGCCGCCGACGGCGGGGTCCTGCGTCCAGTGCTCCGGCGGGATGCGGCCGGCGTTCACGGTCATGACGAAGGCCTTGGGCTCGCTCAGGCCCCGCAGCGACTGCTTGATGCGCACCACCTGCGGCGCGAAACGCCGATTGAAGCCGACCATGAGCTGCGTCGACGCCTTCGAGTGCGCGGCGACGATGGCTTCGAGCTGTTCCGCGTCGATGCACAGGGGCTTCTCGACGAACACGTGCCGGCCGGCCTCGAGCGCCTCCACGATGAAGCGGGCGTGGCTGTCGTGGCGGGTGGCGATGACCACCGTATTGATTTCGGAATCACCGAGCACCCCACGCGCGTTGGTAGTGGCTTCCTCGATGCCGTACTTCTCCGCAGCATGCACGCCGCTCACGCCCATGGCGGAAGTCACCGTCTTCAGCCGCGCCGTGCTCTTGCGAAAGGCGGGGATGAGGATCTGGGTCGCATAGTTGCCCGCACCGATGAATCCTACGACGGCCCTCGCCGCGGCCCCGCCGGTCGAGACAGCCTGCCGTCCGGCGGATGCCGCACCGCTGTGGGGAGACGCAACCTGCACGCGCGTGGCATGGAATTCCGGCCCCTGCGCCGCACCGCCCGCATATTCGAGCAGGATGCCGAGCGACGGCTGGTCCGCCGCGAGCAACCCGTATGCCCTCGCCGCGTCCGCGAACGCAAAGCGGTGGCTGATGAGCGGCTTGAGGTCGAGCCGGCCGTCGGCGAGCATGTCGAGGACCGCCTCGAAGTTGCGCTGCTCGGTCCAGCGCACATAACCCGCGGGATAGTCCTGGCCGCCCTCCTCGTACGCCGCATCGTACCGACCGGGACCGTAGGAGCAGGACACCTGGAAGCTGAGCTCCTTCTCGTAGAAATCGCTGCGCGCGAGCTCGAGCCCCGTGACCCCGACCAGCACGATGCGCCCCCGCTTGCGTGACATCTGCGCCGCCTGGCGCATGGGCTCGCTGCTGTGCGTGGCCGCGGTGACGAGCACCGCATCCATTCCCCTGCCTCGCGAGAACTCCATGCCGGCCGCGACCGCGTCGGCACCAGCGGCGAGGTCCACCGTCTCCGCGCCGAAGCGCCGCGCGAGCTCCAGGCGTCCCGCATCGAAATCGAGACCAAGCACGCGGCAGCCCTGGGCACGCAGCAGCTGCACGGTGATCAGCCCCACCAGGCCGAGACCCAGCACGGCAACGGACTCTCCCAGCGTGGGCACTGCGAGCCGGATGCCCTGCAGTGCGATGGCGCCCATCACGGTGAACGCAGCGCTGTCGTCGTCCACCGATTCGGGGATCTTCGCGCAGAGATTGCGCGGCACACACACGATCTCGGCATGACGCCCGTTCGAGGCGACTCGATCTCCTACCGAGAATCCGGAGACTTCCGCGCCGACCTCGAGCACACGGCCCACGTTGCAATACCCCATCGGCATCGGCTGCTCGAGCTTGCTGCGCACCGCCTGCAGGGTGCTCGCGATGCCGTCGGTGCGCATCTTGTCCAGCACCTGGCGGACCTTCTCGGGCTGCTGCCGGGCCTTGTCGATGAGCCCGGCGTTGCCGAACTCGACCAGCATGCGCTCCGTGCCGGCGGACACGAGCGAGCGGGTGGTCTCGACGAGCAGCTGGCGGCGCGAGGCGAGCGGCCGGGGGACGTCGACGAGCCGCGTCTCCCCGCCCTTGAGGTCTTGCAGGACTTGTTTTCGCCAAGGCGATCAGGTGATCCCACGTCGCGGTGGCGGCGTGCTCCCAGGTGTAACGACGACTCTGCGCGAGCGCGCGCTACGTCCTCTCCCCGCAGCGCCGGGTCGTCGTGATAGCGATGCAGGAGCGCGGCGAGCTGCGGCGGATAGCCCCGCGGATCGAAATAGTCCGCGCCACTGCCGGCGAGCTCCGGCATGGGCGGATAGTTCGAGCTCAGCGTGGCGCGGCCCGCCGCCATGGCCTCGAGCAGGATGAACGGGCAGTTCTCGCAGGAGGATGCGAACAGGTTCGAAGCAGCGTGGCAGTACCAGCCCGGCAGCTCGGATACGGAATGCTCGCCAGCGGCGACCTCGTCCTGGAATCCAGCTCCGCGATGCGCCGGCGCACGTCCTTCCCATAGGGCCAGCCGGTGTAGCCGCCGCCCAGCTTCTCGCGCGTCTCGCGGCGCTTGCGCAGTTCGGCCCAGGCCTCGATCACTTCGACTTGGGCCTTGTAGTAGTTGAGGATGGACACGTACAGCACGTACCCGGATCCGAGCGGCGACGGGGCATCCGCCGCGTTCACGAAATGCGCGTCGATGCCATGAGGGATCACGACGGTGCCACCGCGTCGGCCGGGCACCTGCTCGTCCACCACGCCCTTCGCGTACTCGGAGATGCAGATGACGAGATCCGCGCGCGCCGGATCGACGCGCGCTGCATCTTCTCGAGCAGCCCAGAGCGCGAGCGGTTAGCCCAGGGGATAGCGCCCGCGCTCGCGCGGCGCGAACAGCAGCATGTTCTGGAAAGTGAGCGCCGTCTTGACGCCCCCGCCTTCCGCAGACAGATAGCCGCCCGGACAGAACAGCACGTCCGCCTTCAGCTCGCGCAACAGCGCGGGGAATCGAGTGCGTGCCCAGAGCGATCGCTTGACGGGGCCGCCGGAGAAACGCGGGAGAAGAGACTTCCACCTGCGTCGCCGGGACAGGGTGTCCGCCAGATCCGGTGGCAGCAGCGCAACGACTCGCACGCCCTCCCGCGGCCGATAGTGCTCGAGGAGGCTCCTCAGATACGTCTGACCGCCTCCGAGCTTCGCGGACAACCCTCCACCACGACGGTCTTCATGCGGCCGTCTCCAGCAGGTGATGGTAGAAAAGCGTGTAGGAGCGCGCGGTCTCCTCCGGACGGAACTCGCGCACCCAGGCGATGCCCCGGGCAGAGAGGCGCGCGCGCAATGCGTCATCCTCACGCAACTTCCGCAGCGCGGCAGCGAGCTCCTGCGGCTTCGCCGGATCGATCAGCAGAGCCGACTGCGGGCCCGCGAACAGCGCGATATTGCCCGGAATGCTCGAGAGGATGCAGGGCAATCCGACCGCCATCGCCTCCAGCGCCACGTTTGGCGAGCCTTCCCGCCACGACGGCAGCACGAGGATGTCGTGCGCGGCCATGATCTGGCCGATGTCCTTGCGGAAGCCCAGCCACTCGATGTTCGACTCGAGGTCGAGGCGGCGTGCGAGCTCGCGCAGCCGCCCCTCGTTCTCGCCACGGCCACAGACCGTGAGCCGCCATGGAAACTCCTTCACCTTGGCCAGCGCGGCCAGCAAGCATTCCGGGTTCTTGTCGCGCACCAGGCGGCCGACGAACAGCACCCTGAACGGCTCGCCGGAGCGCAGCTCGCTGGTCTTCTTGCGCGCCATCTCGTCGAAAGCCACGCTATTGGGAATGTAGAAGCCGCGCTTCACGCGATACAGATAGCGAAACGGCCTGGCGCAGGCTTCCACCGGAGTATTGGAGACTACGCGGTCGCTGCATAGCAGCGCCACGAGCCACTCGGGAACTGCGATGGGCCGGTGAAAGAGCATCTGGGTCCGGTAGGAGAACACGGTACGGATGCCTGACGCGCGCGCCAGCATCAACGCCGGAATGGTCATGGAGGCCGGCAGCCACGCCTGCACGATCTGCGGCCGGAACTCCCGCAGCGCGCGCCGAAGGTCGCTCCACAGCCGCCAGTTCCACTTCGAGCTGCTGGTGGCCTGATACACCGGCATCGCCACTTCCCCGGCGTCGAGCCCCGCGCGGGAGACGCAGAACACCGCATGCTCCACGCTCGCACCGCTCGAATACTTCGCTAGCAGGTTCAGCTGACGCTCCGCTCCGCCGCCGGACAGCGAATGGATGCAATGCAGAACGCGGATCGGAGCGCCGCTCACGTGCGCCGCCAGATCATGCGGCGCAATGCAATGAACGCGAAGACCATCGCCGCGAGGAACACGCTCGGCTTCACCCAGTTGGTGAAATCGTCGCGCACGGTGCGCGACAGATGCCAGAAGGAGATGCACGCGAACAGCAGCAGCCAGGCCGAGCTCTTGAGGTCGGCCGCATCGAGCCGCGCCAGGAAGAACCCGAGCAGCGCGAAAAAACCCACCACGCCGGCGTAGCCGAAATTGAGATAGGCCTCGCCCACGGAGGTGAAGCCCGTGCCCTCGCCCGTGCCGAATTTTTCCGGGATCAGGCGATAGGTGAGCCAGTCCGACGGCGGCAGGCTGTTGAACCGGTCGGCCGAGAGGAAGTCGCTCTCGGCAACCGCGCGCCGCTGCGAGCTGCTGATGGTGCTGCCGACGTTCGGAACCGAGCGCAGGAACGCCTCCAGGTAGGTGGACCCGTGACGAAAGGGGTCTTCGCGCGGCACCAGGCGGATGACCTCCGCAGCGAGGCCGCCGGTCTGCCCCATGGTGCGGAAGGCCTCGGCCATGGTGGCGGACTTGGCGGATTCCTGGATCAGCTTGACGTTCATGTCCTTGTAGGGTCCCGCTGCCCGCAGCACGCCGATGATGGGAATGAGCAGCATCACCCCCACCACCGCCGAGCCGGCCAGCCAGGCGGGAATGCGGCCCACGAGCTTGTACCACAGCACCGCGCCCGTCATGAGCGGATAAAGGACGCTCGTCCGATAGCCGGACCCCATCAGCACCAGCGCGATGAACAGGGCGCCAGCCGCGCCGACCCACCGTTGGGTGGGCGTCGTCGCGCAGATGACCAGCAGGATGCCCGCCGAAGGCAGCGCCATGAGCGCCACCCCGAAGCCGCGCGTGTCGCCGATGCCGGTGAAGAAATCGAGGCGCGAGAAGTTGAGCAGACTGCCGACCATCATGGTGGTCCAGGCGAGCAGCCCGATGGAGGCGATCAGGAGGCCGACGCCGCACTCGAAGCCGAGCTGGAAGTGCTCGCGCTGCGCGGGGGTGAGCGGCTCGTAGTGTCCGTCCAGCTCCTGCTCCGAGCGCATGCCCAGCGAGACCCCGAAGCCGTAGGAGCCGAGCGCGAGGCACACGCACCAGCCGCCCATCGCGAGCCACTGGTTGGGAGTGGCGCTCTCCCAGTGCAGCTCCTCCATGAGCCCGAACGCCTCGGGGATGGTGATGCCGAGATGGAACAGCATCAGGACGATCGCGTACACGATGGTGAACTGGTAGACCGTGCCGAACTGGAACCACGTCGTCAGGGTGAACAGCGCCAGCCAGCCGAGGGACAGGGTCACCACCCACGGCACCCAGTCCGCGGGATAACCGCCGGCATACAGCGCGTAACCCGAGATGAGGCCCACGAAAGCGCTGCCACCCCCGAGAAAGATGCGTGGCAAAGTCATGATGTCACTGCGCCCGCGGCTCGCCGTCGATGAACGTACGGAACCACAGCTCCAGCATGAGGAGTGCCCAGAGCCGGTTGCTCCAGTCGCGCGCGCCACTTTCGTGCTCGGACACCATGCGGTTCAGCATCGGCGCGTCGAACAGGCCGCGGGCGGCCAGGCGCCCGTCGGAGAGATTCTCCGCGAGCAGCGGCCGCAGCGGGCCTCGCAACCAGGCGGCGAGCGGCACCGAGAAGCCCGTCTTCGGCTTGCGAAGCGTCTCCTCCGGCAGGAACGGCGTGGCGATCTCCCGGAGCAGCGCCTTGCCGCGCCCTTCGGCGAGATTCCATTCCGGCGGCACGGCGTTCGACTGGCCGATGAGCTCGTTGTCCAGCAAGGGGCAGCGCACCTCGAGGCTCGCCGCCATCGAGGCGACATCGGTCTTCTTCATGAGCCCATCGGCGAGATAGTGGCCGCGGTCGTGCTTCATCATCCATGAGAGATCGCTGCCGGCGGAGGCCTCGATGCGGTCGAAGTCCTCATAGGTGCTTTCGTCAGCCAGCGCGCGGAACTGCGGCGAGTAGAGCGAACGCTTCTCCTCGTCCTTCAGGATGCTCAGGAAACGTCGATAGCGGCGCGGCAGCGCATCTCCGAGATAGCGCAGGATGCGCGCCTGGCGCGCCGGCAGAGCGTGCGCCAGCGTGTGCAGCAGCGGGCCGCGAATGGCGTGCGGAACGACGTCGACGCGCCCCAGGCGCAGCATGTCGAGATAGTGGCGATAGCCGGCGAACGTCTCGTCGCCTCCATCGCCCGAGAGGGCCACCGTGACGACCTGCCTGGCGGCGCGGGACACGTAGTACGTCGGCAGGATCGAGCTGTCCGAGAAAGGCTCGTCCAGATGCCACGCCAGCGAGCGCACCGCTTCGGCATGGTCTGGCGTGACGATGATCTCGTGATGCTCGGTGGCATATCGCTTCGCGACCAGCCGCGCGTAGGGCAATTCATTGTGGGTCTCTTCCGCGAAGCCCACGGAGACCGTACGCACCGGATGGCTCGATGCCTCGCTCATGAGTGCGACGATGAGCCCGGAATCGATGCCGCCGCTCAGGAAGGCGCCGACGGGAACGTCGGCCATCATGCGCAGGCGCACGGACTCCCGCAGCGTGGCGAGCAACTCGGTGCGCGCCTCTTCGCGGTCCCTGAACGCGGTGCGCGTCGGCTCATCGCGCCAGTAGCGCTGCTTCGTGAGGCGACCCTGGGCATCGAGCCGTAGATAGTGCGCAGCCTCGAGCCGCTGGATGCCCTTGAACGCCGTCATCGGCGCGGGCACGTACTGGAAGCTGAGATAGCGGTCGATGGCGCGCAGATCCGCTTCCCGCGCGATGCCCGGCACCTGCAGCACCGCCTTGATCTCCGAGGCGAACGCGAGCCGCCGGCCGTCGAAGCTGTAATAGAGCGGCTTCTTGCCGAGCCGGTCCCTCGCGATGAAGAGTTCGCCCGTGCGCCCGTCCCACAGTGCGATGGCGAACATGCCGCGCAGCAGTGGCATCATCTCCACTCCGTAATGCGCCCACAAAGCGATCAGCACCTCGGTGTCGGAGGTGGTCGTGAAGCGGTAGCCCTTCTCCTGCATCGACTCGCGCAGAGCATGGTGATTGTAGATCTCGCCGTTGAGCACCACCCACACGCTCCCGGATTCGTCGGTGAGCGGAGGATTCGCGATCTCGCGCAGATCGACGATGGCGAGCCGGCGCTGGCCGAGGCCGACGCCTTCGCGCGCCATGAAGCCCTCTCCATCCGGTCCGCGATGAGTGAGCACGCGCGCCATGGCCACTAGCGTCTCCCGTTCGACGCTGGCGCCACTCACATCCCGGATGCCGACGATGCCGCACATAAGCTCTAGCCCGCGCCCATCGCGAGGACCCGGTTGCGGACGAGGTACACGTTGATCAACGTCATCGAGCAGCAATACATCACGATGGTCGAAATGGCCATCCCGTCCAGCCCGAAAAAGCGGATGAAGACGA
>JBGAIL010000317.1:0-2494 GCA_044225565.1 Steroidobacteraceae bacterium | reverse complement strand
TGGGGGCAGCTTTGGGACGTGCGCCCGTCTTACCTGGCAGAAACGTCACGGCCAGGGGAGTCTCTCGACATGAGCCACAAGTCTCGCGTCCCGCACATCGCATTGGCCGTCGCGGCCTGCATCGCGCTGCATCAGCCGCAGGCCCGGGCGGACGCGCAGCCGGTCGTCTCGGCCCAGTCGCAGCACTTCTCCATCCGTGCGCAATCGCTTTCCACGGCGCTGCGCGTGTTCGCGGACCAGGCCCGCGAGCAGGTGGTGTTCTTCTCCGAGATCGGCAAGGACCAGCGCTCCACCGAGGTGGTCGGCAACTACACGCACGAGCAGGCGCTCAGCCGGCTGCTGGAGAACACCGGCCTGCGGTTCGAGCGGCTCAACGACAGGACCATCGCGATCACGAGCTCGAGCGCGCCGCTCTCCTCGCAGCAGGCCGGCGATCTGCAGCCGATCCGCCTGGCGCAAGCCGGCACCGCGCGGGTCGCGCCATCCGCCGACGCCGCTGGCGCATCTCCTTCCGACGCGAACGACGTCGAGGAAGTGGTCGTGCGCGGGGCCCGGTTCAACGACAGCGAGCCCGGCACCGCCCTGAAGGTGCCGCTCTCCATCAAGGACACGCCGCAGACCGTGCTCGCCATCACCGGCGACGTGATGGACTTCGCCTCCGTCAAGTCCTTCCAGGACGTCTACAAGGTGGATGCCACCGGGGGCACCTCGCACCGCGTGGACAACGTGAACGTCAACTACTTCCGCGGCTTCCGCCAGGACGACAACTCCAACGGCGTGAAGGTCGACGGCTTCCGCCTCACCGGCACCAACCTCGATTTCGCGCCGTTCGAGCGCATCGAGGTGGTGAAGGGCGCGACCTCCACGATGTACGGCCAGAACTCCGTGGCCGGCACGCTCAACGCCATCTCCAAGATGCCCAAGGACCACTTCGGCGGCGAGCTGAAGGCCGAGGCGGGCAGCTTCGACCACTACCGCGCGGATCTCGACTTCTACGGCCCGATCACCGCCGACGGCGCGCTCACCTACCGCCTGGTCGGCGCACGGCTGGACGAGGGTTCCTATCTCAAATACGCCGGCAAGAAGACCACGGTGTTCGCACCGACGCTGCGCTACGAGTTCAGCCCCGACACCTCGGCGTTCGTGCGCCTGAATTACCAGAAGACCGAGCTCACCCCGCACTGGGGCGCCGGCCTGCAGTACCTCGGCGACACCCTCGATGGTCTCGCGAACGGCTTCGACCCGGCGCTGCTCGTCATCCCGGACCTGCCGCGCTCGCACTTCAACGGCGCCGCCTGGAACCGCTCGAAGTTCGAGAACACGCTGCTGCAGGCGAGCCTCGAGCACCGCTTCTCGAACGGCTGGATGCTGCGCGCGAGCGCGCAGCACAACAAGCAGAACATGCTGTTCGACGACGAGGAGGCCGGCTTCATCCAGGCGGACTTCCAGCCGCTCGCGGCATCCGTCAACCGCAACGACAACCACTACAAGGTGAGCGGCGGCGAGGTCAACCTGTACGGCGACGTGGAGCTGTTCGGCCGCAGGCACACCCTGTTCTTCGGCGCGGACTATTCCTCGGTCAGAAATCCGCTGCTGTACACCAGCGCGGACGTCGTGAGCCCGAGCCTTCTCGATGCCGATGTCAACACGGCGGTGCCGCCGATCACGAATCTCGAGGACTACACGTTCTTCTTCCAGCGCCGGTTCATCCAGAAGAACTCCGGCTTCACGGCACAGGCCTTCATGC
Organism: Steroidobacteraceae bacterium; assembly: GCA_044225565.1. Lineage (GTDB taxonomy): Bacteria > Pseudomonadota > Gammaproteobacteria > Steroidobacterales > Steroidobacteraceae > CAVXAE01. The sequence continues at coordinate 747 of JBGAIL010000317.1, read as the reverse complement.
GGCCCATCGACGGCCTCACGCTGCTGCTGGGCGCCCGCTACTCGCACGACGACAACGGCGACAGCACGCGCTGCTGCGACGCGAGCGTCCTGACGGGCGCCGTGCCTTTCAGCGTCGTGAAGGTGAAGACCGACGAGGTCACGTTGCAGACCGGCGCGACGTATGCGATCACGCCGGAGCTGAACGTCTATGCCAGCTACGGCGAGACCTATTCGCCGCAGGCGTCGCTGGTATCGGAGACCGAGTTCGCCTCTCCGGAGAAGGGCGTGGCGAAGGAGGTCGGGCTCAAGGGCGCCGTGCTGCAGCGCTTCTCCTATTCTCTGGCGCTGTTCGACATGAGGCGCAGCAACATCGCGCAGTCGCGTCCGGATACGCCGTTCGTCGACCTCATCGGCACCCAGCGCAGTCGTGGTGCCGAGGCGGAGTTCCAGGGCACCGTGATCCCGGGCTGGGAGCTGTTCGCGGCCGTGGGGGTCATGGATGCCGAGTTCACCGACGGCGAGCTCAAGGGCTATCAGCCTCCCGAGGCCCCGAAGCTCGGCGTCTCGATGTTCACCAGCTATGAAGTGCAGGAAGGCGCGATGCGCGGCGTGGGTATCGGCGCGGGCGTGGTCCACAAACAGGGCCGCAAGACGTTCCTCACACCAGGGGATTCCGAAGGCAGGCCGATCGTGTTCGATTTCGGCGACTACACCGAGGTCGACATGCGCCTGTTCTATAACGCGGAGCGCTGGCGAGTGCAGCTCG
>JBGAIL010000087.1:0-19674 GCA_044225565.1 Steroidobacteraceae bacterium | reverse complement strand
CTGCGCACCACGCTCGAATCCCGCCGCTGCTTCCAGATAGCGCGTGCGATCCGCCACGCCGGGTAACTCCCCGGGCCGCAGGATCACCATGGCCCAACGCCCGCCGTTGTCCCACGCGCGCATGAAGTTGCGTGCCGAGAGCACCTGCCGCTTCGTCGTCCCCGATCGCAGCACCAGGTTGTCCTGGTCCGCGTCGTAACCCACCACCACGGCGTAGTGCCAGCGAGGCAGGAACGGCAACCCGTAGTTGTGCAGCACGAGCACCGGCCGTCCGGCATCCAGCTCACCCAGGATGTCCGGCAGGTTCATTCCGGTTCGATAGGGCACCCGCGCGAACTTGCGCGGCGCCGCCAGCATCTCCACCTGCAAGCTGCCGCGGCGGCCCGGCAGGTAGACGAGCGGCTCGAGCTCATCCGGCGCCACCGGCACGCTGGACGCACCCAACACCGTGGCCAGCGAGGCTGGCCCGCATTGCAGGGCACGTTGAGGGAAGAACGGCGTATCGGCCAGCTCGACGTGCCGATGCGCTTCAGGAGCAAGCGACGGCGCCAAGAGCGCGCCGCGCGATGCGCAGCCGGCGAGCCCACTGGCGATGATCGCGCAGCAGGCTGCCAGCCGCAGGTTCCGCACTGTCAGCGGCGCTTGAAGATGTCGATGACGCCGACGAACTCGAGAACGATGAGCACCAGGAACACGACGCCGATGACCACCAGCGCACCGCTGCCGGCCGGGGCGTTCTGCATGTCCTGCGCCATGTTCTGCAGCTCGAGGTCGCTGAGGTTCGCGACGCGGGCATCGACCGCCGCGGCATCCACGCCCATGGTTTCGAGCTGCTGCTTCACGTCCGCGCGGTTCAACTGCGCCCGGATGGTGGCGAGGCTGGCATCCCGGGTGGTGGTGACGAGCGCGTCCGTGCCCACGATGGCCGCCTGCGCATGGCTGGCGAATCCGAGGTTGGCGACGGAGAGGGTCAGCACGGCCACCGCCGCGGCCCGGAAGGTCGAGTTTTTCATAGATGATCTGCCTCTGAGTTGGCCCTGAATCCACACCGACCGGCCGGCCGGCGCGGGGAAGCGTTTCCGGCCGAGCAAGAAACGCGCCCGGGGGCGCATTCTACTGGCCGTGACGCGCTGCTGTCACAGCGAACGTGAGACAGGCGCGGAGGATGTTTTCGATCGCGGAGCGCATGCTTTCGGCGAATGCAGCGTCGTAAGGCACCGGCCAGGTCTCGGGCGTCACCGGCCCGACGGGCTCACGCAGATAACCACGGCAGGCCAGCTCCATCTGGATGGCGTGCACACCCGTTTCGGGTCTCCCGTAGTGGCGCGTGATGTACCCGCCTTTGAAGCGGCCATTGGTGACGCGGGAGTACCGGGTGGCGTCGCACGCTTTCTCCACCGCCGAAGCGAGTTGTGGCGAGCAGCTCTTGCCACTGTTCGTGCCGATGTTGAAATTCGGCAGCTCGCCATCGAAGAGGCGCGGGATGCTCGAGCGGATGGAGTGGCAGTCGTAGAGCACGACCACCGGATGGCGCCGCCGCAGGCGCGCGATCTCCGCAGCCAGCGCCGCATGGTAAGGGATGTGATGGGTCTCGAGGCGTGCGGCGATGCTGCGGGCATCCGGCTCGCTGCCCTGCAGATACAGCGGGTCCCCGTCGAACGTGGTGGTGGGGCACAGCTCGGTGGTGGCCTGCCCCGGATACAGTGAAGCGCCGGAAGGGTCGCGGTTCACGTCGATCACCGTGCGCGAGATGCCGGTGCGCACGAGTGTGGCGCCCAGCCCCGTTGCGAAGTCATAGAGCTGATGCACCCACCAGTCCGCATCGCGCCGCGCCACCCACGAAGACACCAGGCCGTCCGCGAATTGCGGCGGGATCTCGATGCCGGTGTGAGGGAGGCTCAGCAGCAGTGGCGCATCGTTGCGCTGGACGCTCAACCAGTCCGTCGTCGCGCTCATGCAGGCTCTCCCGGGGAAATGGGTGTCTTCGGGATTGGTATCATGCGCACCCATGACATCCGTGACTAGCCTCTGGTTTGGCTCCGCGCTGCTGGGCGATCGTTGGGCCGAGGGCGTGCGCCTGCGCATCGAGGATGGCCGCATTCGCGGCATCGAGCCCGGCACACAGCCCGCCGCGGCGGACGAGCGCCACGCGGTGGCGCTCCCCGGCATGCCGAACGTGCACAGCCATGCGTTCCAGCGCGCCATGGCCGGTCTCACGGAGATCGCCGGGCCGGGCGAGGACAGCTTCTGGACCTGGCGCGACCTCATGTATCGCTTCCTCGAGCGGCTGGGCCCGCAGGAGCTGGAGGCCGTGAGCGCCTTCGCATTCATGGAGATGCTGGAATCCGGGTACACGCGCGTGGGGGAGTTTCACTACCTGCACCACGATCCCCGCGGCACGCCTTACGCGGATCTTGCGGAGCTCACGCACTGCGTCGTGGCCGCTTCGCAGACCAGCGACATCGCGCTCACGCTGTTGCCCGTGCTCTATGCGCACTCGAATTTCGGTGGGCTCGCTCCGAACCCCGGCCAGCGGCGCTTCATCAACGATAGCGAGCGATTCGCCCGGCTGGTGGAAGCGGGCCGCAAAGCGGTCGGCAAGCTGGATGCGGCGGTGGTCGGCGTCGCGCCCCACAGCTTGCGCGCGGTGACGCCGGAAGAATTGCGGGCGGCGATGGCGCTGGTCCCGCGCGGGCCGCTCCACATCCACGCGGCCGAGCAGACCCGGGAGGTGGACGATTGCATCGCCTGGTGCGGCCAGCGGCCGGTGCAATGGCTGCTGGAGAACGCACAGATCGATTCGCGCTGGAGCCTCATCCACGCGACGCATCTCGATGCGCAGGAGACGAGCCGGCTGGCGGCCAGTGGCGCCGTCGCAGGGTTGTGCCCGGTCACCGAATCCAACCTGGGTGACGGCATCTTTCCGGCCGTGGACTATCTCCGCGAAGGCGGCACGTTCGGGGTCGGCACGGATTCGAACGTGCTCATCGACGTCCCGGCGGAGCTGCGCACGCTGGAGTATTCACAACGGCTCGCGCACCGTCGCCGCAACGTGCTGGCGGGCGGCGACAGGCGTTCCACCGGCCGCAGATTGTTCGACGCCGCCGTGAGCGGTGGCGCCCGCTCGCTCGGTGTCGAGGAAGCCGTTGCCGGGCTGAAGGTGGGCGCGCCGGCGGATATCGTTTCGCTGGACGTCGAGAATCCTTCACTGGTCTCGCGCGAAGGGGATGCCTTGCTGGATGCCTGGATTTTCGCCACGCGCGATCGCGCCGTGGATTGTGTGTGGCGGCATGGGCGCAAGGTGGTGGCCGGCGGGCAGCATGTCCGGCGTGAGGGAATCGTGACGCGCTATCGGGAGGCTCTGCGCAAGCTCATGGGTTGAGCTGTCACGCCGCCGGCGCCATCAGCGCGCGCGGCCGCGGCGATTCCTTCGCCTTCTGGACCACCCAGCGCCGGAACGCCTCCACCTTCTCGAGCGCGAGATAGGACCTGGGGCACACGAAGTAATACCCACGGTCGGTGGGCACGATCTTCTTGCTCGCGATGGCGAGCTTGCCGGCCTCGATCTCGTGCTCCACCAGGCTCCAGCGCGCCAGCACCAGCCCCTGGCCGATCTCCGCCGCGCGGATCAGCGCGACCGAGTCGTCGAAGGTCGCACCGCTCGGCGCCCACTCGATGTCCAGGGTGGGCTTTTCAATCCACGCGCGCCAGGGCTCCGAGGTGGAATTCAACAGGCGGTATTTCCTGAGGTCCGCCTGGTTCGAGACCATGCCGTGCTTTGCCAGCAGCTTCGGCGAGCACACCGGCACCAGCCACTCGTCCATCAGCTTCTCGGAGTGCAGCTGGGGCCAGACCCCGGTGCCGAAGCGGATGGCCACGTGTGCCTCGGAACGCACGAAATCCACCAGCGAGGCGGAGGTGTGCAGCCTCAAGTCGACGTCGGGGTGCTTCTCGGTGAATTCCGGCAGGCGCGGCAGCAGCCACTGCTGCAGGAACGAGGCGAGCATGGTGACCATGAGGGGGCCGCTGCGGCCGTCGATTCGCACTTCCTCGATGGCGCGCTCCAGGGATTCGAGGCTGGCGCGCACCTTGGGGAGCAGGCGCTCGCCTTCGCCGGTGAGCTGCACGATGCGGCCGCGGCGCTTGAAAAGAGGCGCCCTCAGGTATTCCTCGAGGGCGCGAATCTGCATGCTCACCGCGCCGATGGATACGCCGAGAGTGCTGGCGGCGCGGGAGAAGGACAATTGCTCAGCGGTTGCGACGAAGACCCGCAGGCTTGCCAGAGGCAAGCGCCGCGGGCCGTTCGCATCTAGACTCCGGGGCTTGCCAGCCGCTCGCTTGCCACTCGCCATCCGCCAATCCTAGCGGAATGCACGGCGTCGAGCTGCGGCCGATTCACCTCGGTGACCGCGTTGGTGACGGCGTCGTCGATGCACTCGTCCAGATGGGAGCGCAGCTTCGCATCGCCTTTCGCCAGGGGTGCGCAGACTTTCTCCGCGGCAGTGTGGATGCGCTTGTAGAGGCGCGTCGCACTGGCCGGCTGGTTGAGGTCTGCCTCGTGGTAACGCACGAGCTGTCCCCGTTGCGGTTCCCATGGCGCCGACGCCTGCAGCATGCTGAAGGTGCCGAGCGTCATGATCACCGCGCCCACGATGCTGAGGGCGGTACGGTAGTGAGTAGAGCAGATCATGACGGACTCCTTTACTAGACTTCCTCCGGGACTGTTCCCGAAGGAGCGGCATCATCCCAACCGTCACGCTCGTTGGGTTCCGGAGTGTTTAAGCACTCTTCAGAAAAACTGAAGGATGGAGCCAGGTCTTGCAATCGAGCAGGGCGCGCCGACGCCCCCGCTCGCTTGCACGATCTGGCGCCGACTTCGTAACTAGCTGTAATTACTGGAAAAATAGGTTATAAGCAGCCGCCTATGGATATACCTCGTATCGCTCTGGTCACCGCGCGGGTGGCGCGCCGTCTCGATGAGGATCTGCAGCCGCTCGCCGCCGCACTGCGCAGCGCCGAAGCGGAAGTGGAGCTCGTCGACTGGGACGACTCCGCCGCGGACTGGGAGTCGTTTGATCTCGCCTTGTTGCGCTCGCCCTGGGATTACTCGCGGCGATTGCCGGAATTCCTCGCGTGGGCGGAAGAGGTCTCGAAGGTCACCACGTTGCTGAATCCGCTACCGGTGATCCGCTGGAACACCGACAAGCATTATCTTGCAGACCTGATTCACGCCGGCGTGCCGGTGGTACCGAGTCATTTCATCGAGCCGGGAGAGGAAGCGGAGAGCGGGCTGCAACGGTTCTTCTCATTGCATCCATCGCTCACGGAGTTCGTGGTGAAGCCTGCGGTGAGCGTGGGCTCGAAGGACACGCAGCGCTATGCACGCGAAGACGTGAATGCCGCCGTCACGCACGCGCGGCAGCTGCTCCACGCGCGGCGCAGCGTTCTGCTGCAGCCCTATCTCGATCGCATCGACGAGCAGGGCGAGACGGCGTTGCTGTTCTATGCAGGTGAGTTCAGCCATGCGATTCGCAAAGGGGCGTTGCTGAAGCGTGGCGAGCCGCCGATGACGGCGCTCTTCAGGAAGGAGCTGGTCGGCGCGCGCGAGCCGGAGCTGGATGAGTTGCGGGTCGCGGCACAGGCGCTGGCGGCCCAGCCCTTCGGCACGCTGGCTTATGCGAGGGTGGATCTCATTCGGGACGCGCGAGGAGCGCCTTGCGTGCTGGAGCTGGAATTGAGCGAGCCTTCGATGTTCTTCGGGCTGTGCCCGGGCGCGGCGGACCGGTTCGCCGCGGTGGCCGTGGCTTCGGTGCAGCGGGGCGGCTAGTGCGAGCGGCGAAGTGGGTCGGCATCGCGCTGGCGGCGCTGCTCCTGCTGGCGGTGATGCTGGTGCTCGTCGTGACGCTGGTGGTGGACCCGAACCGGTTCAAGGGGCGCATCGAGCGGCTGGTGAGCGAGACGAGTGGCCAGCCGTTCGTCATTCGCGGCGATCTCGATATCGCGTGGTTCCCGTGGCTGGCGTTGAGGATGGGGGAGGCGCAGCTGGGTGCGCCACTCGTGCAGTGGCGGTCGGCGAGTTTCGGGGCGAAGCTCATTCCCTTGCTCAAGGGGCAGCTCATCGTGAGCCGCGTGCGTCTCGAAGGATTGCGTTTGCACCTCGAGCGCGGCGCGGACGGGCGAAGCAACTGGGATAGCCTGCTGGAGCAGGATCGCGACGCAGGCTCGAGGAGTGGCGCGTCGCCGGAAATCGCGGGCCTCGAGATTCGCGAGGGAGAGTTGCAATACGCGGACGGCGCGAGCGGCACGAGGGTCTCGCTGAGCGACTGGCAGCTGGACGTCGGCGCGTGGAAGCAGGGTGAGCCGTTCTCGCTGAGCACGCGCTTCAAGCTGCGGTACGGGGACGCTTCCAATCCATTCGTGCCCGTGGACGCGGAATTTCCGCGAATCGTGTTGAAACAGGGTCCGTTGGCGGTTTCGATTCCAGGGATGAGCTTGCGCATTGCCAATGCGTCCCTGCGAGGCGGGGCCTCGCTCGAGGCGTCCCCACACTCACGAGGGCAGGGCGCGTTCGTCCTGGAAACGAGCTCGTTGCGGGAGCTGCTCGGCAGCCTGGCCATCGGAGGCCCGCGCCCGCGCGACACGGATACGCTGAAGGCCGTGAGCTTCGACACTCAATGGGCCCTCATCGATGGGGCCCTGGCGTTGAAGCCGATCCGCCTGCGGCTCGACGACACGCGCTTCGAAGGCGAGGCCGTGCGCCCCGCAGGCGACGATTCCATCCTGCGCTTCGAGCTGCGCGGCGATCGCATCGCACTCGATCGCTACGTGGAGCTCGAAGATACGAGCACTGAGCCGTTCGAATTGCCCGTCGCCGCGCTACGCGAGCTGCGCGTCGCAGGCGTGTTGTCTTTCGCCGAGGCTCGCATGGCCGGCGCGACCATAAAGAATGCACGCATCCGCCTCGAGACACCCGCGCCGCAGGGCGCACCGAGCGCCACACCATGAGCCGCCGTGAGGAAAGCTTCGTCGGTGACGCGTTGGTCGAGTGGCATGCGCGACAGGGCCGGCACGATCTACCGTGGCAGCACGATCGCACGCCGTATCGCGTATGGGTCTCGGAAATCATGCTTCAGCAAACGCAGGTCACCACCGTCATCCCCTATTACGAGCGTTTCATGAAACGCTTCCCCGACGTACGCGCGCTCGCCGACGCGCCCATCGACGACGTGCTGCATCTATGGGCCGGCCTCGGCTACTACGCCCGCGGCCGCAACCTGCATCGCGCCGCCGTGCGCATTCGAGACGAGTTCGGTGGAGAGTTTCCCGAAACGTTCGAAGAGGTCGCGAGCCTGCCCGGCATCGGCCGTTCCACTGCCGGAGCCATCCTCGCACTGAGCCGAGGCGAGCGTTTCCCCATCCTCGATGGCAACGTGAAACGTGTGCTGTCCCGATTCTTCGGTGTCCAGGGCGACCTCGCCGAGCGCGCAAACCTCGAGACGCTGTGGGAGCTGGCAGAGCGCTGCACGCCTTCGCACCACGTGGCCGTGTACACCCAGGCCATCATGGATCTCGGCGCAACGGTGTGCGTGCGGCGCAAGCCGCTCTGTGATCGATGCCCGCTGGCGGAACGCTGCTACGCGCGATACACCGGCCGACAGCTGGAAATCCCCGCACCGCGTCGTGCGCGAGCTCGGCGCACCCGGCACGTTTTCATGCTGGTGGCCCTTCAGGAAGACGGAAGAGTGCTGCTCGAGCGCCGCCCTGCGAGCGGCATCTGGGGCGGGCTGTGGTGCCTGCCGGAATTCGAGACGGACACGGCCGCGCAGGACTACGCGGCGCAGCGCCTGGCCGATGCGCGACTGCAGGCGAGGCCGCTGGAGCCCATCGAGCACGCCTTCACGCATTTCGATCTCGTGGTCGCCCCGTTGCTCGCGAGCTGCCGCGGTCCGGCGGGCGTCATGGATAGCGTCGACACCGTTTGGTATAACCCTCGCGAGCCGGCCGCCATCGGCCTGCCCGCGCCGATCAAGACTTTGCTGGAGCGCATCGCCAGCCCTCTTTTCATGCGCTGCGGGCAGGGCTGACGGGGATCGCGCAAAGCCGCGACTCCGCAAAGGTAGCGGCGCGGAGCGCCGGCAGGATGGTTCTATCTGGAGGTTTGAAGTGTCCCGCATGGTGCAATGTGTACTGCTGAAGCGCGAGGCGCCCGGCCTCGACCGGCCGCCTTATCCCGGCGAGCTCGGCAAGCGCATCTTCGAGAGCGTGTCGAAGGAGGCGTGGGGGCGCTGGGTGGCGCACCAGACGATGCTGATCAACGAGTACCGGCTAACGCCCATCGAGCCCAAGGCACGCAAGTTCCTGGAAGGCGAGATGGAGAAGTTCTTCTTCGGCACGGGCTCGCAGGCGCCCGAGGGCTTCAAGCCGCAGTAGCGCCACCGGTCCCTGCGTCGTGCCTCAACGTATCTCGTGTCCGCTGCTGCGGAGGAGATTTTTCGGAGCCTTGCCATGAGAAGCGCTCGACTGTTGCTCCCGGCCCTGCTCGCTCTCTGCTCGCACAGCGGCTTCGCCGCGGAAGAGGAGCCCTTCCACGTCACGGCGAGCGTCTATTGGAACGACCGGCTCGTGATGACGGCGGACATGGTGATTCCGCGTGGCAGAGAGGCAGTCGAAGCGACGCGCGGTAATCTGCGCCTCGAGATTCAGCCCGCGACGAGCGCCTCCGAAAACCCGCAGTTGACGGTGCGACTCATCGACATCTCGCGCGAGATGCCGAGAGTGCTGCATACCTCGCGCACGCCCGACCCGCCAGCCATGGCGCGCTCGCTCATGTATTCCATCTGTGGAGATCGCGTGATGTTCCGCAGCCCGGCGCCCCCGCAGCCGACGTCATGCGGGGCGTGAATCGGCGGGGTCGTGATCTGGGCAAGGTGATTGAGTTATGCCGACGGGGCACTATGTCATATTGCCCGCGAAAAACTCTTTCGAGTGCGTTGCGCGCGGTTCCCGGGCTGAACTAAATTGGCGCTCGCCATGAGCGGCATCACCACCATCGGCACCGGCCTCACCGTGCTGCAAACGGCGCAGCGCGGCGTCAACCGCGGTATCGCCGCGATTGACGAATACGCTGCGACGGTTGCCAATTCCACCGATGACATCGAACCCACCGAAACGCTCGTCGAAGCGCTGGTCGGTCTCTCGCAGCAACGGCTCCATGTCGAAGCCTCTGCCCGCGCTTTCTCGGTGGCGGACGAGACGCTCGGCACGCTGCTCGATACCCACGCGTAGGTGCGTTGACACGTCAAGCTCGGGCCCAATCGCGCTCATTCCTGCTAAGGCGGTTGTGGCACACAGGAGGCGGCGAGTTCTGGGGCTGGCTCACCCGCTCGGCGTGCGTTCACCGGCACCGCTACAGCCAGCCGAACCCTCGCGCCATGACGCCGAGCAGCGTCGCCGCCAGCCCGAAGTACAGCAGCAGGGCCCACACTTTGGCTGAGGCGAAGGATGCCGTCAGCTCGCGGAGGTCCCGCTGCACGCCGTCGATTCGGCCGCCGAGTTCCGTTCTGAGCGCCTCGATCCGGCCTTCCAGGCTCGTCCGCACGCCATCGATCTTGTCGTCCAGCCGGCGGATGTCCACCTTGATTTCCGCGATGTCCGAACGGATGTGCCGGACATCCGATTCCACGGTCGCGATTCGGGCTTCCACGTCGTCACCTCCACCACCGCGCGTTCCCCCGGCCGCTCTCTCGAATCTCTCGGGGTCGATCTGAAGGCCAGCGCGTTCATGGCGAGAATGTAGTCTATATCCATCAATAGAATCCAGCGCTTTCCCCTGGTTTCTCTGCTGAATTCAGGGGTTTTGCGCGGACGAAGCGCCGCATTGAATGCACGCGAGATCGCCAATGGGTTTGTCCGAAGAGCGCGCGTGGCGAAACGCGCGGCGGGGCGGGCTCCTACTCGGCGTCGTCGTCTGACGAATGGGCACTCCGCAGCCACAGCTGCACACCCAACGCGACCAATGCACCAATTGCCACTGCGCGCCATGGATCGCGCCGCGCAAATCGCGCTGCAGATCTCCCGCCCTTGCGAGCAGCCGTGCCCGCCAGCCTGCGGAAGGTTTCGAGCCGTGAGTGAGTTGAATCGATGGTGTCCGTCACGCGCGCGCAGTCGCTCGACCGCTTCGCCTCGCGCACCGTTCGCTTTTTCATGGCATGTACTCGAGCAAGAAGCGGTCCTGAAAGCGAGGCCGGCCGCCGAGGGGGCCCTGCGGTGGCGAATTGCGGACCGGGCGGATTACCGTCCAGCCTTCGTCGCGTGCTATAAGGCCTCAAAATAAAGACGACGGCTCGCGGTTGGTTTGACAATAACCGTGGCCATGGGGACATCGGCGATGAATTCCGCGAAGACGGCGCTCGCGCGCGCGGTCGATGCGACCGGACTCAACGATCTGCTGCTGCGCCTGCAGCACAAGATGCATTGGCCCTATGCGCGGGCGGTCAATTATCACGGAGTGCCCGAAAGGCATTCCGGCGGATTCGAACGACAGCTGGAGTTCTTCGCGCGCCACTTCGTCATCTGCGGGTACGAGGAGCTGCACATGCTCCACTGCGGCTTGTGGTCCCACGACCGGCCCGCGCTCGTCCTTACGTTCGACGACGGCTTGCGCTCCCACGCCGAGGTGGTCGCTCCGATGCTGGACCGACTGGGGCTGACCGGATGGTTCTTCGTGCCACCGGGCCTGGTCGCCACGAGCCGCAGCGCAGCGGTCCCGAATCCGGACTTCCGGGAGGAGCCGATGACCTGGGACGATCTGTGCGAGCTGCATGAGCGCCATGTGATCGGCTGCCACACCATGACTCACTGTCGGCTGCACGCCGGGCTGGACCCCGCCATCCTGCAGCACGAGATCGTGGACGCCAAGCGGCTGCTCGAGGAGCGGCTCGGGCAGGATGTGAAGGTGTTCGGCTGGGTGGGCGGGGAGGAATCCTCCTACAGCGCGGCGGCTGCGAAAGTGATCCGCGAGGCGGGGTTCAGCATGAGCTTCATGACCAACAACGCGCCGATCCGCCCCGAGGGCGACCTGATGCAGCTGCAGCGGACGAACGTCGAGGCTCACCTGCCGATGAGCCTGGTGCGATTCCAGATCTCGGGGTTGATGGATGTGATGTACACGCCGAAGCGGCGGCGCGTGAACTGCCTGACGAGGGCCGTTTAGCCTGCCGGCACCTTCGCGGCCAGCGCTGCGGCCGCATCGATCACCGCCCTCTGATGCGGCAGCAGCGACTGCCCCCCCATGCCGGCGAAGATCGGCAAGTAGGGGTCCGCCACGCCGGAAGGCTCGCCCAGCAATTCCTCGATGCTCGCCAGCCCGCAGAACGGCACGTACGCCGTGGAATAGCCGCCTTCGTGCAGTGCGAGCAGGCGCCCGCCGCACAACTCTTCGGCGAGAGCCACCGTGGTTCGCGTGAGCGAGCGATACGTATCGCTCGTCGCCATGTTCCGCCCCAGCGGATCCATCGCGCTGCCGTCGAAGCCGCTCGAGACGATGATGAACTCCGGCTTGAAGCGCCGCAGCGCAGGCACGACCACGCGCTGCCACGCATCGAGATACGCGCCGTGCCCGGAGCCCGGCGGCAGCGGCACGTTGAGATTTGCGCCGCGACCCGCGCCTTCGCCGATCACGTCGATGCCGCCGGACTGCGGCGGATAGTAGTTGTCCTGATGCAGCGAGATGGTGAGGACTGAAGGATCACTCAGGAACGCGCCTTCCTGACTGTTGCCGTGGTGGACGTCCCAGTCGACGATCGCTACCCGCTTCACGCCGTGCGCACGCCGCAGGTGATGCACGACCAGCACATTGTTCGCGAACACGCAGAAGCCGCGTCCGCGATCCGCTTCCGCGTGGTGACCGGGCGGGCGGATCAACGCATAAGCATTGCGCACCCGCTTCGCCATGATCGCATCCGCCGCCGCCAGCCCACCGCCAGCCGACAGTTTCGCGATGTGCATCGAGCCGGTGCCGATCGGCGTGAGCTCGCCCGCATCGCCGCCGACACCATCGCTCAACTCCTGCACGCGCGCGATGTACTCCGGCGTGTGGAAGTAACGCAGCTCCTCATCCGTCGCGAGCCTGGGCTCGATGCGCTCGAGCTTCGCGAGCACGCCGGACACTTCGAGCAGCCCCAGCAGCCGCCGCTTGGTGGCGGGACTCTCGGGATGCGCGTCCGGCTGGATGACGAGTCCGTAAGGCAGCGGCCCGGCGCTGGCGCCGGTGTGATGCCAGAAGTAGTACTCGTGAGCGACGAAACCCGTGCGACGCGCCATGCCCGATCCCCTTTGCATGCAGCCCGCCGCGCTCAGAGCGCGGCTTCGTGCACCAGCTTGCCTTCGAACCACGTCATGCGCGCCTTCGCGTCGCCCACGTCCGCGGCCGGTATGCGGAACAGGTTGCGGTCGAGCACCACCAGGTCCGCGGATTTGCCCACTTCGATGGAGCCCGTCTGCTTCTCCAGGCGCAGCGCGCGGGCGCCGTTGATGGTGTAGATCTGCAGGGCCTCGGCCAGTGTCACTGCTTCTTCCTTCCACAGCGTGCCCGGAGTCTGGCCGCGCGGATCCTGCCGCGTGACGAGCGCTTCGACGCCGGCCCAGGGATTCTGGTCGGGCACCGCGGCCGGCCAGTCGGAGCCGGAAGCGATCTTCGCGCCACTGTCCAGCAGCTGGCGGGTCGGCCAGTAGTGGTTGCCGCGCTCCTTGCCTGTGGCGTCGATCACCGCCTGGATGATGGGCGAGGGGAACCAGATGATCGGCGAGTAGTCCGGAACGGCGTCCAGTTTCGCGAAGCGCGGAATGTCCGTCGCATCGACGAAGCCTGCATGCGCGAGCTCGTGATGCAACCCGCTCGAGCCATTCGCCTTGCGGGCGGCTTCGATGGCATCGAGCGCCACACGCACCGAGCGATCGCCCGCCGCATGCATCTTCACGGTGAAGCCGCGCTTGTCCAGCTCCGTGACGTCCTTCGCGAGAACCGCGGCATCCACGTGCAGATCGCCCAGAAAGTTCGCGCCATGCTGATGGTCCGGCACGTACGGCGCCAGCATGGCCGCCGTGCGAGCGGGCGTCGGCACGCCATCCAGGAAGATCTTCACGAAGTCGGCTTTGACGTGCGGCGTCTTGTATTTGCTGCGCGTTGCCTCGATGCCTGCATAGTCGAGCGGCGTGTTGCGCGCGCCGTACGGCGTGGGAATGCAGATCGCCACGTTCATCGTCAGCTTGCCTTCGCCGTCGAGCTGCGCGAACGCCATGCCGGACTCGGCGAACGGCGCGCCCGCATCCTTGATGCTGGTGATGCCGTAGCCGTTCGCGAGCCGGCCGGCTTCCGCCGCCGCGGCTTCGTACTGCGCCTTCGTCCAGTCCGGGATCACTTTGTCGAAGATGCGCGCGGCCGTTTCCAGCAGCACGCCGTTCGGCTCTCCGTTCGCGCCGCGCACGATCTTCCCGCCTTCCGGGTCGGCCGTCTTCGCGCTCACCCTGGCGATCTCGAGCGCCGCGGTGTTCACCCAGCCGTTGTGCCCCGAATCATCGTTCAGGAACACCGGATGCCCGCCGCTCACCTCGTCCAGGAAGGCCTTGGGCGATTCGATCCTGTTCTGATCGAAGAAGCTGCTGCCCCACTGGCCGCCGCGGATCCACGTGCCTTCCGGCGTCTTCGCCGCGCAGGCTGCGATCGCCTTCGCGATGTCGTCCGGCGTGGCGGTGAACGGGAAGTTGCACTCGTACAGCGCCTTGATGCCGCCCATGATCGGGTGGACGTGCATGTCGACGATGCCGGGCTGCGCGTAGGCGCCCTTCAGGTCGACGACTTTCGTCTTTCCGTCCACGTAGGCCCTGGCGCCGTCCGCCTTGCCCACGTAAACGAACTTGCCGCCCTTGATGGCAACGGCTTGCGCCCATGGTTGCTTCGCATCCACCGTATAGATGGTGCCGTTCGTGAGTACGACGTCTGCGGCCGGTGTGGCCGCAGTGCTCTCCAGGCCCGCGGCCGCGAGCACCGTGGTCGCGACCAGACTCAATGCGCGATGGCTCATGTCACACCTCCTCAGAAGTTGTACTCGAAGGTCACGCCGTAGGTACGCGGCAGGCCCATCGTGCGGGCATACGTAAAGTTGCCGCCGGTCTGGCCGCTGACGTAGTAGTCCTTGTCGAACACATTGCGCACCCAGGCCTGCGCGCTCCACGTATCCTTTTCGGCCTCCGCGAGGGTGAGGCGGAAATCCGTCAGTGTGTACTTCGCCCTATAGTTCTCGCGTTGGATGTCGCCTGTCGTCTTGCCACGATGGATCACGTCCACAACCGGCGTGAGCGAGTAGCGGCCCAGCGCAATGGCGTACGCCACTTCGAAGTTCCCCGAGAACTTCGGAGCATTCGGCAGCTCGAGGCCGGAGGCGTCGCGCCGCACGGTCACCGGGAACGCGCTCGCGAGGTCGTCCACCGGGTTCCACTCCGTGATCTTGGTGTGCAGCAGGCTGATGCCCGTGTTGAACGTCAGCGCCTCCGTGGCGCGCCACAGCCACTCGATCTCCGCGCCGTAAATCTCCGACTTCGGAATGTTCGACACGCCGCTGATGTTGCCCACCGGCGTGACCGCAGGCTCACGCTCCTGCTTGTCCTTGTAGTCATAGAAGAATACCGAGCCGTTCAGCTGCATCGTGCCGTTGGCGAGCCGGGTCTTCGCGCCCACCTCGTAGGCCGTGAGCTGTTCGATCTTGTAGGGCACGAGCTGCAGGTGCGTGTTGGAGTTCGCGCCGTTGAAGCCGCCCGACTTGAAGCCGTGCGAGATCGAAGTGAACAGCAGGACGTCGTCGGCCGGGCGGAAGTTGAGGCCCACCTTCCACATCGGCTCGTCCGCGGAGATCTTGCGCGAGAATACGCCGTACTGGCCGGCGCCCGGCGTTCCCACGATGTCGTTGAACGTGCCACAGCCGTTCGGCTGCAGGTCCACCACCGCCGGCAGCCCATTCGGCGTGTTGAAGCCGTCGTTCAGCAAGCCGTTCGGGGTGATGACGCCCGGCCCGTTGATGATGTTGTTGAGGAACACGAAGAGCGGCAGGCCGGGCACCGCGATGTCCGTCGGCGTGGCATCGTACGTGCAGCCCGTCCACTTGCGGTCCTCGCTGGTGTAGCGCAGGCCCAGCACGCCTTCGACCCGGTCGGTGAACCTGTACTCCAGGTGGCCGAACGCAGCGATCGCGTCGGTCTTCTGCTCGTACTGGGTGTTGAGCTGGTTGATGCCGAAGCGGCCTTCGCCGAAGTAGTAGTTGTAGTCCTCGTCCATGGAGTCGTCGGAGTAGTACACGCCGGCGACCCAGTTGAGGCGCTCGTTCTTGCCGGAGAGGCGCACTTCCTGGGAGAAGGACTCGATGTCGGTGACGTTGATGTTGCTCGAGTCGAGCAGCGCGGTGCCGTCCCAGTCGTTGGCTTCGGTGCGGTCGAACTTGTCGTAGCCGGAGACGGAGACCAGCTGCATGTCGCCGATGTCCCAGCTGAGTCGCAGCGCGGCGCCCCGCAGCTTGTTGTCGCGGCGCGGGCGCAGCGCATCGTCGGGGCCGTTGGTCCAGTCCGCCTTGTTGCTGTCGCCGTCGGAGAAGATGACGAACTGCTCGAGCTCACCCGCAGTGTTGAACGGGCCGCCATGCAGCGTGGCGAAGGGCAGGCCGACGTCGCGGCCGTCGAATGCGGTGGGCGCGATGTTGTCCGAGTCGTCCTTGTTGTAATACGCCTTCACCATGGCCTGCATGGTGTCGGTGACGTCCATGTCGAGGATGCCGCGCACCGCCTTGCGGTCGATCTTGCCGAGCTTGTCGCCGGGCCTGGAAAGGCTTTCCTGCCAGCCCTGGCCGGAGTTGGTCGCCGCGAAGGCGAGGCGGCCGCGCACGCGGTCGCTGAACGGGCCGCTGATGTAGCCTTCGGCATCCAGCGTTTCGTAGCGGCCGTAGCCGAGCTTCACGCCGGCCGCGAGTTCGTTCGTGGGCATGCGGCTCACGATGTTCACCTGGCCGGCCGTGGTGTTGCGGCCGTAGAGATCGCCCTGAGGGCCCTTCACCACTTCGATGCGTTCCACGTCGAAGAAGGTGCCGGTGGACATCACGGGATAAGGGATCGCGATTTCGTCGACGTAGACGCCGACGGTGGAGGAGGCCGACGTGGAGTAGTCGCTGAAGCCGACGCCGCGGATGGTCCACACCTTCGTGCCGACGCCGCCGCTCGTGCTCACTTCGAGGCCCGGAGTGAGCTTGGTGAGGTCTTCGGCCGAGCGCACGCCGAGGTTCTCGACCATGTCGCCGCCGTACGCCGAGATGGCGATCGGCACGTCGTTGACGGACTGCTCGCGCTTTTGCGCCGTGACGGTAACTTCCTCGATCTCCTGCGCCTGCGCCGTAGCGCCCGTGCCGAAAGAGGCCAGAGCGGCGAGCACGCCGCCATGAACGAGTGCGGACCTTCGAGACATCGGTTTTCTCCCCGTATGGTGCGCGGCCGTGCCGCCGCTTCGACGCCGGAAGGACCGTCTCCGGCCGGCCGATCATGGCTAGGATCGCGGCCGTGCGCTTGGCGGGTAGTGAACTCGCGCTGTACCAGCGCGAACTGCGGCTGTTGTGTTTTTGCCCTAGGAGGGGCGGGCCGGGCTGCGGAATTCGCCCGGCGAAGCGCCGAATTCCTCGCGGAAGCAGCGCGACATGTGGGAAAGATCGTAGAACCCCCAGTTGAGCGCCACGTCCGTCAGCGAGGCGTCGCCGGTTTCCCGGCTCTCGAGCGCACGGCGGCAGGCCTGGGTGCGAAGCGACCGGATGTAGCGCCCCACCGTGAGGGGTTCGTCTTTGAACAAGGTGTGGACGTAGCGCGTGCTCACGCCGAAGGCGGTGGCGATGCCCACCGGGCCGAGCCGACGGTCGTGGAGATGCTCGCGGACGTAGGCCTTCATGCGGCTCAGCTGCTGCGCGGCCGTGAGGGCGCCATCGGTCGCACGGGCGTTCAGGACGCCGCCGAGAAGATCCAGGATGTTTGCCTCGACGCGCTGGATCATCGGCTCGCGCAAACGGCTCATGCGGGCCACCACCTGGGCGACGAAGGCACTCAGCAGGCCGCAGTCCGCGTCCTCGCTCGCCATGCGGATGCCGAGGAACTGATCCGGATCCGGCGTGAGGTTGCGCATGGTGGCGCCGGAGAGAGCGAGCACCGGCATCTCGTAACGATCGTTGAACTGCAGGGTGTAAGGCTCGCCGGTCGAGCAGATGACGAAATCGCCGGGCCGCAGGTGCACCTCGCGGTGGCGCTGCGACCAGACCGATTCGCCCGAGAGCTGGAACTTGACCAGATAAGGTGCATCGCACATGCGTGCGATGTCGACGGATCGCCGTTTCACGGAGCAGGGCGAAGTGGCGACCTTCGCGAGCCTCACCCGCCCGAGGTCTGCCGCTTCGATGCACCCGCCGAAGCTTTCGTGCGAGCGCTGGCGCGGCTCGACGTGCATGGGGCAGAACATGTGATCCACAACGGCCTGGAAGTAGCTGAAGCGCTCGCGCGCCGGCAGCGTGGCGATGGCATAGGACTGATACATGCCGCGGCGCTCCGTGGTGGATTCGGATGTTCTGAACGGCGCGCCGACTATCTCTGCGACGCAGAGCGGTGTCAACTTGGGTGAGGTGCAGGTCCTACGCCAAGGTAGGACGATGCGGGTCTCGCAGCGGGCGATCCTGTAATGGTTGCGGGCGGGTCGCGGGGCGTACGGTCCCCGGGCGCCGAGAGTGGCGAACACATAGAGAGGATCGACCATGGGCAACCATAACCAGACGCCGGGAACGCAGGGAAACACGGGGCAGAGGACGCAGCCTCAGGATCCGAAGATCGACCCCGAGCGTGACGACCCGAACACCGTCGAGCGTCGCACTTCGGATGAAGGCCAGGGTCGCGACCAGCAGACGGGTGGGCAGAAGGCAGGCCAGCAACAAGCTGGCGGGAACCGCCCGGCCTCGAAGGGTGGCCCGTCGCAGGGCAGTGAGGATCAGGGCGGTCGTGACCAGACCGCAGGCAATCGCGACACGAGCCGCGGCGCCAGTGGCCAGTCGGGCAATCGCGGCGGCAATCCGTAAGTCCTCGACGGATCACAAGGAGCAAAAGGCCCCTTGTGATCCGCTCGGGCGGCGACTCGTTCCTGCCGCGAGATTCGTAGAGTCCGAGCTGGCATGGATCGCGAGAGGCATTTCCCGCGTGCCTGTCGATGCAGGGCAGAGCAGCATCCGCAGATTGCTGGCCCCCGCCGCGCCGTATCGTTGGCGTTAGAGATTGCGAATTCACGCGTTCGTTCATTGGCGAGCCCTCCATGAGAAATCTCGGCCATGTTGATGGCGGCCGTTGCCGGTGTCGCGCTGGCGCAGAGTCCCAAGAGGCTGATGCAGCATCCCGCGCTTGAGGATGACGCCGGCTGCCGGATCGTGCACGAGAACGGCAAGTCTCGTTGCTGCGATGAAAATGGCGCCGGCCGCCTTCGATCGGGCTGCAACGCAACTCATCGCCTGCCGGGTACGTGACGCTCGCCGAGACGGAGGATCGGCAGCGGGAGCTGCGGCTGCAGCTGCTTGGGCTCGAGACGGCAGGAGCGGAGCAGCGAGCGCATCCTGACGGGCGGGCACGCCGGGGGGCTGGCGGATTACGTTGACGGCCCTTCAGACCCCGGCTTTAATACGCGCCCCCATCCGGCGGCCAGATAGCTCAGTTGGTAGAGCACGTGACTGAAAATCGTGTGTCAAGTCGGGGGAAAGTTCGATCCACTTACTTTTTCCGATTGGCATCAAGCGCTTCGAGCGCGACGCCGGACGGGTCGAATTCTTAGCTAACACTTTTAGCTAACAAGTGACCCTTTTCGTGCGGCGGTTGACCGCGGGCCGCGAGGGCGAATTTTGGTCGGTGGCTCATCCAAAAATGCCGATTTGACGATCCGATCACCCGCCGGTTTAATACCCGGCCCCGCCCAGGCGGCCAGATAGCTCAGTTGGTAGAGCACCTGACTGAAAATCAGGGTGTCGGCGGTTCGACTCCGTCCCTGGCCACCACAAGACTTCGAAAGGGCCGTCAGCCAGGCGGCCCTTTCGCGTTTCTCAAGGCCGCGTCCGGAGCATTCGTCTTTGCTAGTATGTGCACACGACGGTGAATGGAGGTCTGAATGAAGCTGTTCTCGGTTGTTTTCGACGACTCGAACGAGGTTGGGATCGAGTCCGGGTTGGAGCTCACGGACCTTGAGGGGTCGTGGTGTGTCGAGCTTGGAACGGACGTCGGCGGGGCCACGCTCGCCATGGTGCCGTTCAGGATCATGCTCGACGACGGGTTTGCGCTCGATGCGGCGGTGGAAGGTGGGGATCCGCAGCGCGTCCACAATGCGGACGTCGTGATCGACGATGTGGGGAGCATCTCGCTCCGTCCCGAATCGGTCGCCGGCGACCGCGCTCTCGTCGTGTTGTCGGTGATTCAGCGGAGCCCAGATGCCAGGACCGAGATCGAGCCCTACACGGACGGCGTCGAGTGCGTTGGGAATGCCTTTGATCGGCCTATGGACACGCAGGTTCTGCTCATGTCGCCTGCGTCACGCACGAGGTTTCGGCGATTTCAGCGCGGAGGCAACTACGGACC
>JBGAIL010000086.1:0-19844 GCA_044225565.1 Steroidobacteraceae bacterium | reverse complement strand
CCATCGCTCCGCTGCACCGCGACGACTGGGTGCTCGAGAACGTGCTGCTGGTGGCGGCCATCGCCCTGCTGGCCGTCACCTACCGCGCCTTTCCGTTGTCCCGCCTCTCCTACACCCTCATCTTCGTCTTCCTGTGCCTGCACACCCTCGGCGCCCACTACACCTACGCCGAGGTGCCATATGACCGATGGTTTCGGGAGCTCACCGGGCATGGATTCAACGAGTGGGTGGGCTGGAAGCGCAACAACTTCGACCGGGTGGTGCATTTCAGCTACGGGCTGCTGCTCGCATATCCCATCCGCGAGGTGTTCCTGCGCGTGGCCAACGTGCGGGGATTCTGGGGCTACTTCCTGCCGCTGGACCTCACCATGTCCACCTCGATGCTCTACGAGCTGGTCGAATGGGCCGCTGCGGAATACTTCGGTGGCGAGCTCGGCATGGCCTACCTCGGCACGCAGGGCGACATCTGGGATGCACACAAGGACATGGCGCTCGCGAGCTTCGGCGCGCTGATCACCATGTGCGTGACGGCAGCGATCAACTGGCGCCTGCAGCGCGACTTCGCGCGCGAGTGGGCGCAGAGCCTGCGCGTCAAGGACGCCGGGCCCACCGGCGAAGAAGCCATCGCTCTAATGCTCAAAACCCGCAAGCGGAGAGGATCATGAAACGTATCGGACATGCAGCAAGTGCAGTATTGGCGTCACTGGCATTCGGCGTGCCACTCGCGCTGGCAGGCGCGGCGCAATCGCCCGGCGCGGACATCGTCATTCCCGGTACTCACCTCACGCCGGAAAGCCTGACCTCCACGGCTGACGGCTCGGTGATCATCGGCAGCATCGGCGCGAAAGCCATCTTCCGCGCCAGGCCCGGCGCCACCACCGCCGAGCAATGGATCGCGCCGGGCACCGGCGGGCTCTACGAAGTGTTCGGCGTGCTGGCGGACGACGCCTCCGGGACGCTCTGGGCGTGCTCCAGCCCGAACGATGACAGCGACAAGAATGCCCCGCCGCCCGCGCTGCATGCCTTCGATCTGCAGACCGGCGCACCGAAGGGCCACTGGCCGCTACCGACGGCGAAAGCGTTCTGCAACGACATCGCCGTCGGCCCGGACGGCTCGGCCTACGTGAGCGACAGCAACAACATGGAAGTGCTGCGCCTGCCTGCGAAAGGCAAGGCACTGGAAGTCTGGGCGGGCAACGGCGCGTTCGGCCCGAAAGGCGGCGTGCTGGACGGCATCGCGGTGGTGGATGGGCATGTGCTGGTGAACGCGCTCGAGACCGGCAAGCTGTTCAGCGTGCCGATCGGCAAGGACGGCAAGGCCGGGACGGCGCGCGAAGTGAAGCTCGACCGCGCGCTCAAGAGCCCGGACGGTCAGCGCAGCTTCGGTCGCCGCGGCCTGCTCGTCGTGGAGGCCGGCGACAAGGGACGGCTCTCCCGCGTCGAGCTCAGCGGGCCCGATTTGACACAAGGCCGGGTGACGACGGTGAAGGAAGGCTTTCCGGACGATGCGGCCGGCGTCACGGTGGTGGGCGAGACCGCTTATGTGATCGGCGCGCAATGGGGCTCGAGGGAGCGCGAGAAGGAGCCTGGATACGAGGCTTCGCCGTTCAAGGCCACCGCGGTGCCGGTCGGGAAGCCGCACTGAGCGTGCCGGGGGCGCGATGTGGCACACTTCGCGCCCTTTCCGCTCCAGGACGCGCTGATGCACACCCGCCCCATCGTCTCCCTCCAGGCCCACATCCTGCAGCAGCAGGCTGCCTTCCCGGAGGCGACCGGCGCGCTGTCGTGGATCCTCTCCGCGCTCTCCATCTCCACCAAGATGATCGCGGCACAAGTGCGGCGGGCGCGGCTCGAGAACGTGTTGGGCGCCGTGGGCTCGGAGAACGTGCAGGGCGAGCAGCAGCAGAAGCTCGACGTCATCGCCAACGACATACTGCTGCGCACGCTCGGCGGGCGCGAAGGCGTCTCCATCGTCGCTTCGGAGGAGAACGAGGAGCCGGTGATCATCCGCGAGTCGGCGGACGGCGAACGCAAATATTGTGTGCTGTTCGATCCGCTGGATGGCTCATCCAACCTCGACGTGTGCGGCGGCGTGGGCACCATCTTCAGCATCCTGCGGCACGACCGCCGCGCGCGCGATGCGCAGGCCTCGCTGCTTCAGCCCGGCGCGCGGCAGGTGGCCGCAGGCTACGTGCTCTACGGCCCCTCCACCGTGTTCGTGCTCACGGTGGGCCTGGGCGTCGAGATGTTCGTGCTCGATCCCGCCATCGGCGCGTTCATGCTCGTCGAGCACGGGCTGAAGACGCCAGCGTCGCACAAGAGCTACTCGGTGAACGAAGGCAACCGTCGCAGCTTCCCCGACGGCTACCAGAAGTATCTCGACTGGGCGCAGGGCAACGGCTATTCGAGCCGCTACGTCGGCTCCATGGTGGCGGACGTGCACCGCATCCTGCTGAAGGGCGGCGTGTTCATGTACCCGCCGACGCAGAAGGCACCGAACGGCAAGCTGCGCCTGATGTACGAGGCGAACCCGATGGCCATGCTCATCGAGCAGGCCGGCGGCAAGGCGCTCGCGGCGCCCGGCCAGCGCATCCTCGACGTGCAGCCCAGCGACATCCACCAGCGGACGCCCGTGATCCTCGGCAGCGCCGACGAAGTGGACAAGGTGGTGGCTCAACTTTGAGCCGGCAGCGCGCGCGGCCTAGCGCACCGCGAGGCGCGCCGTGACCACGAATCCCGCCACGGGCTCACCCCGCTCCTGCCGCAACGTATCCCGCGACAGCGCCTCGAGCACGAAGCCCGTCGCCTTCAGGGTCTCCCGCACGTAGCGCTCGCCGTGTGCGTAGCGGCCGTGGAACTGAAGGCGATGATCCGCGCGATCTGCGCTGCCCAGCGCCTCCAGCGTGAACACGAAAATGCCGGGCGTGCGCAGCGCATCGCGCACGGCATCGAACGCCTCGCCCAGCGCGCCGAAGTAAACCAGCGTGTCCGCGGAAATCACCGCGTCGAACGTGCCCAGCCTCGTCCTCAGGAAGGCACAGAGCTCGCCCACATAGAGCTGGTCGTACACGCGCCTCCTGCGCGCGACCTCGATCATCCGCGGCGACAGGTCCACGCCGGCCAGCTTTCCCACCGCGGCGCGGATCAGCGGCCCGCACAATCCCGTTCCGCACCCCGCATCCATGACGTGCGTCAAGGTGAGCCGCCCCGCACTCTTCTGCAAGGCAGCCGAGACCAGCTGCGGGGCGCGATACTCGAGCTGCCGCAGGTTCTCGTCGAATCCCGCGGCCGCGGCATCGAAGTGCTCGCGCACGTACGCGTCCGATGCACGCGCCGGCGCACCACCTTCAGACATCGAGGCCGCAACGTGAAATGCCTTGGGATTCGAAGGCTCGCGGGAAAGCCATAGCGCGCTCACCTGCGCGGCCTCCTTCGTGCGCCCCAGCTCGTAAAGCAGCATCGCGAGCGCCTCGTACGCGCCCGGAAACGGCGACGCACGGGACAACGCTTCGCGCAGACAGTCGACCGCGACATCGTATCGCCCCGCCCTCTGCAGGCAGATGCCCAGGTTGTACCAGCCTTCGGTCACCTCGGTACAGCGCCGATAGGCCTCGGTCGCCTCTTCCTTCCGGCCTGCCGCCATCAACATGCTGCCGAGCGTATTCCACATGCGCCCGCTGGATTGCGCGGAGGTGAGCCCGCTGCGCACGCACTGCAGCGCGCTCTCCACTTCACCCCGGTGAAACAGCAGCAGCCCCAGCGAATACGAGGCTTGCGGATGGGCCGGCTGGCGGCCCAGCAGCTCACGATAGCCAGCCTCGGCCTGCTCCAGCCGCCCCGCCTTGTGGTGGAGCAACGCTTGCCGAAGCGCCTCGTCCGGAACAGGCATGAGCTTTCGGCCGCTCCTCTCAGGGAGAGGCCGGAACGACGTTGCCCTGCAACTGATGCGAGCGCCCGCGGAACGTCGCGACGGGCGAGCCATCTTCGCGGGTCACCATGACGTCGTAGAGGCCCGTGCGCCTCGCCCGCCACAGCTGCGTAGCGGTGGCAATGAGCCGTTCGCCACTGCGGCCCGGCGCCAGGAAATCGATGCTGAAGCCGGCGGCCACCGTCAGCTCGTTGGTGGAATTGCAGCAGAACGCGAATGCGCTGTCCGCCAGCGCGCTGATGAAGCCGCCGTGGCAGGTGCCATGGCCGTTGATCATGTCCGGCCGCACCTTCATGGCGATCTGCACGCGACCCGCGCGCACTTCCCGCACTTCCACTCCGAGGGCCCGCGATGCCGCGTCGTTCTCGAGCATCCCTCGCACCACGCGCGCCGCCAACTGGTCCGCCGTTTCGCTAGCCATCGCTCACGCTTCCCCGCGCCGCCGCAATCGTGCGCGCAGCTTAACCGGCCGGTGGCTCAGATGGCCAACGCCAGCTCCTGCACCGCCCGATGAGCCTGATCCATGGCCTGATCCGTATAGGCCGCCGCGGCCGCGTCGGAATTGGCGATGGCGATGCGCCCGAAACGCCTGCGCGCCAGGTCGCAAGGTCGCTGACCCGCGGGCCAATCCGGGTCCCACAGGGGGTTGTATTCGTACGCGTAACCGTGCGGCCAGCGGTTCACCGTGATGGCGTCGATGTCCCGCGCAGGATCGAAACCTCCCGACCCCAGGACTCTGGCGAGCTGATCGCGGATGTTCCGCTCGAATGTCTCGAACGATGTCGCGAGCAGCTCGGCATGACCCACGCGCTGCTGGTCGCGAGCCGGCAGGCCCGGCTGGCACGGCGTGCGCAACATGCGCAGCACCACCGGCTCGCCGGCCGTCGTCGGCGACCGGTAGCGCCCCATGCTCACCACGGGATCGAGCTCGACGGAGGAGTGATACATGCCGGGGCAGGAGATCGCCGCCACCCCGAGCTGGTGCATCGCTCTCGCGCTGCTCAGCGAAACGGCGGTATACACCAGCGGAACTTTCACCCCGTAGCGCAACGCATCCTTCTGCTCAGGCGGCAGCTCCGGGCACAGGTGGGGGATCACGGAATTCCAGCACGCCAGCACGGCACCCTTCGCTCGTACCCGGCGAACGATTGTGCCATCCGCTTGCGATGCGTCGGAGCTTCGCTCCGCGTAGACGATATCGACGGCACTTCCGACGTTCTGCACCGACACCGCAGTGCTGTTCAAACGGATGCGCACCGGCGAATCCGCGGAATCGAGCCTCCCGTAGTCGACCTGTGCGGTGACGACGTCCTCCGCGGTGCGGCCCTTCACGCACTGCGGCACGAGCGAGCGCACCAGCAGCCGCGCGACCGAGGCATTGCCGTCGGGGAAATGGAAAAAGTACCTCTCTTTCTGCGTCACCGCGCCCAGGGCCGTGAAGCTGAGCCCGGCCGACGGCACGCGATCCAGCCCCATGCCCTGGAAGCCCGGATGCCCGACGGCCCAGCAGTCGAGCGCCGGCACCGCGTCGATGCCGATGCCGTAGAGATCGTGAGTCTTCTTCTGATAGAGCGGCATCGCGGCCGGGTGCAGTTGCGCCGGACCGGCCAGGAAGTCCCGATAGCTCATCTTCGAGAGCCGGGCCTTCTTCTGCGCCTGCGACAGGCCCTGCATCAAATCGACGCGGCCGCAATGCAGGCGCACGATGGATTCGTGCGCCGCGCGGTCGATCGGCGTCTTCGCGAGAAACTCGCGCCAGGAGCGGCTCGGATCCGCGGAAGCCTCTCCTTCGGCGTCCGGCATGCCGGTGACCAGCCGCTCCGCACCGAAAGTCTCCCGGTCGAAGAAACACGCCGCGCCCAGCGCATCGTAGGCATCCGGTCTGGCGTATCTTCGATACAGCGCGGGCGGATCGACGCCCAGCTCGGCAAACACCCCCGCGGCCTCCGTGCTGTACGGAAACGGGGAATCGATGGACCACGTACCGCCGTTGCTGAGCAGCAGCCTGCCTCGCGGACGGAACTCGTTGCGTCGCGCGTGGCCGCCGAAATCGTCGTGGTTGTCGAGAATCAGGATGCGTGCGCCGGGACCGGCAAGCTTGCGGTGGAAGTACGCTGCCGCCAGCCCGCTGATGCCTGCGCCGACGACGACCAGATCGTAGTGCTCGCCCGTGTCGACAGGCGCGCCGATCTCCCCGGCCAGCCGGCCATCGCGCAGCGCGTGCGCCACTTCGTAACTGCCCGGCGCGCTGCCGCGCATACCGGTGAGCGCGGGAGGATAGATTCTGGCGCGGGTGCCACCGGCATCAGCGACTGGCGCATGAGCCGCCGCATTTTCGCCGATGGCCGCAGCCCCAAGCCCCCCGCCGGCCATCACGCCGACCCCGACCGCCACTCCATCCAGGAAGTCCCGGCGGGTGATCTCGCGACCCATCCCCAGCTCGCGGTCGCGGGCCGGGGATGGCGGATCGACGGACGGCCGGGCGCTCATCTCATTTCACGATGGGCAACACCAGATGCGAGGCGAATTGCGCCGAGCGGCATACGCGTTGCGTGGCCTTGCGGTAATCCTGCGGCTGCGCACGATAGATGCTCTCGACGAACGTCTGCGGATTGCGGTCCACGTATGGGAAGAACGTGCTCTGCACGTGTACGCGGATGCGATGGCCCTTCTTGAAGGTGTGGTACTTGTCGAGGATGTCGAAGGCAATGGGCGTGACCTCGCCCGGCTTCATCGCCTCCGGCTTCGAGAAGCCGTTGCGGTAGCGGCCGCGCATCACCTCCATGCCGACGAGCCGCTGGTAGCCGGGCAGCGCGGGCGCATCGCCGGGGTACACGTCGATGAGCTTCACGAACCAGTCCGAATCCGTGCCGGTCGTCGAGGCGAACAGGGTCACGCGGACCGGACCCGCGAGCGTCACGTCCTGCGCGAGCGGCGCGCTCTCGTAACCGAGCACGTCGGGACGCGTCGAGTCGAGCCGCTGGTCGCCGACGCGCCACGTATTGCCGTTCGAGAACTCGATCTCACCGCTGTACGGCACGGGCTTCGCCGGGTCGCTCACGTACTCGTCGCAGGCGTCGGGCGCGGTCTGCGCCGGCGGCTGGTCGAACGCGAGCCCGTGGCCTGCCTCGAAATAGAGGCGATGAGGGGCCGCCTCCTTCGGCGGCCACTGCTCGAGCCGGTGCTGGCAGGCATCGTCTCGAACATCACCGCCTCGGCCGGCGCGCCCGGGCCCTTGCCTTTGAGGTAGTGCTGGAAGAACGGGAAGATCACTTCCTGCTGGAAGTACTGGAGGTCTTCGAGCCGAAGCCCACGTCGCCGAGCTTCGAGCCGTCATCGGAGAGCCAGCCGCCGTGCCGCCACGGCCCGACCGCGAGGGTGTTCGCGACGCGCGGGTTCTTGCCTTCGACGGCCTTGTAGGTCGCGATGCTGCCGTAGGCGTCGAAGGTGTCGTACCAGCCGGCCACGTTCAGCACCGGCACGCGCAGGCTCACCAGCGGCTCGAGCAGGTTGCGCCGGCGCCAGTACTCGTCGTAGTCCGGGTGCTCGATGGCCTCGCCCCACTGCTTCTCGAGCGTGCCGCCGAAGTACTTCCGGTCGATGCCGTCGGTGGGACCCGCGTTCAGGAAGAACTCGTAGGCCCAGGGCGTGCCGTAATCGAACTCCGGCACCTTCATCTCCGCCCGCTCGCCGCGAGCGGCGTTCGAGTCGCCCATGTACTTGATCCAGGAGAGGATCTGCAGCAGGAAGGCGCCGTTGTGGTGGAAGTCGTCGCCGATGAAGGCATCCGCCGTCGTCGCCTGCGGCGAGGCCGCCTTGAGCGCGGGATGCGGATGCAGCATGCCCATCACCGTGAACCAGCCGTCGTGCGAGATGCCCCACTGGCCTACCTTGCCCGAGTTGCCCTTCACGTTGCGCACCAGCCAGTCGATGGTGTCGAAGGTATCGGTGGTCTCGTCGATGCCCTGCCTGCCCTCGCGCAGCAGGCGGTAGTTGTCCCACTGCCCTCCGGACTTGTAGCGGCCGCGCACGTCCTGGATCGCGAAGATGTAGCCGTCGCGCAGGAAGGCTTCGGCCGGGGCGAGCTGACGCCACTCGTGGATGCGGCCAGCGCCATAAGGCGCTACCGAATAAGGCGTGCGCCGGAAGAGGATCGGGTAGCGCTGCGACCTGTCCTTCGGCGTGTAGACGATGGTATGCAGCTTCGTGCCGTCGCGCATCGCGATCTCGTATTCCGCCTTGTCATACGCGGCGGCGACGTCGAAGCCTTCCGCTCTGGCGGGCGCGCTCGGCACGGAGGAAAGCAGGAAGGCGAGACAGCTGGCGAGGATCGCCGGACGAATGGAGCGTACAGGCATCTAGAGGCACTCCCGGAAGGCGGTGCAGCCAGTCTACACCGCCCGCCTCACTCGCGAATCTGCGTCTTCGAGTCTTCGTCGGTGATGACGTGTGCGATGTCGCGCTCGATGGAAT
Organism: Steroidobacteraceae bacterium; assembly: GCA_044225565.1. Classification (GTDB taxonomy): domain Bacteria; phylum Pseudomonadota; class Gammaproteobacteria; order Steroidobacterales; family Steroidobacteraceae; genus CAVXAE01. The sequence goes on along the minus strand of JBGAIL010000086.1, from coordinate 11,443 downwards.
GCGAGACGAGCATGAGATGCACGCGCATGGCCGCACCCGCCAGCTCCGCGTCCCGTGTGCGGATGGCATCGACGATGCGGGCGTGCTCGATGTAAATGGCCTTCGGCCTGCCTTTCCCCGGCAGCGCATGGAAGCGGGGTCGATCCAGGATGGCGCGCGCACGATCCAGCAGGCGCTCGGCGCCGGGCAGCTTCACTGCACGCATGATGGTGGCGTGGAACGCCTCGTCCAGGTCGTGCATGCGCGCCATGTTCACTTTCTTCAGGGCGGCGGCCTGCTCCTCGAGATTCTTCTCCAGCTCCTCGATGAGAGAGTCGTCCGCCATCGGGGTGACGCGGCGGATCGCTTCCACCTCGAGCCCGGTGCGGATCAGCAGGCTCGCGCGCACGTCTTCGAGCCGCAGCGGTGCGACGAAGCTGCCGCTCTGCGGGAACATCCACGATGTCTTCCACCGCGAGGCGGCGCGCGATGGCCTGTTCACCGGCCCGCGCGAGACCCCGTACTCATGCGCGATGTCGTTCTTGCGCAGCTGCGATCCCGGCTGCATCTCGAGCTCGCGGATGCGGCGCCGCAGGTCCTGGTAGACGCGCTCGGTCTTCGAGTCGTCCGTGACGTTGGGCAGCTTGACGACGGTGGCAGTGGATGTGCGGTTCATGACGAGCGCCAGCGAAATGCGGACCGGCGGCGACGATCCTAACATGTCAGCATTTGCGCGATGTCCTTGCCGCGAGTGTGCGGCCGGCGCGTTTGAAAGACCGCGGCCGCCGCCCCGCGCGTATGGAGACGTCAATGCACGCACGGTCCGCAGGCTCAGCTCGCCGCACAGATGCACGATCAGCCCGACCAGCGCCATCACCCATACCACCACCGGGCTCGAAGGCAGGTCCATCACGGCGGAAAGCGCCAGGCCCAGCACATAGCTCGCGATCGCCACCGCATAGCCTGCGGCCAGCTGCCACTTCGGCGGATACCCGGTAAGTGGCGATGGCGGAACGATGAGGCTGGTGAACACGAGAGATACACGCCGACCAGCTGCACGGACACCGTGACCACCAGCGCGAACAGCACGTAGAAGCCGATGCGCCCGATGCGCTCGCGGAACCCGAACCACACCACCAGGAAGATGCCGGTGATGATCGCGGCATGGACCAGTTGCTGTGTCGACACCCACAGGATCTGTCCCGCGAGCAGATCCTTGAGATCCTCACCGCCGTGAGGATTGTTCGCGAGGATGAGGATCTGCGCGGTGGACGCCAGCACGAACAGCACGCCGATGAGCGCTTCCTGCACTTCCGGACGCTTCCGCTCCGTCCATGTGAGCAGCAGCGCACCGAGCAGCGCCGCCGCCACGGCGCTGATCTGCGTGCTCCAGCCGCTCTCCGCGCCGATGCCGAAATTGTGCGCGGCGATCACGCCGAGACCCGCCACCTGCGCGATGGCGAGGTCGATGAACACGATGCCGCGGGACAGCACCTGCTGTCCCATGGGCACGTGCGACAGCGTGACCAGCAGGCCGGCGATCAGCGCCGGGCCGAGGATGCTCAGATTCGCTGCGAGGTCGTTCATTTGCCGGCCGCCAGCAAACGGTTGATGGTGTCGTCGAACAGGCCGAACAGATCCTTCGCCTCCGGCGTGCCGCCCACCGAGAACGGCAGCAGCACCACAGGCGAATGGATGCGCTGCGAGAGCCAGTCCACTGCCTTCGCATCGTTGTAGGCATTGCGCAGGATCATGCGTGGCGGCGCAGCGGTGAGCTTCGTGACGAGCTGCGCGAGATAGCCCGCGCTGGGCGGCACGCCAGGCTTCGGCTCTATCGCCGCGACCTCCTTCAATCCGAGCCAGTGGCACAGATACGCCTGGTCGCGATGGATCACCACCACCGGCACGCCCTTCAGCGGAGCCGCCTGTGTCTCCCACCGTGTGATCGCCTGCCCCCAGCGCGACTGGAAGTCCGCGCCGCGCGCGGCGTAGAGCTGCGCGTTCGCCGCATCCAGTGCGATGAGCTTCGCGGTGAGCGCCTTGGCGATCGTCGCGATGTTGTGCGGATCGAGCTGCGCATGCGGATTGCCTTGCGGGTGGATGTCGCCCATCGAGCGGTCCACGCTCGATGGCACCTCGAGCAGGCTCACCTGCGCGGCCGCCTCGAAATAGCCGGGCCCGCCGGGCTGGATGCGCGCATTGCCCGATTCCTGCAGCAGCACCGGCAACCAGCCGATCTCGAGCTCCGCGCCGCTCGCGATGAGCAGGTCCGCCGAGCGCGCGCGCGCGACGAGGCTGGGCTTCGCCTCGACGCGATGCACGTCCTGCAGCGCAGTGGTGGCCGTATAGACGTTGACCTTGTCGCCACCGAGCTCGGTGGCGAGCGCGCCCCAGTCCGCCGTGGTGGCGAGCACCTTGAGCGCCGCATGCGCCGCATGCGCCGAAGGCGCGGCCATGAGCAGAAGCACGACGAGCGCGCCGCGAATGACGTTCAGCATGGTGAGGCTCCTAGAACTTGTGGGCGCCGTGGGCGCCGATGCCGAAGATGTACTGGAGGAAGAGCTGGCGATCCCGCTGCGAGCCGCGGGAATCGTCCCAGGCGTGCTGCAGGCGCAGCCGCGAGAACTCGCTCGGGCTCCAGTCCAGCATCAGCGTGTAGCGGTCGGGCGACGCGGAGAGCAGCGCCGGGAATGCTTCGACCGGCAGCAGGCCGGCCTGGACGAGGCCGATGCGCGGCGAGCCCGAATCCAGCGAGTCGTAGCGCGCGCCGATGCGCCAGCGCGGCTTGAACTGGTACACGCTCTGCAGGTACCAGCCGGACTGGCTGCTCGAGTAGTCGCCATCGAGGCCCGCGAGATCCGCGTCATACACCAGCTCGCCGCTCTCCTTGCGATGCAGGTACTCGCCCTGCAGCTTCAACTGGCGCTGCATCGAGTTGCCGTTCGGCGCCCACTTGAGCGTGCCGTCCACGATCCAGGTGCGGGACTTGCCGCTGAAGGCGTTGCGCACGAAGAAGCCGTCGGCATCGCCGTCGGCGTAGTCGCGATCTGCCGCGCGATGGTCCAGCCAGGAGGCGCCCGCGCGCCAGCTGGTGGAATCCCCGATGTCGCCGCCGAGATGCGCGAAGAGCGCATTGCCGCTCAGCCCGTTGCGGTTGCGGCGCGTGCCGGGAAACTCCCCGCCGTTGCCCGTCTCCGCGCCGAGCTCGAGGAAGAGGTCCGTCGGCGCGATCCACTTCACCTGCACGCCGTCCTGCGCGAGCTGTCCGCCGAAGAAGGCCTGATACGCGAGCGGCTGGTCGATGAAGTCCCAGGCATGCGCGTGGATCTCGTTGAGATAGCCGACGCCCGAGAAGAAGCGGCCGCCCTTGACGGTGAAGCCGTTGTGGAGCGCGAGCGTGCGGATGAACGCTTCCTCGACGCCGATCTCGTTCTCCGAATCGATGGCGGCGGTGAGGCTGGCGTAGAAATACGGGTCCACGTTCGCGCTCAGCGTCACCTCGGACTCGCCGAGATTGAAGCTGCGCTCGCCGGGACCTATCTCCCCGCCGTTGGGGATGAAGCCCGCGATGCGATAGGTCTCGGGATCCTGCGACAGGTGCGCATAGTTGCCCGCGAGGATTACCGAGATCGCCGGATTGAACGCGGAAGCGCCGCCCCTCGCGGGAGCTGCGGGAACCGGTGGCGGGGGCGGAGGCGCCGCGCTGGTATCGGCGACGACGGACGCTGCCTCGAGCTGGGTGATGCGGGATTCGAGCGCGGTGACGCGCTGGGTGTACTCGGCCTTCAGCGCTTCGAGCTCGGCTTTGAGCGATGCGACGTCATCCGCGGCCAACGCGGCGCGCAGCGGCAGCAGGCCGGCCAGGGCGCAGCTCGCCGCAAGGGTCTTCAAGCGAAACATGGGATGCCTCTCCTCGTCGGAACGAACGGGGTCCGGCAACGCTGGCGCGACCGGACCGGAAACGTCGGATCAGACGAGGCGGGGCGGGGCTCGAGACTGGAATGCGGGAGCGGGACGACGCTCCGGCAACGGAGAGGACGCAGTGCCGGGCGCTTCGTCCTCGCACTGCGGATGGAAGAGGACGACGGTGTCCGGCGCGCCGGCCGCGCAAAGCAGCGGCGTGAAGGACAGGCATTCGAGGCAGATCTGGCTCGCGTTCGTGCCGACGCCGGCCGGCTCGCCCCTCGAGAGGTGCGAGTAGCCGTGCCCGATGGCCGCCGCCTGTGCGAACAGCAGCACGAGCGCCAGTGCGGCGAAAGCGGTGAATCTGCGGCGGAGTCTGCTCAAGGAGTTCGATTTCTTCGGCCCGCAACGAGCCTAAGCCGGTCTCCCGCCGGTTTCAAGCCAAACCGGCCGGGCCGCGGCGGCAGCGGCGCCCTAGGCGGCTGGCTTCGCCTGTGGGACGAACGCCGTGAAGGCGATCTTCCAGGCGCCCTGGAGCTTCACCAGCATCACGGCCGCGATGACCGGCGGCTTGGGCGTTCCGAGCTTCGCCGCCTTCTCCTTCGGCAGGCTCGCCGGCACGACGCGCGTGGGGAACCATTCGAGCGTCACCATCGCCGAGTCGCCCCAGCTGCGAATCTCCATGTTCCGGATCTCGACCTGGTAGTGGACGCCGGGGAACTCCGCGTTGAACCGGTCGATGAAAGCCTGCTGCTCGCGCATGTCCTGGCGGTTGTCCCCAGTCTTGCGGCCGCCCGGATACATCATGACGCGATCGTCCGTCATGAGCTTGCCCTGCTCGATGAACTCGCCCTTCTCTTCGAGCACCCGATATTTCTCGATGACCGCCGCGATGTCCTCACGATCCCCGGCGTGCGCGAGCCCGGCGAATCCCAGTGCCAGAAGCGTGAGCAGGCCCGTACGGACCGGCTTATGTTCTATCCGCATGATCACTCCTCGTCGACCGATGACAACTAAGACGCCCCTGCATTCCAAATCCCCCCGCCTTCTGCGCCGGTATGCGAATAGAGGAGCGTCGCGACGTCGTGCACGGGAGTCGGCACCCCGTGCCGTCGACCCAGGCGCGACAGGGCTCCGCTCAGCGTATCGATCTCCGTACGCCCTCCCCGCTCGAGGTCGGCGACGAAGCTCGGCTTCGAATCGCTGGCTCTCAGGCTGTCCCGCTCGCAGATGTCGTTCTCGATGGCCGGCGTGAATGGTATCCCGCATGCACGGGCCACGGCGCCCGCTTCGCGAACGGCCCGCCGGAACAGCTCGAGACCGTAAGGCCGCGCGCGCACGGCGTTCATCGTGCCCCCGCTCATCGCACACAGCGAAGCCCGCGAGGCCAGGGAGACGTACTTGCGCCAGAGCGCGAGGTTGATGTCGCCACTGGCTTCCGCCGCGATGCCCGCGGATTCGAATGCCTGCGCGATGCGCTTCACGCGCTCGGAAATGCCGCCATCGAGCTCGCCGAGCTCGATCTTCTGATCCGGCTCGTCCTGCACGATGACGCCTGGAGCCGCCTTCACCGTGCTCACACGCGCGAGTCCGCCGAGCATTGCGCTCCTTGGAACGCCGAGCGCGACGCAACGATCGACGATGTCGATGCCGTTGAGCAGCGGCAGCACAGCTGCTCCGCCGGTGGAAAGCGCGCGCAGGGATGGCGCGACATCGCCCAGCGAATAGCTCTTCACAGCCAGCACCACCAGCTCCGCGCCATTCACCTGGGAGGCATCGTCCGTGGCTTCGACGCGCACGGTGAAATCCTCGGTGGGTGTCTGGATTCGCAGCCCGGAGCGGCACATCGCTTCGAGATGCGAGCCCCGCGCCTGGAAAACGACATGATGGCGGGCGCGCAGCAGCAGAGCGCCGAAGTGGCCGCCCACGCCACCCGCGCCGATGATCACGATGTTCATCGCTGCACTGTAGCCCGGCCCCTCCCCACCGAACAGACATGAACGAAATCCACGGCACGATGTCGGCCTGGCGACCCGCCGTTCGTGGTCCCCGCCGCCTCCACCGACCCGGTGCCGGCCGGCTCGTATGAGCTGGACAAGGCTCACGCCAGCCTGATCTTCCGCGTGAACCATGTCGGGTTCTCCAACTATACGGGCCGCTTCAGCCGCTTCGACGCGAAGCTGCAGTTCGATCCGGCACACCCGGAGCGCTCGAGCGTCACGGTGGCCATCGATCCCGCATCGATCCAGGTGGAGAGTCCGCCGGAAGGGTTTCTCGACTCGCTGCGCAGCGCGCAGTGGCTGGACGTCGCAAAGTTTCCGACGCTCGCGTTCCGCTCCACGAAGGTGACGCGCACCGGTGCAAAAGGCCTGCGCATCGAAGGAGAGCTGGACCTGCACGGCGTGAAGAAGCCCATGACGCTCGAAGCCACTTACAACGGCGGCTATGCCGGCCACCCGATGGATCCGCACGCGCGGATCGGCTTCTCCGCGCACGGCACGCTCAAACGCTCGCAGTTCGGGGTGGCGTACGGCATCCCGGCGCCCGGCACGACCATGGGCGTCGGCGACGACGTGGAAGTGATCGTGGAGGCCGAGTTTTCCGGACCGAAGTGGGAAAACGCGCCGAAGCAAAGCGGCCGCTAGGCGCTCACCGCGCGGCGACGTTCGCGTCGGGAGCGAATGTGACCGGCGCGCCCTCCTCCTCGAGCGGGGCGGTGAAGTTGTAACGGCGCAGGACCAGGCCGCCACCGAACGGTCCGTGGCTGGCGTCGTAGGCGTACTCGCTGACACCGCAATTGGCGATGTCGCCCTTGCGGTCGATGGCTAGCACGCCGGCTTCGTCCAGGTCTTCCAGCAGATAGCGCAGGCACATCACGACGACTTCGTGCGTCACGATCAGCACGCAACGCCCCGAGTAATGCAGGCTCAGCGTGTCGAGGGCGCTGCGCAGGCGCAGGATCACGTCGCACCAGCTCTCCCCGCCCGGCGGCCGGTGATAGAACTTGCCGAGCTTCGCACGGAACTCGGCCTGCTGCGGGAACAGCTGCTGCACCCCGGTCTTGGTGAGGCGGTCCAGGATGCCGAACTCGCGCTCCCGCAGCCGCTCGTCGACGACCGCCTTCGAGGCGCGCGGCGCCAGGCCACCGGCCTCACGAATCAGGGCCGCGGTGCGCCGCGCGCGGACATAAGGCGAGCACAGCACGATTTCGGGCCTCTCGGCCGGGTCCTGCGCGTGGAACCAGCGACCGAGCGCCCGTGCCTGCTCCACGCCGCGCTCGCTGAGAGGCACGTCCGCATCGCGATCGAAGGCGATGTCGACGTGCGTATGGCCCGCCAGTCTCGCGTTCTCGGAGGCCACGTTGCCCGCGCTTTCCCCGTGCCGAACCAGCCAGAGCCGGCTGGGCCAGCGTTGACGGCGGTCGGCACCACCGGGAGTCGGATTTGCGGAGGTCACGGCGGCGAGCTTAGCAATCCCCATTCCCCGCAGCGACAGGGCACAATACGCCGCATCCGTAACGAACGGGCGATACCGCGCGTAGTCATGGGCGGAGCGTGAACGATTCCCCGCGCGAAGCGGACTGGGCCGCGTGGATGAGTGCCGCCATCGCAGGCGATGAGCAGGCGTATCGGCGTTTTCTGGAAGCCGTCACCCCGTACCTGCGCGGGCTCGCCCGGCGACGCTGCGAGCAGTTCGGCGCGGCGCCCGGCGATGCGGAAGACATCGTGCAGGAGACCTTGCTGGCCATTCATCTCAAACGGAGCACGTGGGATTCGTCGAGACCCATCGGGCCGTGGATCTCCACGATCGCGCGCCACAAGCTCATCGATTCGCTGCGCCGCGGCGGCAGGCGCGTGAACGTGCCGATAGATGACGTGCTCGACACGCTCCACGCCGAGCCGCCTGCCGAAGGTCTCGAGCTGAGCGAGATCGAAGGCCTGCTCGGTCGCCTCCAGGAGCGCCAGCGCGAGATCGTACGGGCCATCTCGGTGGAATCGCTCAGCGCGCGCGAAACGGCGAAGCGCCTCGGAATGACCGAAGGCGCGGTGCGCGTCGCGCTGCATCGCGCGCTGAGATCGCTGGCCGCGCTGTACCGGAGTGAGCGGAATTGAAGACGCAAGCGCTCATAGAGGCTCTGGCCCAGGATGCGCCGCTGCGGTCGCGGTTCGGCCGCACGCTCGCGCTCGCGGTGGCCGCTGGCGCACTGCTCGCCGTCTCGATGTTCTTCGCGCTCACCGGCTTCCGTCCCGATATCGATACCGCGATGCGCAGCGGAAGGTTCCTCTTCAAGCTGGCATTCGCGGGAGCGCTGGCCGTCACGGCAACGGTCGTCGTGGAGCGATTCGCGAGGCCGGGTACGACCCCCAGGCGCAGGTTCTGGGCGCTGGCCTCGGTGCCGGCGGCTCTGGCGGCGGCACTGGTCGTCGAGATGGCGGTGACACCTTCCTTCACTTGGGCGGGGAGGCTCGTTGGCCACAATGCGCTGCATTGCCTGAGCCTGATCCCCTTGCTCTCGCTGGGTCCGCTCGCATGCCTGCTCTACGCGCTGCGCCAGGGTGCACCGAGCCGTCCCGGGCTGGCGGGTGCGCTGGCGGGCCTCGTGGCCAGCGGCATGGCCGCGATGCTCTACGCCACCAACTGCACGGACGACAGCCCGCTGTTCGTGGCCACGTGGTATTCGCTGGCCATCGGCATCGTGGCGCTCATCGGATATTGGGCAGGGGCGAAGCTGCTGAGGTGGTGACCGCCGCAACGCGAATCGCCCGCTCCCCGCCGACCTTCAGAAGTTGAAGTCGGCCCGCAGCGTGAAGGTGCGCTCGCGACCGTAGGTCACCGTCCGGAAGGCCATGTCCGGCCACGCGCCCGGGTCCGCGGAGAGCCGGTAAGTCGCGTAGTCCTCGTCGAACAGGTTGTCGACGTACAGCCCGAGCCTCACACCTTCGCTCACCTGCAGCGTGGAGGAGATGTCGGTGGTGACGTAGCCATCCGAGATGTCTTCGGGGGTGGCCTTGAAGTGGGACTTGTACTTCCCGTAGCCCGCCACGCCGATGCGGGCGGTGGCAGGCCGTCCCAGCAACGAGTACTCCTTCCTGAGCGCGGTGTAGAAGTTGTACTTCGGCACCTGCGTCATGTCCTCCCCGGCCTCCACGCCGAGCGTCTCGACGGGCGCGCGGTATTCCGAGTTCGTGTAGGAAGCGTTGAGCGTGAGCGTCAGACCTCCATCGAACCTCGTGGAGGACTCGAATTCCACGCCGCGCGAGCGCGCGAGCCCGGCGTTCGCGGTGAAACCGCAGCCCGCAGGGATGGTGAGGACCACGCGCACATCGGTCCAGTCGATGTTGTAGACCGCGGCGGTGAACAGCGACCGTCCGCCGAGCAACGCGCCTTTGACGCCGACCTCGTAGTTGTCGATCTTGTCGCTGAGGTAGTTGAGCCGGAACTCCTCCGCCAGCGGGTCCCGCTCGCAGGAGGGCGTGAGGGGGATGTTCGCGCCGCCGGGCCGGTATCCTTCCGAATACAGCGCGTAGGTGGACAGATCGTTGCGCGGCCGCCAGGAGACGCTGACCTTCTTGCGCACGCCGGTCTCGAGCGGGCTGCGGTAGTGGCTCTCGATGCTGCCGAAATGTCCGTTCTCCTCGCGGTCCTCGCCGTAGGAGAGCTCGTAGTAGCGCAGGCCGCCCGTCAGCTCGAGCTTGCCGGCGCTGCCGAGATCGAAGTTGTAGCTCGTCTCGCCGAAGAGGGCGCGCTCCTTGTTGAAATTGCCGCCCAGCGTGGAGAACAGCCAGATGAGCGTGGGATCGTCGTAGAGACCCACGCCGTAGACGGCGGAGAGATCCTCGCCCCAGAGTTCCGCCGCCGCGCGCCGCGCGTAGTCCGTATCCGGGATCCACTGCGTGTCCGCGCCCATCGTCCGGTCGCGCGACCATTTGTTCGCGTACGCGCCCAGCGTCCAGCTCCACGGGCCCGAACCGACGGAAGCGAAGCGCAGCTCGTGGCTCTCCTGCCGGTTGCTGTAGTGGGCCAGATAGGGAGACGCGAAGATGTCCAGGAAGTCGAGCTGGCTGTAGGAGCCGCGGCTGTTGCCCCTGAAGCGCTGCAGCGCGCCGACGTAGCTCAGGGCCACCCGGTCGGCGATCTCGTAGCTCACGTTGAGCGTGGCGACATCGGTCCGGGCGCGGCTCTCCGGCTCCACCAGTTCCCAGTACGCGAACCTCGGATCCACCTTGTCGCCGAGGTTGGTGGTCGCGCGGCACTGCGCGCGGATCTGGCCCGGCTCGCAAGGCACCCAGCCCCACACCGCATCACCATAACCGTACAGGCCGTCGGGATCGGGCACGAAGTCGAGCGTCATGTAGCCGAGATCGTCGGGCGAAACGCCCGGCACGCCGTACCAGTACGCGGCGGCGTAGCCGGTCTGGATGGACTGGTCGGAGCTCGTGCGCCCGGTCGAAGTGGACTTCTCGCGGATGAAGCCCAGCGTCACCGCGAGATCGTCATTGGCCTGCCAGAGCAGCTTGGCCCGCAGCAGCTGGTCGCGGTCCGAGCCGGTGAAGCCGTTGTAGGTGTTCACGGTCTTCTTGGAGCTCGAGCCGCTGAACCCCGTCAGGCGCAGGGCCAGCCTGTCGTCGATCAGCGGGAGGTTGACGCCGGCATACAGCCGGTCCGAGAGCCCCGGGCGGTTGTGCTCCGAGGCGGTCTGCAGCGAGCCGAACACGTCGAGCACGTTGAGCCGCGGCGGGTTGGTGATCACCTGCACCGTGCCGCCGATCGCATTGGAGCCCCACAGCGTGCCCTGCGGCCCACGCAGCACTTCGACGCGCTCGACGTCGAACAGGCTGTTGCCGAAGTTCCCGGGCACCCCGTCGGTGAACGTCGAAGTGGTGTTGGGAAAGCTGCTGTTGCCACCGCTCAGGCCGCGGAGGATGAGCTGCCCTTCCGGAGCAGCACCGCCCGCGATGGTGCGGTAGAGGTCCTGCGGCTCGAGCAGATTGCGATCGGCGATCTCGGCGCTGCCGACGGCGGTGATGTTCATCGGCACGTCGATCAGCGTCTCCGTCTTCTTGCGCGCGGTGACGAGCACTTCGGCCACTTCCGGTTCCGATGCAGCGGCCTCGGCGGCGGAAGAAGCGGATGCGTCGTCACCAGCGCCCTGTCGAGCAGCGCCCGGGGCGAGCAGGGCGATGCGCCGGAGCAAGCCGCGGGGACGCGCAGCATCGCTGGCGCGCACATCCTTCTCCCGGACGAGGATGAGCGTGTGCTCGTCCACGAATCGATAGGTGAATCCGCTGCCCTCGAGCATGCGCTCGAGCGCCTCCACCGGCGTCAGCTTGCCGCTGGCACCCGAAGCCCTCGCGCCCTCCACGGTGTGCCCGGAAGTGAGCACCTGGATGTTGGCCTGCTTGGAGAACTCGATCAGCGCGGTGGAAAGCGGTTGCGCGGAGATGGAAAACGCAGCGACGCCGTTCGGCTCGGCAGCGCCGGCGATGCCTGCGACGACGACGCTTGCAATGAACGCGGCGATGCGCGTGGACTCATGGCTCATTCGGACTCCCCCGTGGTG
>JBGAIL010000316.1:0-2504 GCA_044225565.1 Steroidobacteraceae bacterium | reverse complement strand
GAGCCGGCCGAGGGGTCGCGGGCGCTCTCGTTCAGCGATCGGCTTCGAGTCGCCCAGCTGGATCGGGCGGCGGCCGGCAGCGAGGATGGAGCCGCCTCTGAGAGTGGCGGCGACCAACCGGGTGAGATCGTCGTCACCGCGCAGAAGCGCGAAGAGCGGCTTCAGGATGTTCCAGTGCCCGTAACGGTGCTCAACGCCGATTCGCTCGTCGACAACAATCTGCTGCAGCTTCGGGACTACTACTCGAAGATTCCCGGCCTGTCTTACACGCCTTCCGGCGTGGGCAGTCCGCTCATCGTGATCCGGGGGCTCACGACCGGCGGTGCCAGTACGACCGTCGGCATGGTGCTCGACGATGTCTCTTATGGAGCCTCCACGTATTACTCCGGCGCGTATTCATCGTACGACATCGATCCCAGCGAGCTGGCGCGCGTCGAGGTGCTGCGTGGGCCTCAAGGCACGCTGTACGGCGCGAGCAGCATCGGGGGGCTCGTCAAGTACGTCACGGTCGATCCTTCGACCGAGCGGCTCACGGGGCGGGTACAAGCAGGCTCGAGCACCATTTCCGGTGGCCACGAGCCCGGCTATTACGTTCGCGGCTCGTTGAATCTGCCGCTCGGAGAGACCTTTGCGCTTCGCGCGAGCGGATTCACCCGGCGCGATCCAGGTTTCATCGACAACGTCGGGACGGGGCAGCGTGACCGCAATCGAACCGACGCCGAAGGCGGACGTCTCGCCGCACTGTGGCGGCCATCGGAAGACCTCTCTCTCAAGCTGAGCGCCTTGCAGCAGCGCACCAGGCAGCCGGGGTCGGCTCAGGTGGATCTGGAGCCCGGCCTGGGAGATCTGCAGAACACCAACATCCGCGGAACCGGCGGCATCGATCACGACGTCGAGGCCTACAGCGCGAATCTGACGGCGCGGATCGGCTCGGTCGACCTGACGGCCGTGAGCGGCTACAACAGCGACGAATTCACCTCGCCGATCGACCTGTCTTTCCCGTTCTTCAATGAAGTGAGCCAGCAGTACTTCGGTGTCTACGGCACCGGGCTCGACCTCTTGCACCGCAGCCGGAAATTCACTCAGGAGCTTCGTCTCGCATCCTCGATCGGCCCCCGCGTGGACTGGGTGCTGGGTGGATTCCATACGCACGAGAAGGGCGGCGAGTTCAACGGCATCTATGGCGCCGATCCCGACACCGGCGCAAACGCCGGATACTGGAACCACGTGGCGTCCTCAAGCGCTTACGAAGAGTACGCGCTGTTCTCCAATTTCACCTTCCACGTCACCGAGCGCTTCGACGTCCAGGTCGGAGGGCGCGCCAGCCGGGTCGAGACGACCGCAGGCCAGATCATCAACGGCGAGGTGTTCAGCGCGGTGTTCGGTACGCCGGACCCCTCGATCATTCCGCAGCGGCGCTCGAAGGACAACGCATTCACCTATCTCGTCACGCCTCAACTGAAGCTCTCGCCGGATCTCATGGTGTATGCGCGACTCGCCTCCGGCTACCGGCCGAGCGGCACCAACATCGGTCTGCCGGGCACGCCCCTGAAATACGGCTCCGACAGCACGCAGAACTACGAGATCGGAGCCAAAGGCGACATCCTCGATCACCGGCTGTCGTTCGATGCATCGCTCTACTACATCGACTGGAAGGATCTGCAGCTCTCGCTGAACGACGGGTTTTCCACGTTCTTCGCGAACGGAGGCCGGGCGAAGAGCCAGGGTGTGGAGTTGTCGACGTCGTGGCGGCCCGTGGGTGGCCTGACGCTCAGTGGCTGGGTGGTCTGGAACGATGCGACGTTGACCGAGGCGCTGCCCGCGCAGAGCGAGTCTTATGGCGCCTCGGGGGACCGGCTGCCCTACAGCAGCCGCTTCTCGGGAACGTTCTCCGCGGATCAGGAATTTCCGCTGACGCCACGGCTGTCCGGCTTCCTCGGCGGGTCCGTGAGCTATGTGGGTGAGCGGGAGGACAATTTCCCCACCAACAATTTCGATACGGGTCTTCCGAGCGGGCCGAGATTGAGCTTCCCCGCATACACGCGGGTCGACCTGCAGGCGGGCGTGAGATCCGGCGCTTGGTCGGGCAGCCTATCCGTCAACAACGTGACGGACGAGCGCGGCATCGTCTCCGGAGGCTACGACCCCGCCAACACCTACGTGAATTTCATCCAGCCGCGCACGATCGGGTTGTCCTTCTCGCGCTCGTTCTGAAATGGGCCGTCCCGATCGTTGCATCGCGCCGGGAGTCCCAGCCTCGTTTCGAGAATGGTGCATGCAGATGGCGCTGGTGGTCCTGCCGCTGGAAGCTGCTTTCGCGGCAGAGCCCGTGCCGGAACCTCCTCGCGTACCCATGGCCATTTTTGCCGACGAGGCACGCGGTCCCTGCGCGACGGGAACTTCCGAAGCGCTGTGGACAGATGCGAGCCGCAAGGACCCGAGCACCGCGGACCCCGACGACCTGCGCAAGCTGATGGTGCAAGTGTGGTATCCGGCGGAGGCCT
>JBGAIL010000085.1:0-19980 GCA_044225565.1 Steroidobacteraceae bacterium | reverse complement strand
ATCGAGAAGGGCCTGCCGATCCCCGTGGTGATCACGGTGTACTCGGACCGCAGCTTCACCTTCATCATGAAGACGCCGCCGGCCGCGGTGCTGATCCGCAAGGCCATCGGCATCGAGAAGGGCAGCGGCACGCCGAACACCAACAAGGTGGGCAGGATCAACCGCAAGCAGCTCGAGGAGATCGCCAAGACCAAGCAGCCGGACCTCACGGCGGCGGACCTCGATGCGGCCGTGCGCACCATCGCGGGCAGTGCCCGCAGCATGGGCGTCGAAGTGGAGGGCGTGTAAATGAGCACCGTGAAGCGCCAGAAGGACTGGAGCGAGAAGCTGCCCCCCGGCAAGCAGTACCCGGTGGACGAGGCGCTCAAGCTCGTCAAGCAGTTCGCCACCGCGAAGTTCAATGAGGGCATCGACGCCGCCGTGAACCTCGGCATCGACGCCAGCAAGTCGGATCAGCAGGTGCGCGGCTCCACCGTCATGCCGCACGGCATCGGCAAGACCGTGCGCGTGGCCGTGTTCACCGCCGGAAAGAACGTCGATGCGGCCAAGGCCGCGGGCGCGGACCTCGTCGGCCTCGACGACCTCGCCGCGAAGGTGAAGGCGGGCGAGATCGATTTCGACGTCGTGGTCGCGAGCCCGGATGCGATGCGCGTCGTCGGCCAGCTCGGCCAGATCCTCGGCCCGCGCGGCCTCATGCCGAACCCCAAGGTCGGCACCGTGACGCCGGACGTGGCCGGCGCCGTGAAGAACGCGAAGGCCGGCCAGGTGCGCTACCGCGTGGACAAGGCCGGCATCGTGCACTGCACGATCGGCAAGGCGAGCTTCGAGCCCGCGCAGCTGAAGGACAACCTGATGGCGCTGATCAACGACCTGCAGAAGGCGAAGCCGGCGACGTCCAAGGGTGTGTATCTCAGGCGAGTCACGCTGTCCTCGACCATGGGACCGGGCGTGACGGTGGATCACGCGACGCTGGGCGCCTGATCCGGCGATTGGATTCGATTCGAGTTCTGTTGATGCGCGGGCGCCCGAAGGGCCCGCGCCATCATCGAAGACCGCAGGCGGGCGTCTCGAGGCCCTTAATGACTGCCTGCGCAGGTGGTGAACCGCAGCGCCATGCCGGCGTGAAGGTCACCGAGAAAGGTGGGCGCAACAGGATGTTGCGCTCGTGTAGATCTTCAGGCCGGGAGAATTAGATGCCACTCAACCTCGAAGACAAGAAAGCGCTGGTCACGGAGATGAGCGCGGTTGCGGCCCATGCGCAATCGGTGGTCGCGGCTGAATACCGCGGCCTCTCCGTGGGGCAGATGACGGAGCTGCGTTCGAAGGCGCGCGCGTCTGGCGTGTACATGCGTGTGGTCAAGAACACGCTGGCGCGCAAGGCCGTCGCCGGGACGTCGTTCGAGCCGATCGGTCCGAAACTCAAGGGACCCCTCGTGCTCGCTTTCTCGAAGGACGATCCGGGCGCCGCCGCGCGCGTGGTGAAGGCCTTCGCGAAGGACAACGACAAGCTCGTCGCGACCCTCGTATCCCTCGGCGGGCAGGTGCTGCCCGGGACGGAGCTCGACAAGGTCGCCAGTCTGCCGACCCGCGAGCAGGCGTTGTCACAGCTTCTGGGGGTGCTCAAGGCGCCCATCGAGAAGTTCGTGCGCACGCTGGCTGCGCCCCAGACCAAGCTCGTCCGTACCCTCGTGGCCCTGCGCGACCTTAAAACTTCCGCAGGCGCTTGATTAAATATTTGGAGACCCAACATGGCTGCCAGCAGAGAACAGATCCTCGAGTCGATTTCCCAGTTGACGCTCATCGAGCTCACCGAGCTCATCTCCGAGATGGAGAAGAAGTTCGGCGTCACCGCCGCGGCGCCGGTCGCGATCGCGGCCGCTCCGGGCGCCGGTGCAGGTGCCGCCGCCGCGCCGGCTGAGGAGAAGACCGAGTTCACCGTCGTCCTCAAGGAATACCCGGCCGACAAGAAGGTCACGGTCATCAAGGTGGTCCGCGAGATCACCGGCCTCGGCCTCAAGGAAGCCAAGGACCTGGTCGAGGGCGTGCCCTCCACGGTCAAGGAAGGCGTGAACAAGGCCGATTCCGAGAGCTTCAAGAAGAAGCTCGAAGAGGCCGGCGCGAAGGTGGAAGTGAAGTAAAGAGTGGTACGCCTCGCGTACCTGCTGCGCCATTGCGGCGAGAGCCGCGGCCCGGTTGCACCGGGCCGCGGCCATCGTCGTCGTGGTGCCCGGCGCCCCGCCGCGAGGTGGGGTGTCTTTTCGTTTTTTGGTCTGAGGTGATCCGATGGCTTATTCCTTCACCGAGAAAAAGCGCATCCGCAAGAACTTCGGCAAGCAGCCGAGCATCCTCGAGGTGCCCTACCTGCTCGCCATCCAGCTCGACTCCTATCGCAAGTTCCTGCAGGCGGACACGCCTGAAGAGGCGCGCGAGGAGCGGGGGCTGCACGCTGCGTTCAAGAGCGTGTTCCCCATCTCGAGCTACTCCGGAAACGCTTCCCTCGAGTACGTGAGCTACCGGCTCGGCGAGCCGGTGTTCGACGTGAAGGAATGCCAGCTGCGCGGCCTCACCTACGCGGCCCCGCTGCGCGTGAAGGTGCGCCTGATCGTGCTGGACAAGGAAGCCCCGGGCGCCAAGAAGCCCATCAAGGACGTGCGCGAGCAGGAGGTCTACCTCGGCGAGCTGCCGCTCATGACCGACAACGGCACGTTCGTCATCAACGGCACCGAGCGCGTCATCGTCTCGCAGCTGCACCGCTCTCCGGGTGTCTTCTTCGACCACGACCGCGGCAAGACGCATTCGTCCGGGAAGCTGCTCTTCTCCGCGCGCATCATCCCGTATCGCGGCTCCTGGCTCGACTTCGAGTTCGACCCGAAGGATGCCGTGTTCGCCCGCATCGACCGCCGGCGCAAGCTCCCGGTCAGCATCATCCTGCGCGCTCTCGGCATGAACGAAGCCGAGATCCTGGATACCTTCTTCGACACCAACACGTTCTACATCAGCAAGGACGAGGTGGCCCTGCAACTGGTCGCGAGCCGTCTGCGCGGTGAGACCGCCACGTTCGAGATCCGCATCGGCGATCAGGTCATCGTCGAGGAAGGCCGCCGCATCACGGCGCGCCACGTGCGCCAGCTGGAAGACGCCAAGGTGCAGCGCTTGCGCGTGCCGCGCGAATACGTGTACGGCAAGATCCTCGCGCACGACGTCGTCAATACCGACACCGGCGAGATCCTGGCGAAGGCCAACGACGTGCTGACGGCCGCCTCGGTCGAGAAGCTCATCGAAGCCAATGTGCTGGAAGTGCGCACGCTGTTCGTCAACGACCTCGACCGCGGGCCGTACATTTCCGACACGCTGCGCATCGACCCGACCAAGACGCGCCTCGAGGCACTGGTCGAAATCTACCGCATGATGCGCCCGGGCGAGCCGCCTACGAAGGATGCGGCGGAGAACCTGTTCACCAACCTGTTCTTCAACCCCGAGCGCTACGACCTCTCGGCCGTGGGCCGCATGAAGTTCAACCGGCGCGTGCGCCGCGAAGACGGCTCCGGCAGCGGCATCCTCACCAAGGAGGACATCCTGGATGTCCTCAAGGTGCTCATCGATATCCGCAACGGCAACGGCACGGTGGACGATATCGACCACCTCGGCAACCGCCGCGTCCGCAGCGTCGGCGAGATGGCGGAGAACGCCTTCCGCGTCGGCCTGGTGCGTGTCGAGCGCGCCGTGAAGGAACGCCTGACCATCGCGGAGTCCGAGCCGCTGATGCCGCAGGAGATGATCAACGCAAAGCCTGTGGCGGCGGCGGTAAAGGAGTTCTTCGGCTCCTCGCAGCTCTCGCAGTTCATGGACCAGAACAACCCGCTGTCGGAAGTCACGCACAAGCGTCGTGTTTCGGCCCTCGGCCCGGGCGGCCTTACGCGCGAGCGTGCCGGCTTCGAAGTGCGCGACGTGCATCCCACGCACTACGGCCGCGTGTGCCCCATCGAGACGCCTGAAGGTCCGAACATCGGCCTCATCAACTCGCTGTCGGTCTACGCGCGCACCAACCGCTACGGCTTCCTCGAGACGCCGTACCGCTGGGTCGAGAACGGTCGCGTCACGGACCGCATCGACTACCTCTCGGCCATCGAGGAAGGCGAGTTCGCCATCGCGCAGGCCAACGCGCGCCTCGGCCCGAACGGCGAGCTGGAAGACGAGCTGGTGTCGTGCCGCCTGTCGAACGAGTTCACGCTCGTGCCGCGCGACCGCATCAATTACATGGACGTCTCGCCGAAGCAGATCGTGTCCGTCGCGGCCTCGCTCATCCCGTTCCTCGAGCATGACGACGCGAACCGCGCGCTCATGGGCTCGAACATGCAGCGGCAGGCCGTGCCCACCCTGCGTTCCGAGACGCCGCTCGTCGGCACCGGCATGGAGCGTCCCGTCGCCATCGATTCGGGCGTCACCGTCGTCGCCAAGCGCGGCGGCATCGTGGATTCGGTGGACGCCTCGCGCATCGTCGTGCGCGTGAACGACGACGAGACCACCGCCGGTGAGCCGGGCGTGGACATCTACAACCTCACGAAGTACACGCGTTCCAACCAGAACACGTGCATCAACCAGCGGCCGCTGGTGAAGGCGGGCAACGCCATCGCGCGCGGCGACGTGCTGGCCGACGGCCCGTCCACCCACCTCGGCGAGCTCGCGCTCGGGCAGAACCTGCTCGTCGCGTTCATGCCCTGGAACGGCTACAACTTCGAGGACTCCATCCTCATCTCCGAGCGCGTGGTGGAGGAAGACCGTTTCACCACCATCCACATCGAAGAGCTCACCTGCGTGGCTCGCGACACCAAGCTCGGGCCGGAGGAGATCACGGCGGACATCCCGAACGTCGGCGACGCGGCCCTCGCGAAGCTGGACGAGGCGGGCATCGCCTTCATCGGCGCCGAAGTGCGTGCCGGCGACATCCTGGTGGGCAAGGTCACGCCGAAGGGCGAAACCCAGCTGACGCCGGAAGAGAAGCTGCTCCGCGCCATCTTCGGCGAGAAGGCGAGCGACGTGAAGGACACGTCCCTGCGCGTGCCGCCCGGAATGGATGGCACCGTCATCGACGTGCGCGTCTTCACCCGCGACGGCGTGGAAAAGGACTCTCGCGCCCTCTCCATCGAGAAGGCCGAGATCGAGCGCGTCCGCAAGGACTTCGGCGACCAGCAGCGCATCCTGGAGGACGACCTCTTCCAGCGCGTGCGCGGCATGCTCATCGGCGCCACCGCCGCGGGCGGCCCGAACAAGCTCAAGTCCGGCACCGCCATCACTGCGGAATACCTGGACCAGGTCGCGCGTGAGGACTGGTTCGAGATCCGTCTCGACAGCGAGGATGCGAACTCGCAGCTCGAGCAGGCCTCGGAGCGTCTGAAGGCGCAGCGCAAGGCGTTCGAGAAGCGCCTCGACGACAAGAAGGCCAAGATCACCGCCGGCGACGACCTCGCCCCCGGCGTGCTGAAGATGGTGAAGGTGTATCTCGCGGTGAAGCGCCGCGTGCAGCCGGGCGACAAGATGGCCGGCCGTCACGGCAACAAGGGCGTCATCTCGAGCATCGTGCCGGTCGAGGACATGCCGTATCTCGAGGACGGCACGCCCGTCGACATCGTGCTCAACCCGCTGGGCGTGCCCTCGCGCATGAACGTCGGCCAGGTGCTCGAGACGCACCTCGGCTGGGCGGCCAAGGGGGTCGGTCTGAAGATCGGGCGCATGCTGCAGGCGCAGGCGGCCAACCAGGAGCTGCGCGGCTTCATCAAGCAGATCTACAACGAGACGGGCGGCCAGCGGGAAGAGGTGGACAGCCTCAATGACGGCGAGCTCCTCGAGCTCGCGAAGAACCTGTCGAACGGCGTGCCCATGGCGACGCCGGTGTTCGACGGCGCGAGCGAGCAGGAGATCAAGCGCCTGATGGCGCTGGCGGACCTGCCGCTGCACGGCCAGACGTACCTGCACGACGGCCGCACCGGCGAGCGTTTCGAGCGTGCGGTGACGGTCGGCTACATGTACATGCTGAAGCTCAACCATCTGGTGGACGACAAGATGCACGCTCGCTCCACCGGCCCGTACTCGCTCGTGACCCAGCAGCCGCTGGGTGGCAAGGCGCAGTTCGGCGGCCAGCGCTTCGGAGAGATGGAAGTGTGGGCGCTCGAGGCCTATGGCGCGGCGTACACCCTGCAGGAAATGCTGACCGTCAAGTCCGACGACGTGAACGGCCGCACCAAGATGTACAAGAACATCGTGGACGGCAATCACCAGATGGACGCGGGGATGCCCGAGTCCTTCAACGTGCTGGTCAAGGAGATTCGATCTCTGGGCATCAACATGGAGCTTGAACAGGACTGATGGAGTTGGTTTCGAACACGGTTGTCGAGGTGGTCGGGGCACCGGTGCGGCCGAGAAGGCAGCCGGCGGGGACCGGCCGTAAGACGCATCCCTGCGGGCCTTGTGAAAATGCGTCCCTGCATTTTCACATCCCCGCCGGCCGCCTTCTCGACCACACCGGCGCTGCAAGCCGCGGCGCAGTGTTCGAGGCCGTGTCCAAGAGCGCAGTGTCCGACGCCATGCTCAATGGCGCAGTGCTCGGCACTGTGGCCAGGGGCGAAGGGCTCGACGGTGTGGGTGTGAGCTCGGTGTTCAGGTTCGCGACGGTTTTTGAAGTCGATGGTTTAACGGCGACGCTCCGGAGTCCGGTGGCGTGTCGGCGCAGAGGTGATCGAGGGATGTGAAAATACATGGATGTATTTTCACAAGGCCCGCAGGCGATGCGTCTTACGGCCGGTCCCCTCCCGAGCACTCGAGCGCCCTGCGCCTGCGCAGGCGCCCCTCCGATGATTCCGCGATCGATGCAAGCAAGGCGGTGACCCCATGAAAGACCTTCTGAAACTCTTCAAACAGCACGCCCCGGTCGAGCACTTCGACTCGATCAAGATCGGGCTCGCCTCCCCGGAGATGATCCGCGCCTGGTCCTACGGCGAGGTGAAGAAGCCGGAGACCATCAACTACCGCACCTTCAAGCCGGAGCGCGATGGCCTCTTCTGCGCGAAGATCTTCGGGCCCGTGAAGGATTACGAGTGCCTCTGCGGCAAGTACAAGCGCCTCAAGCACCGCGGCGTCGTCTGCGAGAAGTGCGGCGTCGAGGTGACGCAGAGCAAGGTGCGCCGCGAGCGCATGGGTCACATCGAGCTCGCGAGCCCCACCGCGCACATCTGGTTCCTGAAGTCGCTTCCCTCGCGCATCGGCCTCATGCTCGACATGACGCTGCGCGAGATCGAGCGCGTGCTCTACTTCGAGGCCTTCGTGGTCATCGAGCCGGGCATGACGCCGATGCAGCGCGGCCAGCTGCTCACGGATGAAATGTACCTCGAGGCCATCGAGGAGCACGGCGACGAGTTCGACGCCCGCATGGGCGCCGAAGCGGTGTTCGAGCTGCTGAAGAGCATCGACCTCGCCGCGGAAGTCGGCAAGGTGCGCGAGGAGATGGGCGGCACGTCCTCCGAGACCAAGCTCAAGCGCCTCTCCAAGCGCCTGAAGCTGCTCGAGTCCTTCATCGAGTCCGGCAACAAGCCCGAATGGATGGTGCTCACCGTCCTGCCGGTGCTGCCGCCGGACCTGCGCCCGCTCGTCCCGCTGGACGGCGGCCGCTTCGCGACGTCGGACCTCAACGATCTGTATCGCCGCGTCATCAACCGCAACAACCGCCTGCGCCGCCTGCTCGAGCTCAACGCGCCCGACATCATCGTGCGCAACGAGAAGCGCATGCTGCAGGAAGCGGTGGACGCGCTGCTCGACAACGGCCGCCGCGGCCGCGCCATCACGGGCACCAACAAGCGCCCGCTGAAGTCGCTCGCGGACATGATCAAGGGCAAGCAGGGCCGCTTCCGCCAGAATCTGCTGGGCAAGCGCGTGGACTACTCCGGCCGCTCGGTCATCGTGGTCGGCCCGACGCTGCGCCTGCACCAGTGCGGCCTGCCGAAGAAGATGGCGCTCGAGCTCTTCAAGCCCTTCATCTTCCAGAAGCTGCAGCTGCGGGGCGAAGCCTCGACCATCAAGGCGGCCAAGCGCCTGGTGGAGCGCGAAGGCCCGGAGGTGTGGGACATCCTCGAAGAGGTGATCCGCGAGCATCCCGTGATGCTGAACCGCGCGCCCACCCTGCACCGCCTGGGCATCCAGGCATTCGAGCCGGTGCTCATCGAAGGCAAGGCGATCCAGCTGCACCCGCTCGTCTGCACCGCATTCAACGCGGACTTCGACGGTGACCAGATGGCCGTGCACGTGCCGCTGTCTCTCGAGAGCCAGCTCGAAGCGCGCGCGCTCATGATGTCGTCGAACAACATTCTCTCGCCTGCGAACGGCGATCCCATCATCGTGCCGTCGCAGGACGTGGTGCTGGGGCTCTACTACATGACGCGCGAGCGTGTCGGCGCCAAGGGCGAAGGCATGTTCTTCAGCGACGTGCAGGAGGTGCATCGCGCCTACGAGAGCCGCAACGTCGATCTGCAGGCCAAGGTGCGCGTGCGCCTGAAGGAGTACGTGTCCGCCGAGGGCGGGGGCCTGCAGCCACGCATCCGCCAGGTGCAGACCACCGTCGGCCGCGCGATGCTGTCCGAGATCCTTCCCAGGGGCTTGTCCTTCGATCTCATCAATCAGGACATGACCAAGAAGATGATCTCGGCCACGATCAACGCGTGCTACCGCACGCTCGGCCTCAAGCAGACCGTCGTGTTCGCCGACCAGCTGATGTACACCGGCTTCGCGTACGCCACGCGCGCCGGCGTGTCCTTCGGCATCGACGACATCGTGATCCCGGAGCAGAAGACCAAGATCGTCGCCGGCGCCGATCGCGAGGTGAAGGAGATCCAGGACCAGTACGCGTCCGGTCTCGTCACCAACGGCGAGCGCTACAACAAGGTCGTCGACATCTGGTCGCGCGCCAACGACCAGGTCGCCAAGGCGATGATGGAGAAGCTCGGCAGCGAGGAAGCGACGGACGCCAGGGGTCAGAAGACCAAGCAGAAGTCCTTCAACTCCATCTTCATGATGGCGGACTCCGGCGCCCGCGGCAGCGCGGCCCAGATCCGTCAGCTCGCCGGCATGCGCGGCCTCATGGCCAAGCCCGACGGCTCCATCATCGAGACGCCCATCACGGCGAACTTCCGTGAAGGCCTGAACGTGCTGCAGTACTTCATCTCGACGCACGGCGCCCGCAAGGGCCTCGCCGACACGGCGCTGAAGACCGCGAACTCGGGTTACCTCACGCGCCGTCTGGTCGACGTCGCTCAGGACCTCGTGGTCACGGAAGTGGATTGCGGCACTTCGAACGGCCTCACCATGACCCCGCTGGTCGAAGGCGGTGACGTGGTGGAAGCGCTCGGCGAGCGCGTGCTCGGCCGCGTGGTGGCAGAAGACATCATGAAGCCGGCCAATCCTTCCGAGGTGCTCATCCCGCAGAACACGCTGCTGGACGAGAAGATGGTGCGCAATCTCGAGATCGAGGGCGTGGACCAGATGAAGGTGCGCTCCCCGATCACCTGCGAGACGCGCTACGGCGTGTGCTCCAGCTGCTACGGGCGCGATCTCGGTCGCGGCCGTTCCATCAGCATCGGCGAGGCGGTCGGCGTCATCGCGGCCCAGTCCATCGGCGAGCCCGGCACGCAGCTCACCATGCGCACGTTCCACATCGGTGGCGCGGCGTCGCGGGCGGCGGCGGCGTCGAGCGTGGAGGTGCGCAACAAGGGCACCATCCGCTTCCACCACATCAAGACGGTGCAGCACGAGAAGGGCCACCTGGTCGCGGTGTCGCGTTCGGGCGAGATCGGCGTGGTCGACGACTTCGGTCGCGAGCGCGAGCGGTACAAGATCCCGTACGGCGCCATGATCAGCGTGAAGGAAGGCGCGGAAGTGGCCGCGGGCCAGGTCGTTGCGACCTGGGATCCGCACACCCATCCAGTCGTCACCGAAGTGGCCGGTCTCCTCAAGTTCCAGGACTTCGTGGACGGCCTCACCGTCACCACGCAGGTGGACGAGGTCACGGGTCTTTCCAGCACCGTGGTGCTCGACACCAAGCAGCGCGGCGGCAAGGACCTGCGCCCCACCATGAAGCTGGTGAACGCGAAGGGCAAGGAAGTGACGTTCGCGCACACCGAGATCCCCGCCGTGTACACGCTGCCCCCGGGCGCATTGGTGAACCTCACGGACGGCGCGAAAGTGTCCGTCGGCGACGTCATCGCGCGCATCCCGCAGGAATCTTCGAAGACCCGCGACATCACGGGCGGCCTGCCGCGTGTCGCGGACCTGTTCGAAGCTCGCAAGCCGAAGGACCCCGCGATCCTCGCGGAGAAGAGCGGCACGGTGAGTTTCGGCAAGGAGACCAAGGGCAAGCGGCGTCTGGTCATCACCGGCGACGACGGCGAGAAGTACGAAGAGCTGATCCCGAAGTGGCGCCAGCTCAACATCTTCGAAGGTGAGACCGTCGAGCGCGGCGAGGTGATCGCGGACGGCGAGCTGAACGCCCACGACATCCTGCGCCTGCAGGGCGTGGAGGCGCTGGCGAACTACCTCGTCCGCGAGATCCAGGACGTGTATCGCCTGCAGGGCGTGAAGATCAACGACAAGCACATCGAGGTGATCATCCGGCAGATGCTGCGCAAGACCGAGGTCGCCGCTGCGGGCGACACCGGGCTGCTGCGCGGCGAGCAGCTGGACCGCTCGCGCGCGCTGGACATCAACGACCGCGCGAAACAGGCCGAGAAGATCCCGGCGACCCTGCAGCCGGTGCTGCTCGGCATCACCAAGGCGTCGCTGGCCACGGAGTCCTTCATCTCCGCTGCGTCGTTCCAGGAGACCACCCGCGTGCTGACCGAAGCCGCGGTGCGGGGTCTGAAGGACGACCTGCGCGGGCTGAAGGAGAACGTGATCGTCGGCCGCCTGATCCCCGCCGGCACCGGCTTCGCGGCGCACGAGCACCGTCGCCGCAAGATCGACGCCACCGACCGCCGCAGCTTCATGGACGTCGGCGGCGGCATCGCGGACTCGGAAGAGTCGAGCGCGGGCGAGGAGACGGCCGAGGCGGGTTGAGTTCGTTCATTGGCGAAAAGTCGCCTGGCGGCGCTTTTCGCGGACTGTGGCTTCGTTGCCGGCCGGCAAAAGTGTGATTTTGCCGGCCTGCGCCGAAGAACGTAATGGTCGAGGCCGGCGGAGGCGAGAGCTTCCGCCGGCTTTTTCATCAAGGCCGGGCAGACTTCCCACCCCCGGCAGGAGCGGCTGAAGCTGGCCGGATTCCCCAGCCGGGCTGAAGCGGCTCCCTGCGAGCGGCGTCACACTTCGACTCTCGGCGTGCGCCTGGCGACGGTGCGCCGAGAAGCCGTTTGCGGAATTGCCTTTCCGGATTGAGTCAAATGCGCCCTCCGCGCGGGTGGGGCCCGCGCGACTCGGACTCGGCAAGGAAACCGCGCGCTGATGCTCACCAGCCGTTCGACCCTCGGGCTTCTCGCCACACTGGTCTGCGCGCCGGTGGGTCTGGCAGCGTCCTTCACCGTCACTGTCCACACCCCGGACGGCAAGCCCTTGATGGGTGCCGTGGTCACTGCGATCCGCACCGACGCAAGAGACAAGCCTGCCGCACCGGTGACTGCGGCGATCAGCCAGGTGGACCTGAGCTTCAGGCCCGACCTTCTCGTGGTGCCGGTCGGCTCGAGCGTCGAATTCCCGAACGACGACACCGTGAGCCACCAGATCTACTCCTTCTCCCAGGCGAAGCGCTTCCAGCTGCCTCTTTATCGAGGCAAGCCGTATCCGCCGGTGCGTTTCGACCAGCCGGGGCTCGTCACGCTCGGCTGCAACATCCACGATGCGATGCTGGCCTACATCCTCGTGACGGATGCGCCGTACTTCGGGCGTAGCGACGACGCTGGGAGCTGGTCCGCCAGCGGCGTGCCGGCCGGCAAGTATCACGTGCTGATCTGGCACCCGCGGCTGCGCGATGCGCCCGCTGCACTCGAGCGCGATGTGACGGTGGGCGAGGGCGATGCCGTGCTCGATGTGAAGCTCACCAAGCCGCTGCGCCCCGCACCCATCCAGGACCGGCCGCATTCGTGGGACGCGTACTGATGCGGATCGCGCTGGCATCGGTGGCGCTCGCCACTTCCTTCGCAGCGCAGGCTGCCGACTGGGACTTCTCCCTCGACCTGCGCCTGCAGGATTCCAACGGCCAGCCTTCCTTCATGAACGGCGGACTGGGCGCGCTGCGCTTCGGCGATGACGATTCCGCCTTCCAGCCCGGGCGCGCTCGAGTGGCGATCTCGCAGCCCATCGGTGAAGTGCTCTCACTGAAGCTCGATGCCTCCGCGTGGGGCGACGGCGACAAGAGCCCCATCGATCTCACCGAGGCCTATCTCGAATATCGGCCGTATCCGCGGGCAGGCTATCGCGCTCGCGCGAAGCTGGGGGCGTTCTATCCGGCCATCTCGCTCGAGAATCGCGCGAGCGGCTGGGAGTCACCCTACACGTTGTCTTCGTCCGCTCTGAACACCTGGCTCGCCGAAGAGCTGCGCATCGTCGGCCTCCAGGGCGAGCTCGAATGGCTGGGCACGCGCACGGGGCATGGCTTCGATGTCAGCCTCGATGCCGCCGTCTATGGATGGAACGATCCGCTCGGGGTCGTGCTCGCTTCTCACGGATTCGCGCTGCACGATCGGCAGTCCACGCTGTTCGGTCGTTTCGGCGAGCGTATCGCGCCCGTGCGTGGGCGCGAGCCGTTCCACGAGATAGACGGCCGCGCCGGCTATTACGTTGGCGGCGAAGTGCGCTATCTGGATCGAGCGGTGCTCCGCGCGATGCACTACGACAATCGCGGTGATCCCACGGCGTATGACGTTGAGCTCCGCGACTTCGCGTGGGATACCTCTTTCGATACCGTGGGTTTGCGGCTCGAAAACGGATCGGGGTGGGCGGCCATCGTGCAGTGGCTCGCCGGCGAAACCTACATCGAGCCCGGCGGCTCCGAGCTCGAATGGGAGTTCGACGCCCGGTACGCGCTGCTCTCGAAGCGACAGGGCCCGCATACGTTCAGCATCCGCTACGACGATTTCAGGGTGGAGAGCAATCTCGACCTGCGTGAAGGCGAGCAGAGTGGCCATGCCTGGACGGCAGCGTACGTCTTTGAGCACGGCCCGCACTGGCGCTTCACGCTGGAGTGGCTGCGTGTCGAGAGCAGGCTGTACAACCGGGCGCTCTACTACGGGGATTCGCCGTTCGCCGCCGAACGGAAGGTGGAGCTTGCCGTGCGGTATGCGTTGAGTTCCAGAGACCGCTGATTCTCGCGCGCAATCTCGCGCGGCGAACTAGCGTACGAAATTGCGTGCAGAATCGCTCAAGGACGAAAGCTCTGGTCATGCAAGCCGCCACGGTCGAAGTGCTGGTGCAGAAAGGGAAGCTCGATCCGCCGGTCGCGCTGGCCGTGGCGGAAGCTCTAGACATGGCCATCGGCAGCGCACAGCTCGTCACGATTCCGGCGATGGACTCGCGCTTCCTGGCCTCCGAGGCGAAGGTGGACGCCCGTTTCAAGGAACTGGAAGCCAGGATGGATGCCCGCTTCGCAGCGGCGCAGGCCCGGGTGGACGCGCGGTTCGAAGCCACCGAGGCGCGCATGGATGCCAGGCTCCAGAAGATGAAGACCGACCTCATCTTCTGGATCATCGCCGCGGTCGTCGGCAACTCCTATCTGCCGAAGATTGCCGAGGTCATCGCCGAGGCGCTCCGGGCGCTGCACTAGCGCGCCAGGGCGCCCGGGGAGCGGCTCCGCGCCAACCCTGCATTCGTCGGAGCGCCTGATATAAGATGCCTCTCCCGCGCCATCGAGGCTCTCGCCATGACCACTCGCATCAGGCTCGCTCTAGCCCTGTTGATGGTTTCCTCGGCAGCTTACGCAGCACTGCCTGATGGCGCCGCCGCGCCGGACTTCAGCACGGAAGCCTCGCTCGCCGGCAAGCCATTCAAGTTCTCGCTGTCGGAGGCCCTGAAGAAGGGCCCCGTGGTGCTCTATTTCTACCCCGCCGCCTTCACGCCAGGCTGCACCAGGGAAGCGCACGACTTCGCGGAAGCCACCGACAAGTTCAAGGCGCTCGGCGCCACGGTCATCGGCGTCTCCAACGACAAGATCGACACGCTCAACAAGTTCTCCGTGAGCGAGTGCCGCAACAAGTTCGCTGTGGCGGCCGACACGGATGGCAGGATCATGAAGGACTACGACGCGGTGCTGCCCGCCAGGCCGGACTACGCCAACCGTACCTCGTACGTCATCTCGCCCGAAGGCAAGGTCCTTTATTCGTACACCGCGCTCGATCCGGACAAGCACGTGGCCAATACGCTTGCGGCCGTGGAGAAGTGGCACGGCGCGCACAAGGCGGGCGGCTGAAAATGAATGGCCGGCGGGCAGTTCGAGGCCCGCGACGCGAGCTTGCTCGAGCGTCCATCGGGAGTGTCCTCATGCCCAGGCTGATCACACTCGCGGCCACCGGGCTTCTGGCTGCGTGCGGGGGTGGTTCCACCGAGCCGCCGCCTGCGCCACCCCAGAAAACCGTCTTCGACCCGATGACGCAGCAGCTCGACAAGGTGAAACAGCAGGCCGAGACGCTGCCCGATGAGCGCAAGGCCGCTCTCGACAAGGCGATCGACGGTAACTGAGCGGGTGGTCCCGTCAGTCGGACCGCGAACCCATCGGCCGCCGCTGACCTGGCGGTGGGTCGCCTGTCACCCGCCGTTGGCGGAACGCTGGAACCGCTGCAGTTGCTGTTGCAACACCCCGTCCACCGGGCCGGCGATCTCGGTAGCCGTCCTGCCCGGCAGGAAGGCCGTCACCATGTAGCTCAGCGTCACCCGGGTCTCGGTGCCGGCCTGCTCGAACTTCACGCTCATCGTCCCGGCGGCGCCCATTTCCTGCAGGGGCCCCAGCCCGCCCTGCAGACGCAGTATCTTGCCCGGCTCCACGAAGATCACCCGCAGGTGCTCCACGAAGCCGCCGCTTTCCAGGCTCTCGCAGAAGCAGCCGCCGGGCTCGGCCTTGAGGCTCATCCTTTTCCCATCCTGGGAATAGCTGTGCGCAGGGTCCCACCAGCTGCCGATGTCGACGAACCGGGCATAAGCGGCGGCCGGCGCCACCCTGACCAGGACCGAGGCCTTGGTGACGAACCCACTCTCGCCCGAGGAAACGACCTCCGCCGGTACTGGCCCGGCAAGGGCGAGCGATGTGGCCATCGTTCCGAGCGCGATCGACGACCGCCCCCGACCCACCCGACGGGTATGGGTACCGGCGGGCCCCGAAAACAGGCCTGGGCTGCTCATGATTCCACCTCGCCCGACGCCCGAAAGCGGCATCATCCCGCCGGCCGCCCGACCCCGTCCATCGCGCCCGCCCGGGCGGTTGACACTCCCCGGACCGCTACCTAGAATCGCCGGCCTTTGTCGGTCCGGCCGTTACGAATCGCCGGGTCGAAAACCGCGACTTCGATACCGGGCCGCCTCACGAGGGCGGCCCGGTCGTCTCACAAGTCGCACTTTTTAAGAATGTAGGGGTTCTGATGGCCACGACAGGTCAGCTGATCCGGCAACCGCGCCGGATCGCCGCGGAGAAAACCAAGGTGCCCGCTCTCGGGGCGTCACCGCAGAAGCGCGGTGTGTGTACCCGCGTGTACACCACCACGCCCAAGAAGCCGAATTCGGCACTGCGCAAGGTCTGCCGCGTACGCCTCACCAACGGCTACGAAGTCACCAGCTACATAGGCGGTGAAGGCCACAACCTGCAGGAGCACTCGGTGGTGCTCATCCGCGGCGGTCGCGTCAAGGACCTTCCGGGCGTCCGCTACCACACCGTCCGGGGCACGCTCGACTGTGCCGGCGTCGGCGAGCGCAAGCAGGGTCGCTCCAAGTACGGCGCCAAGCGCCCGAAGAAGTGAGGATCTAACCCATGTCACGTCGTGCCCAAGCCCCCGTCCGCGTCATCCTGCCGGACCCCAAGTTCCACAACCTGATGCTCGCCAAGTTCATGAACGTGGTGATGGAGAGCGGCAAGAAGTCCGCTGCCGAGCGCATCATCTATGGCGCCATCGATCGCATCTCCGAGAAGACCGGCAAGAAGGGCGACGACGCGCTCGAAGTGCTGAGTGCCGCGCTCGACAACGTGAAGCCGGTGGTCGAGGTGAAGTCCCGGCGCGTCGGCGGCGCCACCTACCAGGTCCCGGTCGAAGTGCGCGCCGCGCGCCGCCAGACCCTCGCCATGCGCTGGGTCATCGAGGCCGCGCGTGATCGCAGCGAGAAGTCCATGTCCTTCCGTCTGGCCCACGAGCTGATGGATGCGTCGGAAAACCGCGGCGCCGCAGTCCGCAAGCGTGAGGATACGCATCGCATGGCGGAGGCCAACAAGGCCTTCGCGCACTATCGCTGGTAAGCGGGGGCTCCGAGGCACCTCCCGTGGCACGCGCTACGCCCATCGAGCGTTACCGGAACATCGGCATCTCGGCGCACATCGACGCCGGGAAGACGACCACGACCGAGCGCATCCTGTTCTACACGGGCGTATCGCACAAGATCGGCGAGGTCCACGACGGCGCCGCCGTCATGGACTACATGGAACAGGAGCAGGAGCGCGGCATCACCATCACGTCCGCGGCCACGACCTGCTTCTGGAAGGGGATGGACAAGAACTTCCCCGAGCACCGCATCAACATCATCGACACCCCCGGGCACGTGGACTTCACCATCGAGGTGGAGCGGTCCCTGCGGGTGCTGGATTCCGCCGTGGCGCTGTTCTGCGCCGTCTCCGGCGTGCAGCCGCAGTCCGAGACGGTGTGGCGGCAGATGAACAAGTACGGCGTGCCGCGCATCGCGTTCGTCAACAAGATGGACCGCGCCGGCGCCAACTTCCAGCGCTGCCTCGACCAGATCAGGTCCCGCCTGCGCGGCAACCCGGTGCCCATCCAGCTGCCCATCGGCGCCGAGGACGAGTTCGAGGGCGTCATCGACCTCATCCGCATGAAGGCCGTGTACTGGGACATGGAGACCCAGGGCATGAAGTTCGAGTACCGCGACATTCCCGCGGCGCTCGAGGCGGACGCCGAAGCCGCGCGCGCCAGCATGATCGAGGCTGCCGCGGAAGCCAGCGAATCGCTCACCCGGAAATATCTCGAAGGCGAGGCGCTGTCGGAGGAAGACATCCGCCAGGGCCTGCGCGCGCGCACCATCAGGAACGAGATCGTGCTCTGCATGTGCGGCACGGCGTTCAAGAACAAGGGCGTGCAGGCGCTGCTCGACGCCATCATCGAGTTCATGCCTTCGCCGGTCGAAATGCCGCCGGTGAAGGGCACCACGGACGACGAGCCGGCCACGCGCCAGGCCTCGGACGACGAGCCGTTCGCCGCCCTCGCGTTCAAGATCCTCAACGATCCCTTCGTCGGCAACCTCACGTTCTTCCGCGTCTACTCCGGCACGCTCAATTCCGGTGACATGGTGTACGTGCCGACCAAGGACAGGAAAGAGCGCATCGGCCGCCTGCTGCAGATGCACGCGAGTGACCGCACCGAGCTCAAGGAAGTGCGCGCGGGCGACATCGCCGCCGCCGTGGGACTGAAGGACGTCATCACCGGCGACACGCTGTGCGACCTGCAGAAGCCCATCACGCTCGAGAAGATGGAATTCCCGGAGCCCGTCATCTCGGTGGCGGTGGAGCCGAAGACCAAAGTCGACCAGGAGAAGATGGGCGTCGCGTTGCAGCGCCTCGCGAAGGAAGACCCCTCGTTCCGCGTATCCACGGACCCCGAGTCCGGTCAGACGATCATCTCCGGCATGGGCGAGCTGCACCTCGAGATCATCGTCGATCGCATGAAGCGCGAGTTCAAGGTCGAGGCGAACGTCGGCAAGCCGCAGGTCGCGTACCGCGAGACCATCCGCGCCACGGTCGAATCCGAAGGCAAGTTCGTGCGCCAGTCGGGCGGGCGCGGGCAGTACGGCCATTGCTGGCTCAAGCTCGAGCCGAATGGGCAGGGCAAGGGCAACGAATTCATCAACGGCGTCGTCGGCGGCGCGATCCCGCGCGAGTTCATTCCCGCCATCGACAAGGGCGTGAAGGAAGCCGAGGAAACCGGCGTCATCGCGGGCTATCCCGTGGTGGACGTGAAGGTCACCGTGTTCGACGGCTCGTTCCACGACGTCGACTCCAACGAGATGGCGTTCAAGATCGCAGGCTCGCTCGGCTTCAAGGAAGGCTTCCGCAAGGCGAAGCCGGTGCTGCTCGAGCCCATCATGAAGGTCGAGGTGGTGACGCCGGAGGACTACTCCGGCGACGTCATCGGCGATCTCAACCGGCGCCGCGGGCAGATCCTCGGCATGGACGATTCGGTGTCGGGCAAGGCCATCACCGCGGACGTGCCGCTCTCCGAGATGTTCGGGTATGCGACCACGGTGCGCTCCATGAGCCAGGGCCGCGCCACGTTCACGATGGAATTCGAGAAGTATATGGAAGTGCCGCCGAACATCGCCGACGGCATCATCAGGAAATAATTTTAGAGGTCACCTCATCATGTCCAAAGAGAAGTTTGAGCGTACGAAGCCCCACGTGAACGTAGGGACGATAGGTCACGTGGACCATGGGAAGACGACCTTGACGGCGGCGTTGACGAAGGTGATGGCGGAGACGAACGGCGGTCAGTTCATGGCGTACGACCAGATTGACAAGGCGCCGGAGGAGAAGGCGCGCGGGATCACGATTTCGACGGCGCACGTGGAGTATCAGAGCAAGGAGCGTCATTACGCGCACGTGGACTGTCCGGGGCACGCGGACTACGTGAAGAACATGATCACGGGTGCGGCGCAGATGGACGGGGCGATTCTGGTCGTTTCTGCGGCCGATGGTCCGATGCCGCAGACGCGCGAGCACATTCTGCTGGCCCGCCAGGTGGGCGTTCCGTACATCGTGGTGTACATGAACAAGGCGGACATGGTGGACGACAAGGAGCTGTTGGAGCTCGTCGAGATGGAAGTGCGCGAGCTGCTGACGGTCTACAAGTTTCCCGGAGACAAGACTCCGATCATCGTGGGTTCGGCGCTGAAGGCGCTGGAAGGCGATGCGAGCGACATCGGCGTGAAGTCGGTGGTGAAGCTGGTGGAGGAGATGGACAAGTACATTCCGGTGCCGAAGCGCGAGAAGGAGAAGCCCTTTTTGATGCCGGTGGAGGATGTGTTTTCGATTTCGGGTCGCGGCACGGTGGTGACGGGGCGCATCGAGCGCGGCGTGGTGAAGGTGAACGACGAGATCGAGATTGTTGGCATTGCGGCCACGCAGAAGACGGTGTGCACGGGCGTGGAGATGTTCAGGAAGCTGCTGGATGCGGGTGAGGCTGGCGACAACGTTGGGGTGCTGCTGCGCGGTACGAAGCGCGAGGAAGTGCAGCGCGGTCAGGTTCTGGCGAAGCCGGGTTCGATCACGCCGCACACGCAGTTCGAGTGCGAGGTGTACGTGCTGACGAAGGAGGAGGGCGGTCGCCACACGCCGTTCTTCAAGGGGTACCGGCCGCAGTTTTATTTTCGGACGACGGACGTGACGGGGTTGATCGAGCTGCCGGCGGGTGTGGAGATGGTGATGCCGGGGGACAACATCAAGATGACGGTGGAGCTGATCAACCCGATCGCGATGGAGGAGGGGCTGCGCTTCGCCATCCGCGAGGGCGGCAAGACCGTCGGCGCAGGCGTGGTATCCAAGATCCTGAAGTAAACACAGGCCAGTAGCTCAATTGGCAGAGCGGCGGTCTCCAAAACCGCAGGTTGGGGGTTCGATTCCCTCCTGGCCTGCCATCGGGTCGACATGACAGAAGACACAAAAACCGGCGTCGGGGCGCTGGACAAGGCGAAGCTCGCAGTCTCGATCCTGCTGGTCCTGGCAGGCGTCGCGGGCTACTACGTGTTCGCCGCCCAGCC
>JBGAIL010000084.1:0-20978 GCA_044225565.1 Steroidobacteraceae bacterium | reverse complement strand
CGTGCGGCCGCCGTCCTCGCTCGCCTTCACGTCGCACTCGTACACCAGCCCGAGCTCGACGATGTCGATGGGAATCTCGGGGTCGTAGCAGGTCTTCAACTGCTTCCATACCAGATTGCGCACGTCGTCCTCGGTGGCGTTGGGCGGCAGCTCCGGCCCGGCCACCACTTCCTTGCCGATGGCGTCCGCGTCGGCGCCCGAGATGCGGAACAGCGTGCCGTCGATGTAGACCGTGAAGCTGCCCCCGAGCGCCTGCGTGATGAAGCCAGCCTGGCCGGGCTTCAGTCGTACCTCCACGCCCGCAGGCACCACGACGGCGGATACGTCGCGGTTGACCACGAATGGCTCATTGTTCTGGGTGCGCACTGTCTTATTCCGTGGTGATCGTGGCTGCCCCGGCGCCCTGCGGCTGCAGAGCCGCATTCAGCGTATGCCAGCATAGCGTGGCGCATTTCACCCTCATGGGAAATTCACGCACGCCACCGAGCGCGGCGAGCTTGCCGATATCCGTGGGAGCGGTGCCATCCTGCGTGAGCAGGGCGTGCACCTTGTCGAAGAGCTGGGCGATGGCCACGCGGTCTTTGCCTTTCACCGCCTCCGTCATGAGCGATGCGGAAGCGGTGGAGATGGCGCAACCTTTGCCTTCGAAGCGCAGGTCCACCAGGCGGTCGCCGTCCAGGCGCAGCGTCAGGGAAAGACGATCGCCGCAGAGAGGGTTGTGCCCGTCGGCGTGCGCGTCCGAGGGATCCAGCGTGCCGAAGTTCCGCGGGTGCTTGTTGTGATCGAGGATCACGTCGCGGTAGAGGTCTTTGAGATCCATCAGGCCCTTCTCACAAGGCAAAAACCTCGCGCACCTTGCGCAGGGCAGCCACTAGAGCGTGCACTTCGCCGATGGTGTTGTAGCACGCGAAGGAGGCGCGGGCGGTGGCCGGCACGGCGAAGAAATCCATCACCGGCATGGCGCAATGGTGACCGGTGCGGATGGCGACGCCTTCGCTGTCGAGGATGGTGCCGATGTCGTGCGGGTGCGCCCCGGAGAGCGTGAAGGAGATGACGGCGGCCTTGTGCTCCGCCGTGCCGATGATCTCGAGCCCCGGGATCTTCAGCAGCTCCGCGGTGGCGAGCTCGAGGAGCAGCCGCTCGTGCGCGGCGATGTTCGCGAGCCCCAGTCCCGAGACATAGTCGATGGCCGCGGCCAGCCCGACCGCGCCGGAGATGTGCGGCGTACCCGCCTCGAACTTCCAGGGCAGGTCGTTCCAGGTGCTGCGCTCGAAGCTGACGGAGCGGATCATGTCGCCGCCGCCCTGCCACGGCGGCATCTCCTGCAGCAGGGATTCACGGCCGTAAAGTACGCCCAGGCCGGTTGGACCGTAGAGCTTGTGGCTGGAGAACGCGTAGAAGTCGCAGTCGAGGTCGCGCATGTCCACGGCAGCGTGCGGCACTGCCTGGGCGCCGTCGAGCAGCACTTTCGCGCCTCGCGCATGCGCCAGCTCCACGATGCGCTTCACCGGCAGGATGGTGCCGAGCGCATTGGACACATGAGCGGCTGCGACGAGCCTGGTGCGCGGTGAGAGCAGCCGCTCGAACTCTTCCATTCTCAGCTCGCCGCGCCGGTCGATGGGCGCGACGCGCAGCTTCGCGCCGGTCTGCTCGCAGACCAGCTGCCAGGGCACGATGTTGGCGTGATGCTCGAGCGCGGTGATCAGGATTTCGTCGCCGGCTCCCAGGCGCGGGCGCGCGAACGACTGCGCGACGAGATTGATCGCTTCGGTGGTTCCCCGGACGAACACGATCTCCCGGGTGGAGGCGGCGTTGATGAACGCCCGCACGCGATCCCGCGCGCCTTCGAAAGCGTCCGTGGCTTCCTGGCTGAGGGCATGCACGCCGCGGTGCACGTTGGCGTGCGAATTCCGTTCGTACTGCTCGATTGCCCGCAGCACGGGAAGCGGGCGTTGTGAAGAAGCGGCGCTGTCCAGATAGACCAGCGGCCGCCCATTCACCTTGCGCTCGAGAATGGGAAAGTCGCGCCGCACGCGGGCGACGTCGAGCGGATCGGCCAAGGTCATCTCCTTCACCGCGGCCATCACAACAGCTCCGAGGCCGATCCGGTCATGCGGCTACCTGGTTGACCTGCCGCCGCAACTCGGGTACGGCGACCTGGGAAACCACATCCTCGAGGAATGCCCACTTCCCAGGAGCAACTGCGCGGTGTCGCGATCGATGCCGCGCGAGAGCAGATAGAAGAGCATGGTGTCGTCGAGCTTGCCGGCCGTGGCGCCGTGCGCGCAGCGCACATCGTCGGTGTAGATCTCGAGCTGCGGACGGACGTCGATTTCCGCATCGGGGCCGGCGAGCAATCCTCGCAAACTCTGCTGAGAATCCGCGCGGCACGCGCCTTCCCGCACGACCACCTTGCTGTTGCACGCGACGCGAGCGGCCCGCGGCAATGCCGCGAAACGTTTGCCTCGAAACGGTATCGCGAGCCATATGATCGATGAGCGCGAAAACGTCGTGCACCTGCTGCCGATCGGCAACCGAGGCGCAGTGCAGGCCGAAGCGGGCACGCTCGCCGCCGAGGCTGACCTCGATCGTCGATCGTGCGGAGGCGGCGCCGAGATGGATCAGATGGAGCTGATAATCGGCGTCTCGCGCGATGCTGGCTTGCGCCGTGTCGAGCCACGTCGCCTGGCTGCCGGCCTGCTGGATGCGGTGACGATTCACGCGAGCACCGGCTTCGAGCGCAACGTGAACGGCATGATCGGCAAATGCCGCCTCACTGCCGACGCTCACATGGCGCTCATTGACGCCCAGGCGCGAGTTCGCACCCATTTCAGCTCCACGCGCGGATAGGACGCCGCGGATCCGAAGCCGTGGCGATGAACACGAGCTCGATGCAAGCGGGACGTCGGCACCTGCCGTGGCCGTGATCTGTGCGCCATCGGTGGCGAAAGCCTCGTTCAGCAGCGCGAATCGCGCATCGGGGCTCTCGCTGACGTGATCCGCATGGGCCGCTTCGTGAAGCGAGCAGAAAGCGATTCCAGTCTTGCCGGCGAGCGGTGTCGACAAGTCGGCGACGAAGAGGCCGTCGACGAAGACGAACGGGCGTGCTTACCTGGAATGCGGGCAGGCAGGCCGATTGCGGGACGACGCCTGGGAGCGAGGCAGGTGCAAATCTCCCGGATCGAGCGAGCGCAGGTTCGCGTACTTCCAGTTCTCGTCGCGAGGGCCGGGCAGGCCGCGCGGTCAGCCTCTCGAGGGGACGCTGCGTCGGCGGCCGGAAGCGGGTCTCCCGCCTGCGGCTCGAAGCTGGCCGCATGCTCCTGTCCGATGCGTTGAGTCAGCGTCTGGGACATCGTCAGGCAGCCTGCTCGGTGATCCAGTCGTAGCCGCGTCGTTCGAGCTCGAGAGCCAGCGTCCGGTCGCCGCTGCGCGCGATGCGTCCTCGCACCAGCACGTGCACGCGATCGGCGCGTGATGTATTCGAGCAGGCGCTGATAGTGCGTCACGAGCATACGAATGTGCGCTGCAGGCTGCGCAGACCGTTCACGCCGTGAGCCACGATCTTCAGCGCATCGATGTCGAGCCCCGAGTCGGTCTCGTCGAGCACGGCGAACGCGGCTCGAGCACGAGCATCTGCAGGATCTCGTTGCGCTTCTTCTCCGCCCGAGAACCCTTCGTTCACGCCGCGCGACGAGGAAGCCCTCGTCCATGCGCATCAGCTGCATCTTCTCGCGCACCAGGCCCAGGAACTCGAAAGCGTCCACTTCAGGTAGGCCGCGCTGCTTGCGCGCCGCGTTCACGGCAGCCTTCAACAGATAGATGTTGTTCACGCCGGGGATCTCGACCGGATACTGGAAGCCGAGGAAGAGGCCGGCGCGCGCGCGCTCTTCCGCCGGCATGGCGAGCAGG
Organism: Steroidobacteraceae bacterium; assembly: GCA_044225565.1. Classification (GTDB taxonomy): domain Bacteria; phylum Pseudomonadota; class Gammaproteobacteria; order Steroidobacterales; family Steroidobacteraceae; genus CAVXAE01. Next base: position 17,069 of record JBGAIL010000084.1, on the reverse strand, counting down.
TCCGCGCCTTCGAAGGTGACTCTGCCGCCCGTGACTTCGTAGCCCGGTCGTCCGGCGAGCACATAGGCGAGCGTGCTCTTGCCCGAGCCGTTGGGTCCCATGATGGCGTGCACCTCGCCGGCCGGCACCTCGAGAGTCAGGCCATTCAGCACCTTCTTCTCGCCGACGCTGACGTGCAGATTCTCGATGCGGATCATCCTACGGCTCCTTCGAGGCTGACGGCCAGGAGGTTCTGCGCCTCCACTGCGAACTCCATGGGCAGCTCGCGGAACACGGACTTGCAGAAGCCACTCACGATCATGTTGACGGCGTCCTCCTGGGAGATGCCGCGTTGCAGGCAATAGAAAAGCTGTTCCTCGCTGATCTTCGAGGTGCTGGCTTCGTGCTCCACGGTGGCGGACGGATTTTTCACTTCCACGTACGGAAAGGTGTGCGCGCCGCAGCGGTTGCCCATCAGCAGCGAGTCGCACTGTGTGAAGTTGCGCGCACCGTGCGCACTGGGCAGCACCTTCACGAGGCCGCGATAGGTGTTCTGGCCTCTGCCGGCGGAGATTCCCTTGGAGACGATGGTGCTGCGCGTGTCGGGTCCGATGTGGATCATCTTCGTGCCGGTGTCGGCCTGCTGCAGGTTGTTGACCGTCGCAACGGAATAGAACTCGCCGATGGAGCCTGCGCCGCGCAGCACGCAGCTCGGGTACTTCCACGTGATGGCCGAGCCTGTCTCCACCTGGGTCCACGAGATGCGCGAGTTGCGGCCGCGGCACTCGCCGCGCTTGGTGACGAAGTTGTAGATGCCGCCGCGGCCCTGCTCGTCGCCCGGATACCAGTTCTGCACCGTCGAATATTTGATGTACGCGTCGTCCAGCGCGACCAGTTCGACGACTGCCGCGTGCAGCTGGTTCTCGTCGCGCTGAGGAGCAGAGCATCCTTCTAGATAGCTGACGTAACTTCCTGAATCAGCAATGATTAACGTTCTCTCGAATTGCCCGGTATTCATCGCGTTGATGCGGAAGTACGTGGACAGCTCCATCGGCGAGCGCACGCCCTTCGGCACGTAGACGAAGGATCCGTCGGAGAACACGGCGGAGTTGAGCGCGGCGTAGAAGTTGTCGGAGTAGGGCACCACCGTGCCCAGATATTGCTCGATGAGCTGCGGGTGCGCCCGCACCGCTTCCGAGAACGGCATGAAGATCACGCCCGCGGCGCGCAGCTTCTCCTTGAACGTGGTGGCGACGGACACGCTGTCGAACACCGCATCCACCGCCACGCCCGCGAGCCGCGCACGCTCGTGAAGCGGCACGCCCAGCTTCTCGTATGTCTCGAGCAGCTTCGGGTCGACCTCGTCCAGACTCTTGGGGCCGTCCTTCTTCGCCTTCGGCGCGGAGTAGTAGGAGATGGCTTGATAGTCGATGGGTTTGAAGCGCACGTGCGCCCAGCGCGGCTCGCGCATGGTGAGCCAGTGGCGCAGCGCCTTCAGCCGCCATTCGGTGAGGAATGAAGGCTCGTTCTTCTTGCGGGAGATGAGCCGCACCACGTCCTCGTCGAGGCCGGGCGCGACGGTGTCGGACGGATGTCCGTGACGAATCCGTGCTGGTAGCCGCGGGCCAGCAGTTGTTCGAGCTTTTTCGGGGCTTCGCTCATGGTCCCGCTCGTCGCGTCGCGAAGCGGATCTCACGTTCGAGCACGGGCTGATGGCCGCCTGGGCCCGGTTCCTGTCCCGCGAGCTCCCGCGAGGCTCACCGAATACAGCGAGCGGCGGATCGCGAGATTCAACCGCTGCCAGACGTGACTCACGCTGCAGGTGCGTTCGATCTCGCAATGGCCGCGGCCGGCTGCGCAATCGGTGAGTGCTACCGGCCCTTCGAGCGCATCGAGGATCGCGGCGGCACTGATCTGCGAGGCGGGTCTCGCCAGCTGATAGCCGCCGTTACAAGCCGCGAGTGGAGGTGACGAGCCCGGCGCTGCTGCAGCTGCTTCAGCAGCTTGCTGACCGTGGGCGCGGCGATGTGCGTGCGCTCGGCGAGCGCGGGCGCGGTCTGGACGCGCTCGGGCGTCTCGGCGAGCGCCGCGAGGATGACCGTCGCATAGTCGGTGAGGCGCGTGATGCGCAACATGGCGCCATCCGGGAAAAGGGGGACTAGTTTAGTCCTGTATAGGGTCGCGGGCCAAGTCGCCATCGCCCCGGATTTTCGGGCTTCGTCTATAATCGCGCCCCTCATAAAACGGAGGATCGGTGAATGAACGTGGGTGACCTCGAGCGCGTGGCGCGCGCAATGGTGGCGGACGGCAAAGGTATCCTGGCGGCGGACGAGAGCTCCGGCACCATCAAGAAGCGGTTCGACGGCATCAAGCTCGAGTCGACCGAGGAGCACCGCCGCACCTACCGCGAGATGCTCTTCACCACGCCCGGCGCGAAGGATTCGATCAGCGGCGTCATCTTCTACGATGAGACGCTGCGGCAGAAGACGAAAGAGGGCGTGCCCTTCCCGGACTACCTCGCCAAGCTCGGCATCATCCCGGGCATCAAGGTCGACACGGGCGCGAAGCCGCTGGCCGGCTTCCCGAACGAGACCATCACCGAAGGCCTCGATGGCCTGCGCGAAAGGCTCATCGAGTATTACAAGCTCGGCGCCCGCTTCGCGAAATGGCGTGCGGTCATCGACATCGCGGAAGCCATCCCCACGCCGTTCGCCATCCAGGCGAACGCGCATGCGCTGGCGCGCTACGCCGCGCTGTGCCAGGAACAGAACATCGTCCCCATTGTCGAACCCGAGGTTCTGATGGACGGTGCCCACAGCATCGAGCGTTGCGAGGAAGTGACGGACGCGGCCCTCGAGGCCGTGTTCGACCAGCTCTTCGCCCATCGCGTGCATCTGGAGGGAATGGTGCTGAAGCCGAACATGGTCATCTCCGGCAAGAAGGCCGCGAAGCGCGCCAGCCCGCAGGAAGTCGCCGCAGCCACCGTTCGCTGCCTCAAGCGTCGTGTCCCGGGTGCCGTCCCGGGCATTGCCTTCCTCTCGGGTGGCCAGTCCTCCGCGGAAGCCACGCTGCATCTGTCTCTCATGAACAAGCTCGGCCCGCTGCCGTGGAAGCTCACGTTCAGCTACGGCCGCGCGCTGCAGGACACTGCGCTGAAGGCCTGGGGCGGAAACGCTGCGGGCTTCGCGGCCGGCCAGAAGGAGTTCGCCAAGCGCGCGAAGCTCAACGGGCTCGCCGCCTCCGGCCGATACGGCTCGGAGATGGAGAACCAGGCCGCCTGATGGTTGCCGCACCCTCCGCCGATGACGTCATCGTCGACGTCCGTGACGTGCACTACGCCATCGGCGGGAGGTCCATCTTCTCCGGCCTCAACATCCAGGCCCGGCGGGGCCGCATCACGGCCATCATGGGGCCGAGCGGCACCGGCAAGACGACGCTCCTCAGGCTGATCACGGGCCAGATCGTTCCCGATCGCGGGCAGGTGCTGGTGTGGGGGCAGGATCTCGCCACCCTAGATCGAGCGCAGATCTTCGCCCTGCGCAAGCGCATGGGGATGCTGTTCCAGAACGGCGCGCTGCTCACCGATCTCGACGTTTACGAGAACGTCGCCTTTCCGGTGCGCGAGCATGCGAGGCTGGACGAGGAGCTGATCCGCAAGCTCGTGCTGTTGAAGCTGCACGCGGTGGGGTTGCGCGGCGCCTCGGCCTTGATGCCCAGCGAGCTCTCCGGCGGCATGGCGCGTCGCGTCGCGCTCGCCCGCGCCATCGTGATGGATCCGGAACTGCTCATCTACGACGAGCCTTTCGTCGGACTCGATCCCATCTCGCTCGGCGTGATCGCTCGTCTCATCGCGCAGATGAACAAGGGGCTCGGCATCACGAGCATCGTCGTATCGCACGACGTGCAGGAGCTCGGCGAGATCGCGCACGACAGTTATCTGCTGTCCGGCGGCCGCGTGGTCGCTTCCGGCACGCCGGAGGAACTGCAGGAGAGCGAGCTCGAGGTGGTGAAGCAATTCATGCAAGGGCTGCCGGACGGCCCGGTGCCGTTCCACTATCCCGCGCAGGACTACGAGAAGGAGCTGCTCGGTTGATCAGCCGGTTTCTGGCCGCACTCGGTCACGTCGTGCTCTTCCTGCTGCGCATGCTGGCGCAGTGCCTGCCCGCGCTCGCACGGCCGCGGCTCGTCGTCCATCAGGTCTACAACGCCGGCGCCCGCTCGCTCATCATCGTGATGCTGTCGGGACTCTTCGTCGGCATGGTGCTCGGACTGCAGGGCTTCGATCTCCTGCAGCGCTTCGGGTCGGAGGACGCGCTCGGCGTCGCTGCCGCGCTCGGCCTGCTGAAGGAGCTGGGCCCGGTGGTCACGGCGCTGCTGTTCGCCGGCCGCGCCGGGACCGCGCTCACTTCGGAAATCGGCCTGATGCGCGCCACGGACCAGCTCACCGCCATGGAAATGATGGCGGTGGATCCCATGCGCTATGTCGCCGCGCCGCGTTTCCTGGGCGGCATCATCGCGATGCCGCTGCTCTCGGCGGTGTTCTGCATCGTCGGCCTCTTCGGGGCGCAGCTCGTGGGCGTGCAGTTCATGGGCGTCGACCCCGGTGCGTTCTGGTCGCAGATGCAGGGCTCCGTGCAACTGGACGACGTCAACGAAGGCATCATCAAGAGCTGCGTGTTCGGGCTCGCGTGCAGCCTGATCGCCGTCCACGAAGGCTACGAGGCCGAGCCCACCGCCGCGGGCGTGGGCCTCGCCACCACCCGCACGGTCGTCGCCTCCTCGGTACTGACCTTGCTGCTCGATTACATCCTGACCGCGGCTTTCTTGTAAGGCCAAGAAGTAAAGGCACTGCCATGCGCGCCAATCGCACACTGGAAATCGGAACCGGCCTGTTCGTGCTGCTCGGCTTCGCCGCGCTGTTCTTCCTCACGACGCAGCTGCCCGGCAGCGGCCTCAAGCTCGGGGGCGCGAAGGCGGGCTACCACCTCACCGCGCGCTTCGACAACGTGGGCGATCTGAAGGCCGGCTCGCCGGTGAGCATGGCTGGCGTACGCGTTGGAGAGGTCGAGTCCATCCGTTTCGACTCGCGCGATTTCAAGGCGGCGGTGACGCTGCGTATCGACCCGCAGTTCAATCAGATCCCGGACGACAGCGACGCCAGCATCCAGACGCAGGGTCTGCTCGGCGGCAAGTACGTCGGCATCGGCCCGGGTGGCTCGGAAACCTATCTGAAGGATGGCGGTCGGATCGAGTTCACGCAGTCGGCCATCGTGCTGGAAAGCCTGGTGAACAAGTTCTTCGCCAACATGGCGAGCAAAGGCAACGACACGGCCCAGGAGGCCCCGAAATGAGTACACGGACCATCGTGGCGGCCGCGGCCGCAATGTGGCTGGGCGCAGCGGGCAGCATCGGCGTGGCGCGCGGGGCCGATCCCGCGCCTGCCGTGAACGCGCAGCAGAACCCGGGCGAGCTCGTGCAGGAGGTCGCCCAGAACATGCTGAAGGACCTCGACGCGAACCGCGCCGAATACCAGAAGGACCCCTCGAAGGTCGGCGCACTGGTGGAGAAGCACCTGCTGCCGCACTTCGACACGCAATACGCCGCGCAGCTGGTCCTCGGCAAGCACTGGCGTACGGCCACTCCGCAGCAGCGCCAGCGCTTCATCGACGCGTTCTATCAGTCGCTGCTCAGGAACTACGGCAGCGCGCTCGCCGAGTTCACCGGCGACAAGCTGAAGGTGTTTCCCGCCAACCTCGATCCCGGCGCGGACCGGGCTTCGGTGCGCACCGAGGTGAAGCGCAGCAACGGCACGCGCGTCCCGGTGAACTACAGCCTCCGCAAGACCGCGGACGGCTGGAAAGCCTGGGACGTGGTCATCGAGGGCATCAGCTACGTGAAGAGCTTCCGCGAGGACTTCGGCGCGGAGATCGACCAGAAGGGTCTGGATGCGGTGATCGACCGCGTCGAGAAGGGCGGCAAGCCCATCGCTTCCGGGGCGCCTGCCAAGTCCTCGTAATGGCCATCGTAGAGGCTTCGCAGGGCTGCATCGCTGTGCGCGGCCCGCTCACCTTCGCCACCGCGCGGCAAGTGCGGGCAGAGGGCCTGCAGGCCATTTCGAACGCGAGCACGGAAGAGCTGCAGGTGGATTGCGCGGCGGTGGAGCAATCCGACAGCGCGGGCCTCGCGGTGTTGCTCGACTGGCTCGCGGAGGCCCGGCGTCGCAACCTCTCGCTGCGCTTCGCCAATCTGCCGGCGCGGCTCCTGGCCATCGCGCAGATCAGCGAGATCGAGGAAACGCTGGCCGCGCGCGCTGCGAAGGCAGGTTGACGCATCCTTTCCCGCGGCTCCGAAGATCGGCGGCCGAGTAGCGTCCGGCGGCGGGCTTGCGCCGCACCCACCCTCTAGTTTTTCGGGGCGGTTTCGGTCTCGGGGGCGGACTCGTCCGGCGGAAGCTCCTCTCCGGCGAACGGGTCTTCCGAAGACTGGCCGTCCGTCACCAGGTATTCGCGTCGCTGCAGATAGGCATTGCGCATGAACGCATACGGGTCGTATGCCTGGTTCAGCGCGTCATCGACGCTCAACAGCCTCGTGCGCGTGTCGATGGCCGACACGGCATAGATCCCGTAGCGAACCTTGTCCTCTTCCACGTAGTGGAGCGGATCCGCGTACATGTCCGGGACGCGGCCGATGCCGTCCCTGAACGTCGAGGGCCCGAGGAACGGGATGACGACGTACGGTCCGGGACGGATGCCCCATCTGCCGAAGGTCTGCCCGAAGTCCTCGTCGTTCTTGTCCAGGCCGGCCGCACTGGCCGGGTCGAGCAGGCCGCCGATGCCGACGGTGGTATTGAGCAGCAGCCGGCCGGTGTCGTTGAGTCCCGCCTTGAATTTGCCTTGCAGCAGATCGTTGAGGATCGTGCGCGGCGTTTCGAGGTTGTCGAAGAAGTTCGAGATGCCGGTCTCCACGAAGTCCGGCGTGACCTTGTGATACGCCTTTGCCACGGGCCGCAGCACGCCTCGATCGACGGCGCTGTTGAACGCATAGGTCTTGCGGTTGATGCGCTCGAGCGGATCCCGCGGGTCGCGCTTCGCGTTCGGCGTGGTGGCGCAGCCTGCCAGCGTGGCCAGGCAGAGCGCGGCGAGCAACAGGGCGGAAGATCGTCTCATGGGGCAGCGGTCCGCGGGAAAGGGTCGCGATTGTAGCAACGAATGCAGGGCGCCCGGCCTCAGTTTGCGCAGGCTCAGCTGCGTCTGTTGCGCGATTGAAACATCGCTTCGCGCAGCTCGTCCAGGCGGGCCTGGAAGCGCTGGCGTTGCACGGAGGTGAGGTTCGGCGCCGCGAGCGCGAGCTCGAGTTGCTGGATGGCGAGCGGCAGGTCGCCGCTCGCGATGTGATATTCGCTCATGTACTGGTACGCATCCCCCATGTCTCCCGCCGCGCTCGCGGCGAGCGCGATGAGGCGGATCTGATCGGGGGTGGGCGCCACGTTGTTGAACACGTCCAGCAGCAGGTTGTGCGCTTCCTTCGCGCGGCCATTCGCCATGAGCGCCTCGGCATAGCGCACGGCGACGGGCACGTTGCGCGGGAAGAGCTGCATGGCACGCTCGAACGTGGCCATCCCGTCGTTGGCGAGGCCGCCGGCGATTTCTGCCTGGGCGAGCGCGATGTGCAGCAGCGTGAGGCCCTGGTTCTTCTCGACGAGCGGATACAGGATTTTGGCAGCCTCCTGCGGCCGGTTCGCTGCGGTGAGCGCAAGCGCTTCTCCGTACAGCGTGCCGAGGTCGGGCGCGGCGCCCTTTTCCTTGATCTCCCGTGCGTACTGCGCGGGCAGGTCCTGCTCGCGCGGCGCGGTGATGACGCGCAGGCGCTCACGGATCAGCGCGAAGCTGGTGGACTCCGTGACCTTGCCGCGCTCGAACTGCAGCGCGCGATTGCGCGATTCGGCGATGCGGTTGCTGGAGACGGGATGCGACTGGATCATTTCCGGGACATAGGCGCCCGCCAGGCCCGTGCGACGGCTCATCGTCTCGAAGAAAGTCGGCATCCCCATGGGGTCGAAGCCGGCAGCCGCGACATAGCCGATGCCGACGCGGTCCGCTTCATATTCGTTGGAGCGCGTGAAATTCACCTGTTGCTGTGCGGCGGCGCCTTGCGCCATCGCGATGGCACCCTGCATCGCATCCGGCCCGCCGCCACCGACGGCCCCCACCAGGATGGCGGCGAGGATGGCCGCTGCAGCGGTGATGCTCTGCTTGCTCTGCGCTTTCACGGTGCGCGCGATGTGCCGCTGCGTGACGTGCGCGATTTCGTGCCCCATGACGCTCGCCAGCTCGGATTCGTTGCGCGTGGCGAGCACCGTGCCGTAGTTCATGCCTATGAAGCCGCCAGGCAGGGCGAACGCGTTGATGGTGGACTCGCGCACCGCGAAGAACTGGAAAGGACGGCCGCCCTCGGGAGTCTGTGCCGCGATGCGCGAGCCGAGCCCCTGCAGATACTCGTTCACCTCGGGGTCCTCGATGACCGCGCCCTGGTCCCTCAGGCCTTTCACGATCATCCTGCCGATGCGGTACTCGTCGCTCTCGGTGATCACCGCGCCGGCGGGGTTGCCGATATCCGGAAGCTCGTTCGACGCCTGGGCATGGGCCAGCGTCGTGACGAAGCTCAGGAGGAGGGCGGCTAGGCGGCGCATGAAGGGTCCGGAGGCTGCGGGTGGCGGTTCGACCGTGCTCGCGCGCCCGAGTTCGACCCTACAGGATGTCGGAGGCGTAATCCGCCAGTCGTGAGCGCTCGCCCCGCACCAGCGTGATATGTCCGGAATGCGGCCAGCCCTGGAAGCGGTTCACCGCGTACGTGAGACCCGAGGTCATCTCCGTGAGGTAGGGCGTGTCGATCTGGGCGATGTTGCCGAGGCAGGCGAGCTTCGTGCCCGGCCCCGCACGGGTGACGAGTGTCTTCATCTGCTTCGGTGTGAGGTTCTGCGCCTCGTCCAGGATGATGAAGCGGTTGAGGAACGTGCGCCCGCGCATGAAGTTGAGCGAGCGGATCTTGATGCGGTTGCGCAGCAGGTCGTTGGTGGCGGCGCGGCCCCAGTTGCCGCCTTCCTGGCTCTGCGTCAGCACCTCGAGGTTGTCCATGAGCGCGCCCATCCAGGGCTCCATCTTCTCTTCCTCGGTGCCCGGCAGGAAGCCGATGTCCTCGCCGAGCGGGATGGTCACGCGCGTCATGATGATCTCGACGAAGCGGTTCGTCTCGAGCGTCTGCAGCAGCCCTGCGGCGAGGGCGAGCAAGGTCTTGCCGGTGCCGGCGGGGCCGAGCACGGTGACGAAGTCGATCTCGGGGTCCATGAGCAGGTTGAGAGCGAAGTTCTGCTCGCGGTTGCGTGCGGTGATGCCCCAGACGTTGTGGCGCTCGCTGCGGTAGTCCCGCAGCAGCTCGATGGTGGCCTTCCCGTTCTCCACCTTGCGGACGATGCCCTCTATGCCCTGCGGTGTCCTCGTACACGCCCTGGTTGGGTTGCCAGTCGAGCACACCGGGCCCCGAGACTTCGTAGAACGTGCGGTCGCCCTGTTTCCAGGAGCGCATGTCCTTCGAGTGGCTTTCCCAGAAGTCCGCCGGTAGCGCCGTGAGGCCGGTGTAGAGGACGTCCGCGTCCTCCATGGTCTTGTCGCTGTAATAGTCCTCGGCGCGGATGCCGAGCACCGCGGCCTTGATGCGCAGGTTGATGTCCTTCGACACCAGCGTCACGCGCGTGTCCGGATATTCCTTGGAGAGCGCCAGTGTGTGCGAGAGGATCGCGTTGTCCGCCCCCTGGCCGGGCAGGCTCTCGGGCAGCGCGCGCGAGAGCTGCTTCGTCTGGAAGAAGAGCCGCCCGCTCGCCGGGCGCTTGACGTGGTTGGTGGGTGAGCTCGAGGGCAGGGCGAGGCCGCGGTCGATCTGCTCCTTGTTCGCGCCGCGCATGAGCTCGTCGAGGAAGCGGCTCACCTGGCGCACGTTGCGCGAGGACTCCGACAGGCCCTTCTTGTGCGCGTCGAGTTCCTCGAGCACCACCATGGGCAGGTAGATGTCGTGCTCCTCGAAGCGGAAGATCGCGGTGGGATCGTGCATCAGCACGTTCGTGTCGAGCACGAACAGGCGCCGCGGTTCCTTGGTGGGTGTCAAGACTTGACGGGCTCCAGGATCGCATCGAGGTTCAGGGAATCGCAGAACTCCATGAATTCCTCGCGCAGGTGCGCCACGTGGATGCGGCTCGGCACGTTGACGATCATCTGTACGGAAAACATGGGCGCGCCGGTGTGGGCGGCCGGGTAGCTGCGCGTGGAGACTTCCGCGATGTCGATGCCGCGGCTCGAGAAGAAGCCCGACAGCCCGGAGACGATGCCCGTCTGGTCGAGGCAGACCACGTCGATGGAGTAGGGCAGCATGTCCGTGCGCGCCGTGCGGGGCTCGGTGCGCTTCAGGTGCACGCTCAGGCTCGTGGTCTCGGCGAGGCGTTTGAGCTCCGTTTCGAGCTTGGCGAGCGCATGCCAGTTGCCGGAGACGAGCAGCAGCATCGCGAACTCGCTGCCGAGGCTCGTCATGCGGCTCTCGCTGATGTTGCCGCCGCACTCGTTGATGACGCGGGTCAACTCGTGAACCATGCCGGTGCGGTCCCCGCCGATCGCCGAAACCGCCAGATGTTGCTTCATCGCGTGGAAATGGGACTGGTGCTTGAGGTCGGCCTGAAGTTTAATTGCTGGCTATGTTTTCAGGAAGCTTGGTCGCCATCGTCACGCCCCTGCGTGCGGATGGCGCCATCGATCTGCGGGCGTGGGAAAAGCTGCTTGACTTTCACGCGGGGAACGGCACGAGCGGCATCGTGGTGGGCGGCTCCACCGGCGAATCCGGCTCGCTGTCGGACGAAGAGCTGCGCGAGCTCGCCGAGCGGGCCTGCCAGCGCGTGGGCGACCGGCTGGTGGTCATCGCCGGCGCGGCCACGAACTGCACCGCGACCACGGTGCAGCGTGTGCGCATGCTCGAGGGGCTGCCCCTCAAAGGCATCATGGTCGTCACGCCCTCCTACGTGAAGCCGACGCAGGAAGGCCTCTATCGCCACTTTGCGGCCGTGGCGGAGGCCGCCAGCGTGCCGGTAGTGGTCTACAACGTGCCCTCGCGCACTGCCGTGGACCTCTTGCCCGAAACCATGGCGCGTCTCGCGCAACTCCCCCGGATCGGCGCCATCAAGGAAGCCGTGGCGGACGTCGGGCGCATCCGGCGCCTGGTCGAGCTGTGCGGCCGGAATTTCCCGGTGCTGTCAGGGGACGATCCCACGGCCCGCGAAGCGGTGCTCGCAGGCGCGCGAGGGCTCATCTCGGTTACGGCGAACGTTGCGCCGCGCGCGGTGTCGGACATGATCGCGGCCGCGGCGCGCGGCGAAAAGGACGCCGCGGAGCGCATCGATCGCACCCTGGAACCGCTCAACCGCGCGTTGTTCCTGGAATCGAACCCCATTCCGGTGAAATGGGCGCTGGCCCACATGGGGCTCATGGGAAGTCACCTGCGCCTGCCGCTCACCGAGCTGTCGGGCGCATATCATGCCGAAGTGCTGCAGGCGCTGCGCTCGGCGGGAGTGAAGGCGAATGGCTGATTCGAGAAGTTTCCCGGTATGGCGTGCGCTCACCGTCTCGGCGCTGTGCCTCCTGGCGGTGGGCTGCCGCGTTTTCCGCACGGAGTGCAATGCGCCTGCCGCGTACCAGTCCGCGCAGACCGGTGCAGCGCTGAAGATTCCGCCAGGCCTGCAGACGCCGGATACCAGCCAGGCGCTCAAGATCCCGCCGCTCGACGCGCCGGTTCCGCCGCCCCGCACCGGGAAGGACGACTGCCTGGACGCCCCGCCGCCGTTCGCCACGCCGAAGGCCGCTCCGCAGCCTGCGGCTTGATGCCGCTCCGTGTATCATCCGCCGCCGCGTGACGGCGCGGAGAGATGGCCGAGCGGTCGAAGGCGCTGGACTGGAATTCCAGTAACATCTTCACGGGTGTTCGTGGGTTCGAATCCCACTCTCTCCGCCACGCCGTCCGCGCATCCTGGACCTCTTCGCGGCTCTGGTGACCCGCATCGGTCTCTTCGCGACGACCAGCCGTAAACCCCGCCAGGCCCGGAAGGGAGCAACGGTAGCGGTGATGTCGGGTGCCGAAGCATGGCTGGTGCGGGTCGCCTCCTCTTCATGCGCTGCGCGCAGGGACTTACCGGGGTCGAAGCGACCCCGACAGAGTATGGCGCGGGGCGCGCCGAAGAAGGCGCCTCGTTCAGGCGCACGGCGACTGGCGCCGAAGTTAATATCCACGGCCCATGAGTTACCTGGCACTGGCGCGCAAGTGGCGGCCCAAGAAGTTCACCGAGCTGGTCGGGCAGGAGCACGTGCTGCGCGCCCTGGTGAACGCGCTCGAGTCGGGCAGGGTGCACCACGCGTTCCTGTTCACCGGCACGCGGGGCGTGGGCAAGACCACCATTGCGCGCATCCTCGCCAAGTGCCTGAACTGCGAGAAGGGCATCGGCCCAGTCTCGGTGGTGCGTTCCGCGCGGTCGACATCGATGCCGGTTCTTCGATCTCATCGAGGTGGACGCCGCCTCGCGCACGAAGGTCGACGATACCCGCGATCTGCTGGACAACGTGCAGTACGCGCCCGCGCGCGGCCGTTACAAGGTGTACCTCATCGACGAGGTGCACATGCTCTCCACGCATTCCTTCAACGCTCTGCTCAAGACGCTGGAGGAGCCGCCGCCCCACGTGAAATTCCTGCTCGCCACCACCGATCCACAGAAGCTGCCGGTGACCGTGCTGTCCCGCTGCCTGCAGTTCAATCTCAAGCGACTCCCGGTCGGACAGATCGTGGACCGCATCAAGGAGATCCTCACGGCCGAAGGCGTGCCGCACGATGTGGCTGGCGTCCGGCTCGTCGCCCCAGGCGGCGGACGGCGACGGCATGCCGAGGACAGCTCTCGCCCTCGACCAGCTCATCGCGTTCAGCGGAGGCAAGGTCGGTGAGGAGGAAGCCAGGGCGATGCTGGGAACGGTCGCGCGCGATCACGTCGTGAAGCTCGTGGAGCTGCTCGGCGCCGCGGATGTGCGTGCGGTCGGCCAGAGCTATGCGGGATCGCTGGATCAATGGGCGCCGGACTACGCGCAGCTGCTCGACGAGTTCGCTTCGCTGCTCGCGCGTGTCGCGATGCGCCAGGTGGTGAGCGACTACGAGGCGACGAGTAGTACTCGCCCGAGTTGCTCGAGAGCCTGGCGAAAGCGCTGGCGCGGAAGACGTGCAGCTCTTCTATCAGACGGCCATCGTCGGCCGGCGCGATCTGGGCCTGGCGCCCGATCCGCGGGTCGGCTTCGAGATGACCCTGGTGCGCATGCTCGCATTCCGGCCAGGCGATGCAGGGCCGGAGCTGCCACGTGCGCCCGTCCCGCGCTCAGGTTCCGCGAGTGGGCCTGCCGCCGGCGATCGCGCGGGCGGCATGGCTGGTGCAGGTGCGAGGCCGGCAGTGCGGTCACCAGATGCGAATCCGGCATCTGGCACGCAATCGGCCGCGGCAGCAGTGCCTGATGACGGCTCGTGGGGAGGTATCCTGGCCGCGCTCGACCTGCCTCCGATGGCCCGCCAGCTCGCAAGCCATTGTGTCTTGCTCGAACGCAAGGGGGCTGTCGTGAGGCTGGCGCTCGATCCGCGCAATCAGCAGCTGCGCACCCGGCAGCAGGAGGACAAGCTCGCCGGCGCGCTGTCCAGATACTACGGCGAGCCGGTCCGTCTCGAATTCGAGATCAGCACGGCGACGGGCGTGGAGACTCCCGCGCAGGCCGGCCAGCGCAGCTCGATGGAGGAGCTCGAGGCCGCGAAGCGCGCGCTGGAATCGGATCCCGGCGCACGAGCGCTGCGCGAGCGTTTCGGCGCCACTCTGGTTCCCGACACCGTGCGCCCGTTGAAGTAGCAAAGGAGGTCGTATGCTGACGTTTCTGACCGGCGCTTCGCGCCGTCATGCTTGCGGGGTCCGCGTTCCGGTGAGCCCCGTTGAAGTCGGGGGTAGCCCATGAAGGGCAATATCGGCAATCTCATGAAGCAGGCCCAGGCGATGCAGGCCAACGTGCAGAAGGCGCAGGCCGAGATCGCCAGCATCGAGGTCGAGGGCGTGGCGGGCGGCGGCATGGTCAAGGTCCTCATGACGGGCCGGCACGAAGTGAAGCGCGTGCAGCTCGAGGCGGCCGTCGTCTCCGAGGACAAGGAGATGCTCGAGGATCTCATCGCGGCCGCATGCAACGATGCCGTGCACAAGGTGGAAGCGCGCGTGCAGGAGAAGATGGCGGGCGTGATGGGCGGCATGCAGCTGCCGCCGGGCTTCAAGCTGCCGTTCTGATCCTCGTGGCATGAAGCATTCGCCGAAACTGGCGCAGCTGATCGATGCCTTGCGCGCGTTGCCCGGCGTAGGGCCCAAGACCGCGCAGCGCATGGCTTTCCAGCTGCTGCAGGAAGGCCGCGCAGGCGCACGCGCGCTTGCTGGAGCCCTGACCGACGCGCTCGAATCCGTAGGTCGCTGTCGTCGCTGCCGCATGCTCACCGAAGGTGAGCTGTGCGCCATCTGCTCGGCCACTCAACGCGACGAGACCTTGCTGTGCGTGGTGGAGTCTCCGGCGGACGTGGTGGCCGTCGAGCAGTCCGGCAGCTATCGGGGCCGGTATTTCGTGCTCATGGGGCATCTGTCGCCGCTGGACGGCATTGGCCCGGAGCAGCTCGGCGTGCGCGAGCTCGAAGGTCTGCTGGCCGAAGGGCAGGTGCGCGAGCTGATCCTCGCCACCAATCCCACGGTGGAAGGCGAGGCCACCGCGCATTTCCTGAGCGATCTCGCCGCCCGGCGCGGCGTGCAGGCGAGCCGCATCGCGCATGGCGTACCGGTGGGCGGTGAGCTCGAATACGTGGACGGCGGCACGCTCGCGCACGCGCTCGCCGGGCGGCAATCCCTGGGGTGAATCGCATGCCAGCGGCAGACAATCTCATCTGGATCGATCTGGAGATGACGGGGCTCAGGCCCGAGATCGATGCGATCATCGAGATCGCCACCGTGGTCACGGACCGTGAGCTCAACGTGCTGGGGGAGGGGCCGAACCTCGCCATCCATCAGCCGGAGGCGACGCTCGCGCTGATGGACGAATGGAACCAGAAGCAGCATGGCTCATCCGGCCTCGTCGCGCGCGTGCGGGCGAGCGAGGTGACGCTGGCCGATGCGGAAACCCGCACGCTCGAGTTCCTGCGGCCGCTCGTGAGCGCGGGCGCTTCGCCGATGTGCGGCAACAGCATCTGCCAGGACCGGCGGTTCCTCTACCGGCACATGCCGGCACTCGAGAAGTTCTTCCACTACCGCAACCTGGACGTGAGCACGCTCAAGGAGCTGGCACGGCGCTGGGCACCGGGGGTGGCGGAAAGCTTCGTGAAGCAGGGCACGCATCTCGCGCATGCCGACATCCACGAGTCGATCCGCGAGCTGCGGCACTATCGGGAAAGGTTGTTTGCGGGGGAGTTTCGGGGAGGGTGAGGGTGGTTGGTGCTCGCGGGCGGGGAGGGCTGGGCGGGGACTCGACGCTGCTGAGGGCCGCGCCAACGGCTTCTTCCGGGGCTGGCAGGGTGTCAGGGCGCTACCGGCCTGGGGCCTCTGCGGCCGCCTTCGTCTGCGAGTAGCTTGCGCCTCAAAGAGGCGGCCTAGAATATCCCTCCAGAATCCCATTGTCCTTTCGAGGCCGTTCCACCGATCACAGGAACCCACACACTAGTGGTGTGTGTGTGTGTGGAGAATGGGTGAATCGAGCGTGGTGGCCTGGGCGAGGGCTGCGAATGAGAGGGTTTCCCGCAGGGTGGCAGGGACCGTGCTCCCGGGGATTGCCAGCCCGCGAGGATGAGGCCCTAATTCGCCAGACGTTCCGGCGCCGTCCGTTCACAGCCCTCACGTTGAGCGCCGGAACAACCACGCTCCACCACCGTGTCCGGATTCAGGGACACGCTCTCGATGCCCTGCTCGAGCAGCCAGCGCGCGAAATCAGGATGGTCCGAGGGGCCCTGGCCGCAGATGCCGATGTACTTGCCCTGGCGGCGGCAGGCGGAAATGGCCAGCTGCAGCAGCTTCTTCACGGCCGCGTCCCGCTCGTCGAAGAGCTTCGCCACGATGGCGGAGTCGCGGTCGAGGCCCAGAGTGAGCTGCGTCATGTCGTTCGAGCCGATGGACATGCCGTCGAAGAATTCGAGGTACTCGTCCGCGAGCAGCGCGTTGGTGGGCAGCTCGCACATCATGATGACTTTGAGCCCGTTCGTGCCGCGCGCCAGGCCGTTGAGCGCGAGCAGCTGGGTCACCGTTCCGCTTCCGCGAGCGTGCGCACGAAAGGCACCATGACCTGCACGTTGGTGAGGCCCATGTCCTCGCGCACGCGCTTGAGGGCCTGGCACTCGAGCTCGAAGCAGGGGCGGAACGTCTCGTCCACGTAGCGCGAGGCTCCGCGGAATCCGAGCATCGGGTTCTCTTCCGAGCTCGTAGGCGCGGCCACCGATGGAGTGGCGTACTCGTTGGACTTGAAATCGGAGAGCCGCACGATGACCGGCTCCGGAGCGAACGCCGCGGCGATCTGCGCGATACCCTCGGCGAGCTTGTCGACGAAGAAGCTCACCGGATCTCGATAGCCGGCCATCTGCACGCGGATCTGCTCCTGCAGCTCGCTATCGAGCCGGTCAAACTCGAGCAAGGCGCGCGGATGCACGCCGATCATGCGGTTGATGATGAACTCCAGGCGCGCGAGGCCCACGCCGCGGTTCGGGATGCTCGCGAAGTCGAACGCGCGGTCCGGGTTGCCGACGTTCATCATGATCTTGAGCAGCAGCTGCAGCGGCGGCGAGTCGAGCTCGATCTGCTTGCGCGCTCATATTCGAGCTGGCCTTCGTAGACGTAGCCGGTGTCGCCTTCGGCGCAGGAGACGGTGATCTCCTGTCCCTCGCGGATCTTCGCGGTGGCATCTCCGCAGCCGACGACCGCTGGGATGCCGAGCTCGCGCGCGATGATGGCTGCGTGACAGGTGCGCCCGCCG
>JBGAIL010000083.1:0-20600 GCA_044225565.1 Steroidobacteraceae bacterium | reverse complement strand
ATCGGGGCCCTTTCGCCGTCTATAGTGGGCGAGGTGGCCTTCGTGTCCGATCACTCGCTCCTGGCCGGCTGGCGCAATCGCTGGAATCGCAACCTGTTGCGCTTCCTGGGTCGCCGCGTGCGCGCCCCGGTCGATATCGAAGACCTCGCACAGGAAACCTACCTGCGCCTGCTGCGCGCCCCGGACCTGCGCGAAGTCAAGAACCCGCAGGCCTATCTGCTGCGCGTCGCCGGCAACGTGGTGGCCGAGTGGCGGCACAGCCAGCCGCAGGCGAGCCAGCTCGAGCCGGTCGAGGAAGCGTCGCTGGTCGACGAATGCGTCCCCGAGTTCGAGCTCGACGCGCATGCGTGCGCGCGCCGCGTGTCGGACGCGCTGGATGCCATGTCGCCGGCCATGCGCGCCGTGGTGTTGCTGCGGCTGCGGGACGAGGAGGCATATAAGGAAATCGCGCGCCGCCTCGAGATGAGCGAGCGCCAGGTGAAACGCTATCTGGCGCGAGGTTACGACTGCCTGCGGCAGTCGCTGGAGGGGCTGAAGTGAGCGACAGGGAAACGTCCGTATCGGTTTCCGAGCAGGCCGCGCGCTGGTGGGTCACCCTGCACGGCGCCAGCGTGTCGCTCGCGGAGCGGCGCGCTTTCGGTGAATGGGTGGCGCGCTCGCCCGAGCGCGTCGAGGCGTACCTGAAGATGGCGCGCCTCGAAGGCGCACTCAAGTCCGGCGCCGTGCAATGGCCACAGACCAGCGCCGACGAGCTGGTCCGCCAGGCGCTGGAGTCGCCCCCGGCTGTCCTGCCGTTCACGTCGGAGGGGGCCGGTTCAGCGAAAGACGTCCCGCCGGCGCTGAACGCGGGTTCGGGGCGGAGTGCGGGTCCACAGCGGCGCGCAGCACCAGGCGGAAGGCGTCACTGGAAGATGGCCGTTGCCGCTTCGCTGCTGCTCGCGCTCCTCGGCGCGGTGCTGCTGGCCCAGCGGCCTCAGGCCTATCGCACGGCCGTCGGCGAGCAGCGTTCGGTCCTGCTCGCGGATGGCTCGTTGGTCACGCTCAACACTGCGTCGGACATCGAAGTGGAGTTCGACGAAAGCCGGCGTCTCGTGCATCTGCGACGAGGCGAAGCGCTGTTCCAGGTGGCGCGAGACGCGGCGCGGCCTTTCGAGGTGCTGGCGGGCAACAGCACCATCCGTGCCGTCGGCACGCAATTCAACGTGGTCACGCGCGATGCCGGAACCACCGTTACCGTAGTCGAAGGGCGGGTCGCCGTCGTTTCGGGGGAGCCGGCAGGATCGGCGGCGCCGCCACCGCAGCTCCTTCTGGACGCGGCGCAGAGCGTGGTCATCACGAAATCCGGTGCCGCCGCGCCGCAGCGGATCGCCAACGTGGCCGCGGCCACGGCCTGGACGCAGCGCAGGCTGGTATTCGAGCGCCGGCCGCTGGGTGACGTCGCGGAGGAATTCAATCGTTACAACCGGCATGCGATCCGCATCGTGGACGAGGCGCTGCGCCGGCAGACCGTCACGGGCGTGTTCGAGGCCAACGATCCCGGGTCGTTCATGCAGTTCCTCGCGCAGATCCCGGGCGTGCGCATCGAGGAAAGCGAGGATGGCGCGCGCATCGTGACGACGAATTCCGGGCAGGGAGGGGCCCAAATCGACCGCGCGGCACTCTACGGAGGGGAAGGGGAGTCCCATCACGAAAGGTAGCGACGCCATGCGCGGCAGGTTTCTCGCGGTCCCGGTTCTCGTCCTTGCCTTGCTTCCATCGCTGTCTGCGCCGGCCCCGGCGGCCGATGCCATGCGCTACGAGCTGCGCATCGAGCAGCAGCCGCTCGGCGAGGCGCTGCAGGAGTTCGCCAAGCAGTCCGGCGTGCAGGTGATCTTCTTCTCCAGGGTGACGGAGGGCTTCGAGGCTCCGGCCTTGCGCGGCAAGTTCACCACCGAGGCGGCCCTGCAGCGATTGCTCGGAGACTCGCAGCTCACGTTCCGCGAGCTCAATCCGAAGACCATCGAGATTCGTCCTCTGGCGGGCGTGAATGGCTTGGGCGCGTCGCGTGCGGATGGCCTGTACATGCAGCCCATCCGCCTCGCGCAGACTTCGGCGAGCCCGTCCGCCGGCAGCGATGGGGCCCAGGCGCAGGCCGCCGAAGGCGAGCGCATGTCCTCGCCGGTCGAAGATGCGAACGGCATGGGTGAGGTGGTGGTGACAGGCTCGCACATCGCGCGCGACAGCTACGAGACCGCGACACCGACCACCATCGTCGACCGTCGCGCCATCCAGAACACCGGCTTCAACAACCTGGGTGAGGTGCTGCTGGAGATTCCCTCGGTGGGCGTGGGCCTCACCTCCGCGACGTCGAACTTCTCCGGCGACAGCGACGCCAGCACCTTCATCAATCTGCGGGGCCTCGGTACGGATCGCACGCTGACGCTCGTGAATGGCCGGCGCCGCGTGGCCGGATCGGCGACATCCTCCGCAGTCGATCTCAACACCATCCCGGCCGGGATGGTCGAGCGTATCGACGTCATCACCGGCGGCGCGGCGGCGGTTTACGGCGCGGATGCCGTCAGTGGCGTCGTCAACGTGATCCTGCGGAACGACTTCGACGGCCTGGAGATCTCCGCGCGCCAGGGGCTTTCCCAGCACGGAGGCGCCGACAGCTACAGCATCGATCTTTTCGGCGGCACGAAATTCTCCGACGAGCGGGGCTCGCTCACGTTCGGCGTCTCCTACAGCGACGAGAATCCGCTGTTCGCCACGCAGCGCGATTTCGCCAGGAACTGGCTGGCGCTGGTTCCCAACCCGGCCAACACGGGGCCGAACGATGGCATCACGGACCTGATCCTGATCCGCGATGCGGTGCTGCCGGACTACACGACCAACGGCAGCTTCTACGTCGGCGACACCCGTTACCTCATCGACAACGGCCAGCTGCGCGAGCCGCGGAACGGTCCGCTGTACTCGGGCGGCTCGTTTGCCGATGGCGGGGAAGGTTTCAGCTACACCACCTACGACCAGCTGCGAATCAAGCGCGACGTGCTCGCGGCGCACACCAGCATCGACTACAAACTGAGCGATCGCGTCTCGCTGTTCAGCGAGGCCGAGTTCTCGCACATCACGGCGATCGACTACCACCAGTCGAACTTCGAAGCCGCGCAGCCGATCCTGCGCGACAACCCGTACATTCCCGATGAGCTCGGCGCGCTCATGGACGCGAACGGTCAGGACAGCCTGTCGGTGTTCCGCCAGGACGACGACCAGGGCATCCTCACCGAGTCCTACGACAAGCAGGGCTTCACGGCCCTGGGCGGCATCAAGGGCGAGTTCGGTGACGGCTGGTCGTGGCAGGCGTTCTACCAGTACGGCTACATGAACACGGACGTGCAGAAGACCTCGCGCATCGAGGCGCGCTGGCAGCAGTCGGTCGATGCCATCCGCGATCCGCTGACGGGTGAGATCGTGTGTCGCGATGCAGCTGCGCGCGCTGCGGGCTGCGTCCCGCTCAACATCCTCGGCCAGAACGTGGCGACGCAGGCGGCCATCGACTGGTTCCGCCACAACATGATCCGCGAGGTGACCAATTCGCAGGAGATCTCCGGCGCCCAGCTGAACGGCAACCTGTTCACGCTGCCGGCCGGCAAGGTGCAGTTCGCGAGCGGCCTCGAGTACCGCCGCGAGCGCCTGAAGACGCGCCCGGATGGTCTCGCCGTCACGGGTCAGCTCTGGCCGTTCGACAATCTCGGCGAGGGCTTCAACGGCAGCTTCGACGTGAAGGAAGTCTTCGCCGAAGTCGTGACGCCGCTGCTGGCCGACAAGCCGTTCGCGAAGGCGCTCAACCTGGAGCTCGCCGGACGTCTGTCCGACTACTCGACGATCGACAAGACCAAGGCCTGGAAGGTCGCCAGCGACTGGGCACCGACCTCGGACGTGCGCTTGCGCACCACGATCACCAGGAGCGTGCGGGCTCCGAACCTCACGGAGCTGTTCATTCCGACCTCGATCCAGAACCAGTACAACCTGGACCCCTGCGATGCCGGGGTGCGCAACCAGAGCGCGACCCGCGACGCCAACTGCGCGGCGCTCGGAGCGCCGGCCGACTTCGTCGACCTGGGTGGTCTCGGCAATTTCGCGCGGGTCGGCGGCAACCCGGATCTGCAGGAAGAGACCTCCGATGCCTTCACCCTCGGCTTCGTCCTGACGCCGACGGCGATCCCGAACCTGTCGGTGTCGGTCGACTACTGGAAGATCAAGATCGACGATGCGATCAACTCCATCGACATCCAGACGATCGTCGATCGCTGCGTCGATCTGCCGAGCATCGACAACCAGTTCTGCAGCCTGGTGCACCGACGCCCGGATTTCGTCATCGACTTCGTCGACGTCCGCGAGATCAACGTCAGCACGCTGCTGGCCAAGGGTATCGACCTGCAGAGCACGTATCGCCTGGGCATGCCGTCGCTCCTGGGCCTGCCTGCAGGCCAGCTGCGCATCGGCCTGAATGGCACCTACCTCATCACGCGCGAGCAGCAGGTGGACAGCACAGATCCGGGCTCGCTGGTGGTGAACACGGGCGCGGGCGGGTATCCGCGGGTGCGTGCCAACCTGTCGCTCGCCTGGTCGGCGGGTGGGTTCGAGGCCGACCTGAGCACGCGCTACATCGGTCATCAGCTGGGCCAGCGCGACGTCCTGCCCGAGGAGCGTGAAGCCAACCGTGCCGGCGCCAAGATCTACAACGATCTCGTGCTCGGATATACCTTCCGCGAGGCCTACCGCGTGACGCTGGGAATCAACAACCTGTTCGACGTCGTTCCGCCGCGCATTCCCGAGTTCTTCGGTGGTGGGGGCAACACGGCTGGCCCGGCGGGCGCGCTGTATGACAATATCGGCCGCTACTTCTTCCTGGGCGCTTCCGCGAGGCTGTAAAGAGTGAGGATCCGCACATGGCTGAGCCTGCTGTCCGCGGGCGTGTCGGTGTTGGGCTCGCACTGCGCGATTGCTGAAACATCTGCGAACGACCAGCGCGTCGCGCAGGTCTTTGCGGACTTCGCCAGCGGAGTGCAGCCAGGCTGCGCAGCGGGGGTCGTGCAGGGCGGCAAGCTCGTGCACTCCGGCGCTTACGGCTACTCCTCCATCGAAGACGGCAGGAAGCTGACGACGGACTCGCTCTTCAACATCGCCTCGATGTCGAAGGAGTTCACGGCGATGGCGATCCTGCTCCTCGAGCAGCGCGGCAAGCTCTCGCTGGAGGATTCGATCCGCAAGCACGTGCCGGAGCTCGGGGCGTATGCGGAAGGGATCACCCTGCGCCAGGTGCTGCACCACGTCGGCGGCCTGGGCGATGGCGGTGAGCTGATGGGGATGCGCGGCAACACCGAGGCGTCCAGGGTCGACATGAAGGCCTGGATGCACGCGCTCTCGAAGCTGAAGTCGCCTCAGGGCCCGCCGGGCGAGCACTACGAATACAGCAACACCGGCTATTTTCTGCTGGCGGTCACGGTAGAGCGGGTGAGCGGCGTCCGCTTCACGAAGTTCCTCAACGACAACATCTTCGCGCCGTTGCAGATGACTCACACCTTCGTGCCGGATGAATATCCGGTGAAGGGATCCGCTGCGTGCGCGCGCTTACAAGCGGGACGGCAGGAACGGCTTCACGCGCGAAGAGTCGCTCTGGTGGGTGATCGGCTCCAGCAACGTCTTCACCAGCATCAACGATTTCGCGAAGTGGGATGCGAACTTCGTCACCGGCCAGGTCGGTGGCAGGGACGTCATCGCGAGGATGCAGGAAGCGGGCGTCACCCGTGATGGCACGCGCGTGGACTATGGCTTCGGCGTGCGTCTCACGGGGCATCGCCAATACCGCTCCATCGGCCATCCGGGAGCGTTCGACGGGTACCGCTCGGATTTCCGCCACTTTCCCGATGCGAAGCTTGGCGTCATCGTGCTCTGCAACCGCACGGATTCCGATGCGTGGGGCCGGTCGCTGAAGATCGCCGAGATCTATCTGAACGACGGCAAGCCGGCCGGTCTGCCCTGGGATGCGCGCGAGATGGCGAAGGTGCAGGGGGCTGGCGATCTTGCGCAGATGCCGGCCGGCCTCTACCGCGAAACCTGGACCGGCTCTTACGTCACGCTCGAGAAGGACGGCGGCGAGCTCAGGTTCCGTGAAGGCCGGACGGCCTATCCGATCGAGACCGTCGCGCCCCACGGCTACCTGGTCACCCTGGGCGACGCGAACAGCTACTACGCGCAGACGTACATGGCGTTCGTGCCGAAGCCGGCTTCGGGCCCGCCCCGCTTCAACGGGCTCTTTTACGGCGAGCCCGTCGAGTACGCGCGTGTGCAGGAGTGGAAGCCCGGGAGCCTGGACGGTTACGTGGGTCGGTATCACAGCGAAGAGCTCGAGCAGGACTACACGCTCGCGGAGAAAGCGGGCCGGCTGGTGCTGACGACTCCGACCGGCGAGCAGAAGCTGCGGCCCGCGGACGCGAACCACTTCTACGGTTACTACGTACTCGAGTTCGCGCCGGGCGAGTCGCCCGCGAAGGGCTTCAGGCTGAACGCCCCCGGGGTTCGCAACATCCTCTTCCGCCGCACGGGCGGATAGTCCGGGGTCAGGTCTTGCAACGTGCACGGGCGGCTCGTGCACATTGCAAGACCTCACCCCACTGCTACACTCCCGGCCCCATCGGGGGCAGCCGGGAAATGGGGTCGATGCTGAGACGGCGGGTGGTTCTGGCGGCGGTGCTCGCCGCAGTGGGTTTCGCGGGGCTCGGCTCGCACGCTCCCGCGGCCGCGAAGCGCAAGGCCACGAACGGGCCGGACGTCCGCTCCAGCGCCGTGCTGGTGCTGGACGAATCCAACGCCTCGGTGGTGTTCGCACGCAATCAGGACGACGTCACCCCCATCGCCTCCATCACCAAGCTGATGACCGCCCTCGTGGTGCTCGACGGCAAGCAGTCGCTGGACGAGCGCGTGGAGCTCGTGAAGGACGACAGCCGCAAGGGCAAGGGCTGGTACTCGCGCCTGCCCTTCGGGGCGAAGCTCACCCGCCGCGATCTGCTGCACCTCGCGCTCATGTCTTCGGAAAACCGCGCCGCGCACGCGCTGGGGCGGAGTTATCCGGGCGGCCTCAGGGCCTTCGTCCGCACCATGAACCTGAAGGCGCGCGCCCTCGGCATGACGAATACGAAGTTCGTGGATCCTTCCGGGCTTTCCAGTGCGAACGTCTCCACCGCGCGCGACCTCGCCAAGCTCATCGCGGCCGCGGGCCGCAACGAGAGGATCCGCGACTGGTCCACCAGCCGCGAGCACACGGTGCGCGTGGGCAAGCGCCTGCTCGGCTTCCACAACACCAATTCGCTGGTGTCGAACCCCATGTGGGACGTGGCGGTGCAGAAGACCGGCTACATCAGCGAAGCGGGGCATTGCCTGGTGATGCAGGCCAAGGTGGAAGACCGGAAGGTCACCTTCGTGCTGCTGAACTCCGTGGGCAAGTACACCCGGGTCGCCGATGCGAAGCGCATCCGCACCTGGATGGAGAGCCGCGCGGCGAAAGCCACTGCGGCGGACTGATGGGCGCGGGATGCTGCACGGCCGCGAGACGCGCAGGAGCGTACGGCGGGCGATGAGCGTGCGGCGTCTCATCTGCTTCGCGGCGCTAACCTTCCTTCCGGTTGTCTGCGTCGCAGCCGGGCAGGGCTCGCAGGCGTTGCACCAGTTGTTCGACGAGTCCTGGGAGCGCGACGTCCGCGAGAACCCGCTCGCTGCGACTTACCTCGGCGATCATCGATACGACGCGCGCCTGCCCGATCTCAGCCCGGCGGCCATCGCGCGCCGGGACGCAGCGGACGCTCAGACGCTCGAGCGGCTGCATGCCATCGATCGCAACGGACTCTCCGCCGCGGACCAGCTGAGCTACGACCTCTTCGAGCACGATTATCGCGCCCGCCTCGCGACGAAGCCGTTCAAGGATCATCTCTACCAGATTCTCTCGCGCGACGGCCTGCACACGCTGTCCGAGACGGCGGAACTGATCGCCTTCGACTCGGTGCGCGACTACGAGAGCTGGGTCGCCCGCCTGCGGGCGATCGGCCCATACATCGACCAGAGCATCGCGCTGCTGAAGATCGCGATTCGCGAGAAACGCACGCAACCGCGCGTCGTGCTCGACCGCATCGTGCAGCCGCTGGCGACGCTTTCTTCCGCGAAGCCCGAAGAGAGCGCGTTCTTCGAGCCCTTCAAGCGCATGTCCGCCTCGATACCGCAGGCGCAGCGCACGCAACTCGCCGCGGAAGGGCGTGCTGCGGTGGAGCAGGTGGTTCTGCCCGCCTATCGGCGGCTCGACGAATTCTTCCGGAAGCAGTACCTGCCGGCCGGCCGCACCACCGTGGGCATCTGGGACACGCCGGATGGCGATGCGTTCTATGGCGAGCGTGCCGCTTTTCATACCACCACCTCGCTCACGCCGCAGCAAATCCACGAGATCGGCCTGAAGGAAGTGGCGCGCATCCGCGGCGAGATGGATCGCGTGATCGAGGCGATAGGCTTCAAGGGCAGCTTCGAGGAGTTCGTGCAGTTCCTGCGCACCGATCCCCGGTTCTACTACAAGACGCCCGAGGAGCTGTTCTCGGCCTACGCCACCACGGCGAAGCGCATCGATCCGGAGCTGGTGAGGCTGTTCGGGAAGCTGCCGCGCATGCCCTATGGCTTGCGGCCCATTCCTGCCACCAGCGCTCCGAACACCACTACGGCGTACTACCAGGAGCCCGCGCTCGATGGCCTGCGCGCGGGCTACTACTACGTGAACCTCTACCGCCCCGAAGTGCGGCCGAAGTACGAGATCGAAGTGCTGACGGTGCACGAGGCCGTGCCGGGCCATCACCTGCAGCTGGCCCTGGCGATGGAGCTGGAAGGACTGCCGACCTTTCGCCGCAAGGCGGGCTTCACCGCGTTCGTGGAAGGCTGGGGCCTCTATTCGGAGAGTCTCGGGGAAGAGCTGGGGCTCTACCAGGATCCGTACTCGAAGTTCGGCCAGCTCACCTACGAGATGTGGCGTGCCGTGCGGCTGGTGGTGGACACGGGCATGCACTACAAGCACTGGACGCGCCAGCAGGCGGTCGACTACTTCAAGGCCAATGCCGCGAAGACCGAGGCGGACATCGTGAACGAGGTGGATCGCTACATCGCCTGGCCCGGCCAGGCGCTGGCGTACAAGATCGGGCAGCTGAAGTTCCTCGAGCTGCGGCGCGAGGCCGAAGCGAAGCTCGGCTCAAAGTTCGACGTGCGTGCCTTCCACGACGTGGTGCTGGGCAGCGGCGCAGTGCCGCTCGATACGCTCGAGAAGATCGTGCGGGCGTGGGAAGAGGGCGTGATGCGGGGCAATTGAGCTATTCCGGCGCCACCGCAGGGCGAGGCACCAACGGCGCTTCGCCTTCGCGCACCCTTCGATCGATGAGCGCCATCAGGGCCAGCGACAGCAGCGTGGTGCAGATCAACACATAACCGAGCACCGGGAAGTGCAGCAGCGTGCCATC
Source organism: Steroidobacteraceae bacterium (assembly GCA_044225565.1). Lineage (GTDB taxonomy): Bacteria > Pseudomonadota > Gammaproteobacteria > Steroidobacterales > Steroidobacteraceae > CAVXAE01. The sequence goes on along the minus strand of JBGAIL010000083.1, from coordinate 11,076 downwards.
CGGCGCCTGCGCGACGATGGAGCCCGCGATCACCGCGGCGATGCCGCCCGACATCTGCTGCAACGACGAGCTGATGGACATGTACGCGCCGCGATCCGTGGGCTGGGGCAGCGCCGAGGTGAGCGCGGTGGAGGAGATCATGCGCGAGAAGATGCCGATGTGCAGCACCACCATCACCGCGATGAGCATGGCGAGCGGGACGACGTGCAGGTGCGTGTAGATCGTCACCATGACGATGGTGACGATGCAGCCGAACAGGAACACCTTCAGCTTCCCGAACGAGTCGCTGGCGCGCCCGATCAACGGGCCCATGACGATGGAGGCGATGCCGGTGACGGTGTACATGACCGGCAGCTTCTCCACCGGGATGCCGACGTTGTGCACGGTGAAGATGCTGACGAAGGGCATCAGCATGAAGCCGCCCACCGTCAGCAGGCCGGTGGCGGCGAAGCCGAGCAGGTAATGCCGGTTGGCGAGCGTGCTCAGGAGATGATGCAGGGGCTTGCGGTCCGGATGATGCGCCAGATGCCCGCGCACCGCGGGCAATCCCCACTTGATGAGCACGCCGACGAGCGCGCCCACGCCCGCGATCAGCAGGAACGGCTTGTTCCACCCGCCGTGGTTCGAGAGCACGAGGGCGAGAGGAATGCCGAGCACGGAGCTCGCCGCGAACGCCGTCTGGACGATGCCCATGACGCGCCCGCGCATCTGCAGCGGGAAGAGGTCAGTGATGATCGCCATCGAGACTGCCGACACGACGCCGCCGAACAGCCCCGCGACCATGCGCGCGACGAGGAGGCCGTGATAGGTGGAGACCATGCCGCAGAGCAGGGTGCCCGCCAGGAACCCTGCATAGAAGACCAGCAACATCGTCTTGCGATCGAAGCGGTCCGCGTAGCCCGCTGCCAGGAAGCCGGCCACGCCGGCACTGAACGCGTAGACGGATACCACGAGGCCGAACTGCGCCGTCGAGATGCTCAGCGCCGGCATCACGATGGCGCCGAGCGGCGAGAGCAGCATGAAGTCGAGCACGATGGTGAACTGCAGGAAGGCCAGGATCGCGACGACGATCTTCTGCCGGCTCGTGAACGAGCCGGCAGCGGGCAGGGTGGGGCTCATGACTTGCGGATGTCCTCGACCGCGCGCCGTAGGATGGCGAGCACGCGCTGCTTCTCTTCCAGGGAGGCGTTCAGCTTCTCATAGATGGCCGTCTTCAGCTCCTCGCGCAGGCCGCGGAACTCGGCCTTGAGCTCGTGCCATTCGGCGCGCCGCTCGCGGCCGGAGCCGCGGCCGAAGTTCTCGGCGACGTCCTCCTCTTCGGCGGCCTGCTGCTGGAAGCTCGCGAAGCGGCGGCCGACGGCGGCGAGCTGGTTCCAGACTTCGTCGGCGGTGCCGCGGTTCTCCTGCAGGTGCGCCTCGCCTTCGGGCGTGATGCTGTAGAGCTTCTTCGCGCCTTCCGCGGCGGCCGTGGCGTAGCCCGTCTCCTCGAGATAGGTGAGGGCGGGGTAGACCATGCCGGGGCTCGGCGTGTAGATGCCGCTCGAGTGCTCCTCGATGGCCTTGATGATCTCGTAGCCGTGCCGGGGCTTCTCGCTGAGCAGCTTCAGGATGACGAGCTGCAGGTCGCCCGAGCCGAGCATGCGCGCCATGCGCATGCCGTGGCCCCCGCCGCCGCCGAAGCGACCGCCGAAGAACCCGCCGCGACCGTGGCCGCCGAAGTGACGATGGCCGTGACGGCCGGAAAAGTGGTGATGGAAATGTCGATGCATGGTGTAGTACCTCCAGATATGGCTAAAAACATATCTTAAGATATGTTCAAAGTAAAGAAGTTCCGGGTTTCCGGGAGAAAGCTTTCGGGGTTGCCCAGATTCTGTAAAAAAAAGCCTGGCGGGCATTGCACCCGCCAGGCCCGTCGCGATGCGAATCGAAATCAGGTGCCGGGCACCCGGATCCGCACCACGTCCTTCAGCACGCCATCGAGGCCACCGAAGACCGTGAGCTTGTCGATCTTCTCGGTCACCTTCTCCAGCGTCTCGAGCTCCTTCAGGCGAAGCAGCGTCGGGTTCTCGTCCATGAGGCGAGCGGTGTTCAGCAGCGAACGGGTCGCCGCCGTCTCCTCGCGACGCTTGATGAGGTTCGCCTGGGCGATCTTCTCCGCCTCCACCACCTGGTTGAGGATGGTCTTCATCTCACCAGGCAGGATGACGTCCTTCACGCCCACCGAACGCACCACCATGCCGTGCTCCTCGACCTTGGCGCGTACGGCCGTGCCGATCTCGCGATCCAGCACGCCCTTGTCGCCGAGCAGCTCATCGAGAGTGCGCACACCCACCGCCTCGCGCAGCGCGAACTGCAGCTCCTTGTAGACGAGCTCCACGAAGTTGCTCAGCTCACTGCGCGCCTTCACCACGTCCAGCACCTGCCAGAGCGCGGTGAGGTTCACACGCAGGCTCACCTTGTCGCGGGTCAGGATCTCCTGGCCCGAGACTTCCATGGCCTGCACGCGGCGGTCCACGAGCTCGGTCTTCAGCGCGCGCTGGTACTTCCAGAACGCGTGCAGTCCCGGCTCGAGCACCTTCGCGAGCCCGCCGTCCACGATCAGAAGGCCGATCGCGGTGTCCGGCACTTCGATGGCGCTCACCGCTTCCGCGACCGAAGCCGCGAGAGGCGCCTTCGCACGCACGAGGATGCTTGCGAGCTGCGACGGAATCTCGAATTCCTCCGAGATGTCCACCTTCTCGACACGCACTTCGATGGGGCTGCGCCAGTAGAGCTGGCGCCGACCCGGCGCAAGCACGCCCGCGACCTTGCCGTGCTTGTATACGACGCCGACTTCACGGTCGCCGAGCTCCACGATCTCGAAGTGCTTCTCGACCGTGGCGCGCGCATCCTTCACGAGGAAGTCGACGCGCGGGTGCTCGAATTCCGGGGTCGTCAGGTCGTACACCTGCACTTCGGTCCGCGCGAGCGGATCGAACAGCCAGTGCACGCCCGGCTCGAGGATGGCCTCGAAGCTCCTGTTACGGAAGACGAGGCCGCGCTCGTGCCGGGCGACGATGATTCGCTTCATTCCGAACATTGCTCTTCTCCTTCACGTCGTCCAAACACAAACCGAATACTTCGAAGCGACGCCCACGCCTGCGCCACGGGCCGCAGGGGTCGCGACGCCTGCACGTTCCCGCCCCTGCGTGGAACGCTTCCGGGCGCCGCGCACCCCGGCTACTCAAGGCGGTGCATGCGCCGTGGCCTGGCGCTTCTTCGCCTCCGCACCGTCAGGTGCGCGCCGCATCCTGCGGCGAGGCCACTGGGGCACCTCGATGTGGGGCCGTGGCCCCGCTCGACATCACAAGTCACCTTGGACAAGGTGGGCGACAAGTGCGGGAATCGAACCCGCGACTCCCGGCTTCACAGGCCGTTGCTCTACCAACTGAGCTAACTTGTGGTGGCTGGTGACTGGATCGCCGCGCGGTACACGCAAGCGCAACGATGCGCGAGCGCGCCAGGCGGGGCTCGAGAGCCCGCTCCGCTGACACGGCTTCCGTCTCCGACCTCTGTACGCCGCGTCGCCTTCGCGCCGCGGCGAATTCTTCGTGGCGCGCGCTTCGAGCGGCGCGCCGTCTTCGCGGACCGGAGGCCGAAAACGAAGAGGCCCCGGTCAGCAGCGCCGACCGGGGCCTCGTGGGCTCGTCCGGATGGGCTGCAATGAACAGCCCACCCTCGAAGGGCAGGCTATTCGGTCAAATGGTCTCCGAAGCCGCACGCGCGGTTTCGCGGCGCTGGCGGCGGCGCTCCGCACCGCAGCGAGCGAGGCATGAGCGGGAGCCGGATTTTGAGTTGGCGGTTCATGAGGGGCGCGCAGTCTACGCGCGGATCTCGAGTTGTCAAGCGCTGTCGCGCTCGAACAGGATCACGGGGCTTTGTTTGTATTGTGTGCGGCCGTATTCGCGGAAGCCCAGGCGTCCGGCGACTTTGATCGAAGCCGCGTTCGCCGGATCGATGATGCACACGGTGCGGGGCGCGACCCGTTTGGGATCCAGCCACTGCGAGGCGGCTCGCATCGCTTCCGTGGCGAAGCCGCTGCCGCGAAACTCCGGGAGGATGCGCCATGCGGCCTCGGGCGCATCGTCGAATCGTGGCCCGATGCCCCGGTGGAAATGCGCGTAGCCCGCCTCGCCGATGAGCCGTCCCGTCTCGCGATGCTCGACCACGAATAGCCCGTAATTGAAATGGGCCCAATGCCCCACGAAGCGCAGCAGGCGATACCACGCTTCCTCTTCGTTCAGCGCGAAGCCTGCGGGGTTGCCGGGCTCGGGCGGGGGCGCCCAGATCACCCGATAGGGCTCGAGGTCTTCGGCGCGGTGCGGGCGCAGATGGAGGCGGGGGGTGTCTATCATCGGGGCGAGGCTAGCGCAGGTGCGCGCGGCCTCCAAGTTCTTCGCTCCCGTCCGTTGTCGGCTCCATCGTGCGGTCAAGCCGCGAATCTGCATAACTCCGTCACTTTTGCGTGTTGGCGCCGGCGGCCAGCCGCTCGTACTGTTGCCGCGCACACACCGGGGGCACTTGCGTAACTACATTGATGTAACTACAGTCCGGAGCTGGCGATGTTCTCATGGGACGAGACGAAGAGCCGTGCGAATCTGGCCAAGCATGGCGTCACCTTCGGGGTGGCGAGGCTCGTGTTCGAAGATCCGCTGCACGTATCTCGACTCGAACGCGTGGAAGATGCGGAGGAGCGCTGGCAAACCATAGGCGTCGTCGCGCGAACGGCGTTGCTCGTGGCCCATACATGGCAGCTGGAGGGTGAGGAAGGTCATGAGGAAATCCGCATCATCTCGGCGAGACGTGCGACGAAGGCCGAAAGGAAAGTCTATGAGCAGGGTGCCTGAAGGAATGCGCCGCGAGCTGGCCGAGTTGTCCGCCAGGCCCGATGGCGCCATCGATTTCTCCGACCTGCCCGCGAGCTCCGCGCGCGATTGGCAGGGCGCGGTGCGCGGAAAGTTCTATCGCCCCGTCAAACGGCAGCTCACCGTGCGCATCGACGCCGATGTGCTCGAATGGCTGAAGAGCCAGGGCGGCGCTTATCAGACGCGACTGAACGAGATCCTGCGCACGGCGATGCTGAAAGGGGTGCGCTGACTCATCGGGCGCCGAACGCTACGGGCCGGCGTCCTGGCGAGTTGACACACCGCCTCGCAGCGAATCGAGAAACCGGTACAGCTGCGGCGCATCGCAATGCGCCACATTGAATCGCCAGTAGGGGCAGGCCTTGCCGTCGGGCTGGAACATCTCCCCCGGCGCCAGCAGCACGTCGTGATCCAGTGCCTGTTGCCACAGCTTGCCCACGGGCTCTCTCGAAGGTAGCCGCGCCCAGAGAAAGAGCCCGGTCTGCGGCCTGAAGGCAAGCTCCACTCCGCGCGCCTGCAGCTCCCGGGCCACTTTCAAATGCGCGGCCGCCAGCCGCGCGCGCAGCGCCTTCAGATGCCGTCGATAGCGGCCATGCGTGAGCACTCGCAGCAGCAGCTGCTCCAGCAGCTCGCTGGAGCCCAGAGAGCTGGTCGCCTTCGCACGCGCCAGGCGCTGCACCATTTTCGGAGCGGCCACGAGGTAGCCGCAGCGCAGGGCAGGGGACACCGTCTTGGATGCACTGGAGAGATAGATGACCCGCTTCAGCTCGTCGAGCCCCGCGAGCGTGGCCGGCCCCTGCGGCACGAGATCCGCGAAGATGTCGTCCTCGACCACCAGGAGATCGTGCCGGCCGGCCAGCTCGAGCACGCGGTGCGCGACCGCGGAGCTCATCGTGGTGCCCGTGGGGTTGTGGCATGTGGTGTTCACGAACAGGCAGCGTGCGCGCCTGCGGTTGAGGAGCTTTGCGAGGACGTCGACATCCGGCCCGGCCTCGGTGCGCGGCACCGACAACAGTTTCACGCCCCGCTGGCGCAGCAGATCGAAGGTAGGCGGATAGCCCGGATCTTCCACGATGACGACGTCGCCGGGGGCGAGGCATTCGCGGATCAGGAGGTCCAGCGCCTGGCTGGCTCCCTGTGTCATCAGCACCTGGTCTTCGCCAGCTTCGATTCCCCGTGCGAGCAGGCCCTGCGCCAGTCTCGTGCGCAGCTCTCCGAGGCCGAGCGGATTGCCGTAGCCTTCGAGCTGCAATCGGGATTCCCTTGCGAGCGAGCGCAAAGCTGCGCGGACGCCCGCAACGTCCTGCCAGTCGGCCGGAAGCCAGCCCGCACCGGCATCCACCGCGATGGATCCCGAGCGCGCTTCGCGCCGCCGTTCCCAGATGGAATCGCCGGCGAACTGGATGGCGGGCGCCGTCACAGGCCGCGGCGGCCGGCGGTGCGGCACGAAATAACCGAGCCCCGCACGCGCTTCGACCACGCCGGTCGCAACGAGTCCGTCGTAAATGGCAGCGGCGCTGAACGGGCTGATGTCCCGCTCGCGCGCCAACTGGCGCACCGAGGGCAGCGCCGCGCCGGGCGGCAGGTCGCCCGACTGGATGCGCGCCCGCAGCTCGTCGCTGATCCGCGCGACGACGTTCCGCCCGGCGGCGGCACGGGCGCCCCCGTTCCGGGTGAGCTTCTTTCGGACGGCGGGTGTCGGCTTGCGTGAGGAGCCCATGCGCTTGTCCTGGCTTCAGGCCGTACAGGTGAAATAGCCTGCACAGTATAGGGCGTTCCACACTCCCCCGTGTCTGGCTCATGCCTGAAGGGGGTGCCAATGTGCCGCCCATGTCAGCCCAACCCCGAGATCCCGCCGGCTCGCTCGAGTCCTGGTGGATGCCGTTCACCCATAACCGCTACTTCAAGCAGCACCCCCGCCTCATCGTCGGTGGCAAGGGGGCGTACTACGACCTGGCGGACGGCCGCCACGTCTTCGACTGCCTTTCGGGCCTGTGGTGCTGCCCGATGGGCCATGCCCATCCCGGTATCGTGAAGGCGGTGCAGGAGCAGGTGGAGACGCTCGATTTCAGCCCGAGCTTCCAGATGGGCCATCCGCCGGCGTTCTCGCTGGCGGCGCGCATTGCCCGCATGGCGAAGCTTCCCGACGGCCGCGTGTTCTTCGTGAACTCCGGTTCGGAAGCGGTCGACACCGCGCTCAAGGTCGCCATCGCCTATCACCGCGCGCGCGGTGAGGCCTCGCGTTTCCGCATCATCGGACGCGAGCGTGGCTATCACGGCGTGGGGCTCGGCGGCATTTCGGTGGGCGGCATCGCTCCGAATCGCAAGGCGTTCGCTCCGCTCATGATGTCCGGCGTGGACCATCTGCCGCACACCTATTCGCCGAAGGACATGGCGTACAGCAAGGGCCAGCCCGAGTGGGGCGCGCACCTGGCGGAAGAGCTGGAGCGCCTCGTCGCGCTGCACGACGCTTCGACCATCGCGGCGGTGATCGTCGAGCCCATGCAGGGCTCCACCGGCGTCATCGTCCCGCCACGCGGCTATCTGGAACGGCTGCGCGAGATCTGCACGAAGCACGGCATCCTGCTCATCTTCGACGAGGTGATCACCGGCTTCGGGCGGCTGGGCAAGCCTTTCGGCTCCGAGTACTTCGGCGTATCGGCGGATCTCACCACCTTCGCCAAGGCGGTGACCAACGGAGTCGTGCCGATGGGCGGCGTCATCGTGCGGCCCGAGATCTACGAGGCGTTCATGAGCGGCCCGGCGCACGCCATCGAGCTCTTCCACGGATACACGTATTCGGGGCACCCTCTGGCCGTGGCCGCAGGACATGCCTCGCTCGATGCGCTCGAGCAGGATGGGTTGATCGAGCGCGCCGCCGACTCGCTCCCGTGCTCGAGAGAGCCGTTCACAGTCTGCGCGGCGAGCCGCACGTCGCCGACATCCGCAACATCGGCCTCACTGCCGCCATCGAGCTCGCACCGATCGCTGGTCAGCCCGGTGAGCGTGCCTTCAAACTATTCGAGCGCGCGCTCGACGAAGGCGGTCTGCTGGTGCGGTTCACCGGTGACATCATTGCGCTCGCGCCGCCGTTCATCTCGACGCCGGCGCAGATCGAAGACATGGCTGAAGCCCTGCGCCGTTGCCTGCGCAGCCTTCCCACTCACTGAAAGGCCCGATCATGAGCTCCGTTGCGAAGTCTAATGTCGCGGCGCACGCCGATGCGGTCTGCCACTGGATCGATGGCGTGCGCGTGCAGGGCATCGGCAGCACCGCGCCTGTCTTCAACCCTTCGCTCGGAAGGTCGCGCGCGAGTCCGGCTCGCCGGGCAGCAGACGTGGATCGAGCGGTTTCCAGCGCGGCGTCCGCATACCCGGCTGGTCCGCGACCACTCCGGCGCTGGCGCGAGCCCGCATCCTGTTCCGCTTCAAGGCGCTGCTGGACGAACGTACCGAGCGACATCGCGCGCGTCATTTCAGATGAGCACGGCAAGACGCTCGATGACGCGGCTGGTGAAGGTCAAGCGCGGCATCGAAGTCGTGGAGTTCGCCTGCTCGGCTCCGCAACTGCTCAAAGGCGAGTTCAGCGAGAACGTCGGCCGCGGCATCGACACCGTGAGCCTGCGCCAGCCGCTGGGCGTGGTGGCCGGCATCACGCCCTTCAATTTTCCGGCGATGGTGCCGCTCTGGATGATTCCCGTCGCGCTCGCCTGCGGGAATACGTTCGTGCTGAAGCCTTCGGAGCGCGATCCTTCCGCTTCCCTGCTGCTCGCGCAAGCTGCTCGCAGAGCCGGGCTGCCCAAGGTCATTGAACGTGGTGCAAGGCGACAAGGAAGCGGTGGATGCGCTGCTCGACCATCCCAAAGTCGCTGCGATCAGCTTCGTGGGCTCGACGCCGATCGCGCGCCATGTGCAGACGCGCGCCATCGGCGGCAACAAGCGCGTTCAGGCGCTCGGTGGCGCCAAGAACCACATGGTCATCATGCCGGATGCGGATATCGACGCAGCGGTGGAAGCGCTCACGGGCGCGGCATACGGCTCGGCCGGCGAGCGCTGCATGGCGATCTCCGTTGCCGTGGTCGTCGGTGATGCCACGGGCGATGCGGTCATCGACAAGCTCACCAGGCGTATCGCGCATTTGAAAGTGGGCGCTTCGGATGCGTCTGGTATGGAGATGGGGCCGCTCGTCACGGGAGCGCACCTTGCGCGCGTGCGTGACTACATCGACGTCGGCGTAAGGGAAGGCGCGAAGCTGGTGGTCGATGGCCGGGAGCACGCCGTCACGAAATCCAGAGGCTTCTTCCTGGGCCCTTCGCTGTTCGACGGCGTGCGGGCGCAGATGCGCATCTACAAGGAAGAGATCTTTGGCCCGGTGCTGTGCGTGGTGCGCGTACCGGACTACCAGTCCGCGGTCTCTCTGGTGAATTCGCACGAGTTCGCGAACGGCACCGCCATCTTCACGCGCAGCGGCGCGGTGGCCCGCAGTTTCGCGTCCGAGATCGAGGTGGGAATGGTCGGTGTCAACGTGCCGATCCCGGTGCCGGTGGCCTTCCACAGCTTCGGAGGTTGGCGCAACTCCATGTTCGGCGACCATCACGTCTATGGCGCCGAGGCGTTTCGCTTCTATACTCGCCTCAAGGCCGTCACCCAGCGCTGGCCGGAAGGCGCGGGGGCGGCTGCCGAGTTCTCGATGCCGACCCACAACTGACAAAGAAGGCACATGGCCGCCACCGACGTGACCCCGGAGCTCAGTCGAGCCCTCAAGCCCCGGCACCTCACCATGATCTCGATCGGCGGCATCATCGGCGCCGGTCTCTTCGTCGGCAGCAGCGCGGCCATCGCGGCCACCGGGCCGGCCATCGTGCTGAGCTACGCGCTCACGGGCGTGCTGATCCTGCTGGTCATGCGCATGATCGGCGAGATGGCCATGGCGCACCCCGGCCAGCGCGCGTTCACCGAGTTCGCGCGCATCGGCCTCGGCCGCTGGGCCGGCTTTCCTCACCGGCTGGCTGTACTGGTATTTCTGGATGATCGTCGTGCCCATCGAGGCCATCGCCGGCGCGAACATCCTGCAGCCCTGGCTGCCCATGCTGGAGCAGTGGGAGATCGGGCTCGGTCTCATGGCGGTGATGACCGCCGTGAACCTCATGTCCGCGCGCTCCTACGGCGAATTCGAGTTCTGGTTCGCGTCCATCAAGGTGGCGGCCATCATCGTGTTCATCGTGCTCGCGGCGGCTTACGCGTTCGGCTGGAGTCGCCCCTGGCGGGCCGACGTTCGCCAACCTCACCACGCACAGCGGCTTCATGCCGCACGGGTTCGTCGCGGTGCTGAGCGGAGCCACGGTGGTGTTCTTCTCGCTGACCGGCGCGGAGATCGTCACCATCGCGGCGGCCGAATCTGCGGAGCCTGCACGCGCCATCGCCAAAATGACCACTTCCGTGGTGGTGCGCATCCTCACCTTCTACGTGCTCTCGGTGCTGCTCATCGTGTGCGTGGTCCCGTGGGTGGATGTGGTGCCGGCTCAATCGCCGTTCACCCTTGCCCTCGTCAAGATGGGATTCGGCTGGGCGAGCACGGCGATGAGCGTCATCATCCTCACGGCCGTGCTGTCCTGCCTGAATTCGGCCTTCTACGTGTGCTCCCGCGTGCTGCTGGTGCTCGCCGAGAAAGGCGATGCGCCGCAGTCTCTGGTGAAGCTGAACGCGCGGAAGATGCCGGCGCGCTCGGTGTGGGCATCGGCGATCGCCGGCGTGCTCAGCGTGCTGGCGGCCATCGTCTCGCCGGACAAGGTGTTCGCATTCCTGGTGAACACCATCGGGGCGCTGGTGGTGTTCATCTACATCATCGTCGCGCTCGCGCAGATCCGCATGCGCCAGGATCGCGAACGCGCCGGCGACCCCGGCCGGCGCTCACCATGTGGCTCTTCCCCTGGGCGAGCTATGCCGCCATCGCCGGCATGCTCGCGGTGCTGGTGGCCAGGCCGTGACGCCGGCGCGCGAAAGAGCTTGCGTGAGCCTGCTCGCGCTCGCAGTGGCCGGCGCGGCATATGCCGTCGTGAGCCGGAAATCCCCATGAAACTGCCCAGGTTCGGATTGCTGTTCGAGTGGCCTGCATCCGCACGTCGCGGCGAACGCCGATCCGCTGCAATCTCGCGGGAAGCGCCGGGCCCGTC